>JBKOUQ010000194.1:0-11942 GCA_046723475.1 Candidatus Methylomirabilota bacterium
CCGTCCGCCGCGACGTGCCGCTCGACGTCGGCGTCATCGGCACCGTGCAGGCGCTGACGACGGTCGGCGTGAAGTCCCAGGTGTCGGGTCAGGTGATGAAGGTGAATTTCGCCGAAGGTCAGGACGTCAGCGCCGGCCAGCTGCTCTTCACGATCGATCCGCGCCCGTTCGAGGCCGCGCTGGCGCAGGCGCAGGCGAACGTCGGGCGCGACACCGCGCAGATACGCCAGGCCGAAGCCGCATTCGCCCAGCGGCAGGCCGAGGTGCAGCAGGCGATCGCCAATGTCGAGCGCGATCAGGCGCAGCTCGAGAATGCCCGCGTGCAGGAGAAACGCTACAAGACGCTCGTCGACAAGGAGCTCGTGGCGCGCGAGCAGTACGATCAGTTCCGCACCAACCTGTCCGCGCTCGAGGCGACCGTGCAGGCGGATCGCGCCGCTGTCGAGAACTCGCGTGCGGCGGCGCAGGCGGCGCAGGCCGGGGTCGAGAACGCACGCGCCGTCATCCGCGCGGACGAGGCCATTGTCGAGACCGCGAAGCTCAATCTCGGTTATACGACCATCCGCGCGCCGATGTCCGGCCGCACCGGCAACCTGATGCTGCAGGCGGGAAACGTCGTGAAGGCCAACGACGACAACCCGATGGTCGTCATCGCGCAGGTCCACCCGATCTACGTCTCGTTCACCGTGCCGCAGCAGCATCTGGCCGCGATCAAGCAGTACATGGCCGCCGGCCCCCTGGCGGTGCGCGCGACGCCGCCGGGCGCGGGGAAGCCGACGGTCGGACGGCTGACCTTCGTGAACAACACGGTGGATCCTACGACGGGCACCATCCAGCTCAAGGGCACCTTCGACAACGCGGAGAACGTGCTCTGGCCCGGACAGTACGTGGAAGTCGTTCTCACACTGACGACCGAGTCGGCCATCGTCGTGCCGTCGCAGGCGGTGCAGCCGGGCCAGCAGGGCTCGTATGTCTTCGTGGTGAAGCCGGATGCCACGGTGCAGCCGCGTCCGGTCGAGCTCGGCCGTCGACTCTCCACAGACACGATCATCACCAAGGGGCTGACCGCCGGCGAGCACGTCGTCACGGACGGCCAGCTGCGGCTCGTGCCCGGCGCACGCGTGGAGATCAAGCCGGCAAAGGCGTCGTGAGCCCGTCGTGAACACCCAGCTGTTCATCCGTCGTCCCGTTCTGACCACGCTGCTGATGGCGGCCGTCCTCATCTTCGGCGTGATGGCGTACCAGAAGCTGCCCGTCAACGATCTGCCGAACGTCGACTTCCCGACGATTCAGGTGATCGCGAATCTTCCGGGCGCGACGCCGGAGACGATGGCGTCGGCGGTGGCCACGCCGCTCGAACGCCAGTTCACCACGATCGCCGGCATCGATTCGATGACGTCCACGAGCGCGCTCGGCGTGACGAACATCACGATTCAGTTCACGCTGGACCGCAACATCGACGCCGCGGGGCAGGATGTGCAGGCCGCGATCGCCAAGGCGGCCACGCTGCTGCCGCCCGGGATGCCGACGCCGCCCATCTATCAGAAGGTCAATCCCGCGGATCAGCCCGTCCTCTATATGTCGTTGAGCTCGCCGACGCTGCCGCTCTATACGGTGGACGAATACGCGCAGACCTTCCTCGCCCAGCGGATCTCGACGATCTCGGGCGTTGCGCAGGTGACGATCTTCGGCTCGCAGAAGTACGCGGTGCGGGTACAGGTGGATCCTCGCGCGCTGGCGGCGCGCGGTATCGGCCTCGACGAGGTCGAGGGCGCCGTGGCGCGCGCGAACGTGAACAAGCCGACGGGCACGCTGTGGGGGCCGACGCAGGCGTACAACGTTCAGGCCACCGGCCAGCTGACGGACGCCGCCGCGTACCGGCCCATCATCGTGGCGTATCGGAACGGCTCGCCGGTGCGCCTGGAAGAGCTCGGCCGCGTCGTGGACGGCGTGCAGACCGACAAGGTCGCCGGCTGGTTCAACGGCGAGCGCGCCGTGGTGTTGGCGGTGCAGCGTCAGCCGGGAACGAACACGATCGAGGTCGTCGACGCCATCCGCAAGCTTCTGCCGGTGTTCCGGCAGCAGCTGCCGGCGGCCGTCAATCTCAACGTCGTGTACGACCGCTCGGTGGCCATCCGCGAGTCGGTGCACGACGTGCAGTTCACGCTGCTGCTCACGATCGCGCTCGTGGTGATGGTGATCTTCCTGTTCCTGCGCAACGTCTCAGCCACCATCATTCCGAGCCTGGCGGTGCCGCTGTCGATCGTCGGCACGTTCGCGATCATGTACGCGCTGGGCTACACGATCGACATCATTTCGCTGATGGCGCTCACGCTGTGCGTTGGCTTCGTCGTCGACGACGCCGTCGTCATGCTCGAGAACATCGTGCGCCACATGGAGCACGGCGAGGACCGGATGACCGCCGCGCTCGAAGGCGCGCGGGAGATCGGCTTCACGATTCTCTCGATGACCTTGTCGCTGGCCGCGGTCTTCATCCCCGTGCTGTTCATGGGCGGGGTGGTCGGCCGGCTCCTGCACGAGTTCGCGATCACGATCGGCGCCGCGGTCCTCGTGTCGGGCGTCGTATCGCTCACGCTCACGCCGATGCTTTGCAGCCGGTTTCTCAAGCCGCCGCACGCGGGACACAATCGCCTGTACAACGCCTCCGAGCGGTTCTTCGACGGCATGCTGCACGCGTATGACACGACGCTCAAGTGGACGCTCGCCCACCGTCGCACCACGATGGTGGTGTTGTTGCTCACCTTCGGCGTCACCGCGTGGCTGTTCTACAAGATTCCCAAAGGCTTCATTCCGACCGAAGACAACGGCTCGATCTTCGCGTTCACGGAGACGGCCCAGGACATCTCCTTCGACGCCATGGTGGACAAGCAGCGGGCGGTGGCCGACATCATCCGCGCCGATCCGGCCGTGCAGCAGAGCATGTCGTTCATCGGCGCCTCCGGCTCGAGCGTCGTGCTGAACAACGGCCGCGTCTTCTCACTGCTCAAGCCGCGCGACGAGCGGCCGCACGCCGAGAAGATCATCGAACGCCTGCGCCCGAAGCTCGCGACCGTCCCCGGCATCCGCGTGTACCCGCAGATCCTGCCGACGATTCGGATCGGCGGCCAGCTCACGAAGGCCGTCTATCAGTACACGCTGCAGGACACGGACACCCAGGAGCTCTATCACTGGGCGCCGCTCATCTACGACAAGCTGCGCCAGCTGCCGGGCCTGCAAGACGTCAACTCCGATCTGCAGATCACGAGTCCGCAGCTCACGGTCGAAATCGACCGCAACAAGGCATCCACGCTGGAGGTCAGCGCTGACCAGATCGAAAGCGCGCTCGGCGCCGCGTACGGCGCCAAGCAGGTCTCGACCATCTACACGCCGTCGAACCAGTACTGGGTCATCCTCGAGGTCGATCCGCAGTTCCAGCGTGATCCGACGGCGCTCGGACTGCTGTACGTGCGCAACACTCGAGGCACCCTCGTGCCGCTGGCGTCACTGGCGACGATGACGCCGGGCGTCGGCCCCCTGACCGTGAACCACCTCGGTCAGCTGCCGGCGGTGACGCTCTCGTTCAATACACGCCCGGACGTGTCGCTGTCGCAAGCGGTCGCCGAGGTCGAGCGGGTGCAGCGCGAGCTTCGCGTACCCGCCACGGTGACCGGAACGTTCCAGGGCACGGCCCAGGCGTTCCAGGCTTCGCTTCAGGGCCAGGGTGTGCTGCTGCTCATCACGATCCTCGTCATCTACCTCGTGCTGGGCGTGCTGTATGAGAGCTTCATCCATCCGCTCACGATTCTGTCCGGGCTGCCGTCGGCCGGTGCGGGCGCGCTGGTGACGTTGTCGCTGTTCGGCATGGAGCTCAACGTCTACGGCTTCGTCGGCATGATCATGCTCATCGGCATCGTGAAGAAGAACGCGATCATGATGATCGACTTCGCGATCGAGGCCGAGCGGGGCGGCATGACGCCGCGCGAGGCCATCTATCAGGGTTGTCTGCTGCGGTTCCGTCCGATCATGATGACCACGATGGCCGCGCTGCTCGGCACGCTGCCGATCGCGCTCGGCATCGGCGCCGGTGCCGATGCGCGCCGCCCGCTCGGGCTCGCCGTCGTCGGCGGGCTCGTCGTCTCGCAGTTGCTGACGCTCTACATCACGCCGGTCCTCTACCTGTATATGGAGTCGGCGCAGAAGTACCTGGCGACGCACCCGATCTCGCGCATCTTCTTCTGGCGCCGCCCATTGCCCCAGCCTTCTTAAGAACATGGGGGCCCCGAAATGGCCCCCAAACCCCCCAACGCTCGGAACCGCGCCGGCGTAGCCGTCGCGATCCTCAATCCTGAGATGCTCGACGTCGGGGGCCCCGAAATGGCCCCCAAACCCCCCAACGCTCGGAACCGCGCCGGCGTAGCCGTCGCGATCCTCAATCCTGAGATGCTCGATCCTCGGGTCTCGGCTACTTCGGCGCGGTGACGCGATAGCCGCGCGCCTGCACGCACCGGTCGACGACTTCGCGGTCGACGGCGAGGTACGCGGATCCACGCGGCGCGGACGGATTATCGAGTCGCGGCCTGGGTGCAGCGAGCCTCGTCGGCATCTTTTTCGGACGCGGTGATGCCGGTCTTGTCGTAGACGCTCTTGCCGTGCGGCGATACGCACGCGCCGAGTAACAAGCCAAGCATGACGGCCGTGACCAGGTGCCGCACTCAGCTCACCGAGTGGAGATCGATCGAGGTCGTCGTCATGCGACCGCTGGGCAGCGGCTCCACGGCAACCCCGTACAGGTCGCCGCCCCTGTGACGCAGCGTCAGTCGCGCGTGCGAGCGATCGGCTGACTCGAGCCCCACGCTGCGGCCTTTCGTACGCCACGTCCCGGATGTCCTCCACTGGCGCGCGCCGCTTCCCAGGTCTTGGTGAATGTTCCGTCGGGCCGCAGATCCAGCCTGACTGTCGCGCCCGCAGGTCCCGAGTAAATGCGTAGTACTCCGACGCGGCGCCCACCCAGGTGCCCGCGACGGATGGTGCGACGGCGGTGGAGGGTTGCTCCGCCTGCGCGCAGAGCGGCCCCGCGACGACCGCCATCGCGACCAAGCAAGCGCTAAACCTCATGCCGGACAGAAGTGCCATGCCACGACGCGCTCGGCGCAGCGCGCCGAACGCGCGGTCGGCACTAGCCGATCAATTAGCGCAGCGCGCCGATGTAATCCGCGAGCGGGTCGATGTCCGCGTCCGCGACCGGTTGAGCCGCCTGCGTCATCGCGCCATCGAGGTCGCCGCGCGTGCGTGCCTTGAAGCCTCGCATCTGCGCGACGATGTACTCGCGAGACAGGCCGCGCAGGCGCGGTGCGTAATCCCGGCCCTCGAAATTGCGTCCATGGCAGTCGTTGCAGTGATAGCCCTCGGCGACCCGTCGGCCTGCCTCGCTGGCGGTGGCGTCGACCGCGCGGTCGGGCGGCGTGGCGGGACGCTGGGCGGCGAAGAATGCGGCGAGATCGGCTATGTCGGTGTCGCTGAGCGCGGCTGCGATCGGCCCCATCTGCGGATCGGCCCGCCGCTTGTCGCGGTAGAGCAGGAGCTGCCAATGGATGTACGTCGCGACCTGCCCGGCCAGCGATGGCACCGTCGGGTTGGTCGAGTGGCCGTCCGGTCCGTGGCACGCGAAACACGCCTGTGCGTTGCGCCGGCCGGCTTCGACGTCCGCGCCGAGCGCCGCACAAGGGACGCAAAGCGCCGCGATCAGCGCGACGACGACAATTCGATCAACGGCCGTAGCTGACTCGATAGATCGCGCCGGCGTAGTCGTCCGAGATGAGCAGCGACCCGTCCTTCATCTGGCGCGTGTACACCGGGCGGCCCCAGATCTGCTCTCCCTCGAGCCAGCCCTCGGCAAACGGCTCGTATTTCGGCACGTCGCCGGCGCGCAGCGTGACCATCATCACGCGGAATCCGCTCTTCTGGCTGCGATTCCACGAACCGCGCTGCGCCAGGAACATCCGGTTCTTGTAGTCGGCGGGGAACATCGAGCCCGTGTAGAACTCGACGCCGTTGCCGGCGACGTGCGGGCCCGTCTTCAGCAGCGGTGCCGCGAACTCGCCGCACGCGCGGCCGCGACCGAGCTCGGGGTCGAGGATGTCGCCCTGGTGGCAATACGGAAAGCCGAAGTGCAGCCCTTTCTTCGGCGCGACGTCGAGGCGGTCGCTCGGGACGTCCTCGCCGAGCCAGTCACGGGCGTGCGTGGCGAAATACAGCTCCTTCGTGACCGGATGCCAGTCGAAGCCGACGCTGTTGCGTACGCCGTGCGCCCAGTATTCGAACCCCGTCCCGTCCGGGTTGATCCGCGAGATGTTCGCGTGCGTGTCAGGCGGGACACAGATGTTGCACGGCGCGCCGATGTTGAAGTAGAGCTTGCCGTCGGGGCCGAACGCCAGATATTTCCAGCCGTGCGGCGCGTCTTTCGGCAGCGTGTCGTAGACCACCTTCATCTCGGGCGGGCTCTCGAGCCGGTCTTCGATGCCCTCCATCTTTGTGATGCGATGAATCTCGGCGATGTACAGCGTGCCGTCCTTGAACGCGACGCCGTTCGGCAGGTTCAGCCCCTTGGCGATCGTCTTCACTTCGCGCGAGCCGCCCTTGTCGATGATCGCGTAGACGTTACCCGCGACGCGGCTCGAGACGAACAGCGTGCCCTTGTCGCCCCACGTCATCACGCGGGCGTTGTTGATCCCGTGCGCCCACAGCTCGACCTTGAACCCCTGCGGTACGCGGATCTTGCTGATCGGGATCTCGCTCGCCGCCTTCGGCGCGGGCGGCTGCGCGATCGGCGACAGCGTGGACTGCTCCATCTCTTTGGGCTGCCCCTGCTTCCAGGTGGGCGGCGCGGTCGACGGCTGCGCGGCCACGAAATGCGTGGCGAGCACCACGGCGACGATGACGGTGAGCGTTAGCACGTGACGCGTGGGGGTTGAATTCATGCTCGTCCTCCGCCGTGACGGGACATGATGAGGGTCGAATGCCGCCAGAACCTAGCGCGTGCATCATGCCTTGTCAATGTCGGCCGCGGCGTGTAGGTTCGCGCGCGTGATCGTCCGGGCCGGCGTCGTGCTGACGCTCCTGCTCGTCGCGGCGCGCGCGGCGGCGCAGCCGTCGGAGCCGGCGCGGCTCGAGCCCGTCGTCGTCACGGTCACGCGCATCGAGCAGAAGGTCGAGGATGCGCCGGCCAGTGTCACGGTGATCACGCGCGAGGACGTCCAGGCATCGGCCAGCCAGACGGTCGACGACTTGCTGCGCCAGGTGCCCGGCTTCAGCCTGTTTCGTCGTTCGTCGAGCGTGGTCACGCATCCGACCGCGCAGGGTGTCTCGCTGCGTGGGATCGGCCCCAGCGGCGCCAGTCGCGTGCTGGTGCTCGTCGACGGCATCCCCGTGAACGACCCCTTCGGCGGTTGGGTCTACTGGAGCCGCATGCCGATGCAGTCGATCGAGCAGATCGAGGTGGTGCGCGGCGGCGGCTCGAGCGTCTGGGGGAATGGCGCGCTGGGCGGCGTGATCAACGTCATCACGCGCAAGCCGATGGCCCGCGCGGCCTTCTTTCAAGGCTATTACGGCAGCTACGACACCTACGACGTCGACCTGCTCGTCAGCGATGTGTACGGCCCGTTTCGCATCAGCCTCGAGGGCGACCGCTACGGCACCGACGGCTACAAGATCGTCAAGGAATCACGCCGCGGCTCCATCGACGTCGACGCCGCGTCGCGGCACACGACGCGGAACGGGCGGGTGGAGGGCGTGCTCTCGTCCGACGTGTCGCTCTGGGCGTCCGGCGCGTACTTCGACGAGGAGCGTGAGAACGGCACGCCGCTCCAGCTGAACCGTACCGGCACCGGCTCCTATGCGACGGGCGGCCGCATCCGCGATGGTGACGACGAATGGACGTTCGCGCTGTTCGGCGACGTCCAGCAGTTTCGGAGCACGTTCTCCACCCAGGCGCAGGACCGTAATTCGGAAACGCTCGCCCTCGACCAGCGCGTGCCGACCACGTCCGCGGGCGGCTCGCTACAGTGGGCGCACCGCTTGGAGACGCACCGTCTCGGCGCGGGCGGCGACGTGCGCTGGGTGCAGGGCGAAACGCGCGAGCGCGTGTACAACGCCGGCGCGTTCGTCCGCAATCGCGTGGCCGGCGGCCAGCAGCTCATCGCCGGCGCGTACGTCGAGGACCTGTGGACGCCACTTCCGATCCTGGAAGTGGCGGGCGGAATCCGCGGGGACTACTGGCTCAGCTATGACGGCCAGCGCACGGAAACGCCCCCCGCCGCCGGTAGCGGCGTGCCGGCCTTCCATGCGTTCGGCGAGATCGAGCGCATCATTCCGAGCCCGCGGCTGGCCGCGCTGATCCACGCGACGCCGACCACGGACGTCCGGCTGTCGGCGTACCAGAACTTCCGGGTGCCGACGCTCAACGAGCTGTACCGGCCGTTCCGCGTGCGGAACGACGTCACCGTCGCCAACGAGCATCTCAAGCCCGAGCGGCTGACCGGCGGCGAGGCCGGCGTGCAGCAACGCTGGGGACCGTTGACGGCACGGGTCACCGGCTACTGGAACGAGGTCAAGGACATCATCATCAATGCGACGCAGACGCTGCGCCTGCCCGACTGCCCGGCCGGCACACTGTGTCGCCAGCGCCAGAACATCGACCTGGCGCGCATCCGCGGCGTCGAGACCGAGCTCGACCTGCGACCCGCGCGTGACTGGCACATCATCGCGAGTCACCTCTATAGCGACACGCGCGTGCTGGATGCGGCGGTCCAACCCGCGCTCGAGGGCAAGCGGCTGGCCCAGGTGCCCGAGAACACCGCGACGCTGAGCGCGCGGTTCGACAACCCCGCGCTGTTTGCAGCTGCCGTCACGCTGCGCTACGTCGGCGCGCAGTTCGAGGACGACCTCAACACACTGCCGCTCGGGAGTTACGTCACCGTCGACCTCAGCGCGTCCAGGGCCGTCACGAAGTGGATGGAGGTCTTCGTCGCCGCGGAAAACCTCTTCAATCGGACCTACGCGGTCGGTCGCACGAGCGAGGGCGTGATCTCGACCGGCGCGCCGCGCATCGCGCACGGCGGTGTCCGGCTCGCGTTCTGACGGCCGCGGCTCACCTCACGACGCGCGCGCGCCCGCCGCCTTGAAACGCCGGCACATGGGTTTACAGCAGGAGCCACCCGGCCACGCCGCCGAGCGCTACCACGAGGATCGCTGATGTCCGGCCGTGATAGAACGCCAGCGCGGCGATGAGCGCCACCGCAAGCGTCTTGACGTCGTGCAACGCCGAGCGCGCGAGCGTGTACGCGCCGGCCGCGGACAGCCCGATGCCGATCGGCAGTAGCGCCCGCTCGGCGGATATCGCCCAACGATGCCCTCGCCAGCGCTGCCATCGCTCCGCCACGACGATGACGATGAGCGAGGTCGGGAGGAACATCGCCGCCGTCGCCAGCACCGCACCCGCCAGGCCATGCGCGCGATATCCGACGAACGCGACGACGAGCATCGTCGGTCCCGGAGTCAGCTGCGCGAGCGTGTAGCCGTCGACGAATTCCGTCGCCGTCACCCAGGCGTGGCGAAGCACGACCTGGCGCTGCATCTCGGGAATGACGCCGAGGCCACCGCCGACACAGATGAGGCTGAGCCAGAGAAACGTCCACGTCATCACGAGGAGATCAGTCATTCGAGGTCTCCGGGCGATTGAGCCACAAACCGAGAAGGGCCATCACGACGATCACGGCCGGCGTGTTCAGCCGCAGCGGCCCGACGGCGACGAACGTCAGGCCGGCGATGCCGAGCGCGCGTGCGCTCACGAGCGCGGGGCGCGCCATGCGCAGCGTGGTGATCGCGACGAGACCCACCACCGCCGCGCTCATGCCGCGCATCACCGTCGCGACGTCCGGCGTCAGCCCGCGCGCCAGGTAGATCGCGGCGAGCACGATGAGGATGACGCCGCCCGGCACGATCACCGCGACAAGGCCCCCGAAGGCGCCGCGGACGCCGGCCAGGCGGTGGCCGAGCGTGATGGCGAGATTGGAAAACGTCGCGCCGGGCAACAGCTGCGCGAGCGTGAAGTCCTGCAGGAACTCTTCGCTGCGCAGCCAGCGGCGGCGCGAGACCAGCGCATCGTAGAAAAACGCGGCGCGGCCGCCACCGATCGAGAAAATGCCGGTCAAGGCGAACGCGCGCACGAGCCGCGCAAAGGACGGGGACGAGGCCACGCCGCGGTCAGGCGGTCACGCGAGGAAATGCAGCAGCGCGGTGGCCAGGCTCAGGAAGATCGTCACGCCGAGGACGTCCTGCAACGCGGTCTCGAACGGGCCGGCCGTCAGCGCGGGATCGAAGCCGAGTCTCTTCGACACCATCGGGATGCCGGTGCCCGCCGCTCCCGACAGGTTCACGGAGATGAACATCGACACCGCGACCACGAGACCGAACGAAACCGTGCCGTGCCAGACGCTGCCGAGCAGCCCCACGACGATGCCGCAGACGGCGCCGATGATGGACGTGGTCTGCACCTGGCGCAGTAGCGGCTCCCACCAGCGCTTGAGCTGCACGTGGCCGGTGGCGAGACCGCGGACGACCATTGTCACGGACTGCAGCCCCGTGTTGCCGGAGATGGCCTGGATGACCGGCATGAACGAGGCGAGCAGGATGACTCGTGACAACGTGCTGTCGTAGTAATGGATCACGACGCCGGCGCACAGCTCGATGAGCAGCGTGGTGAGAATCCACGGCAGGCGCATCAGCGCGATCTCGCGCGGTGAGCGACGGTCGAGCTCGGAGGCGTCCGAGCCCGCGAGGCGAAAGATGTCCTCCGACGCTTCTTCGCCGAGCACGTCGATGACGTCCTCGACGCTGATCGTTCCGAGCAGTCGCCGCTCGCGGTCGACCACGGGCACCGCGACGAGATCGTACTTGGCGACCAGCCGCGCAACCTCTTCCTGGTCGGTTTCCGGCGAGACCGTGACGACGCTCGCGTCGCGAATGGCCCACATCGGCGTTGTCGGGGCGGCGGTGAGCAGGCGGCGCAGCGGCACGACGCCGACGAGATGCCGATGATCGTCCATGACGTAGAGCTCGAAGCCGCGACCCTCGGGCGCCGACTTGCGGATCTGCTCGATCGCCTCGGCGACGGTGGCCGACTCCGGGACAGCCACCGCGTTCGGCGACATCAAGCGCCCCGCGGTGTCTTCGGGATACTCCAGCAGCTCCTGGACGTCCTCGGACTGCTCCTCCTTCATCATCTCGAGGAGGCTCTCGGCCTGCGCTTCCGGGAGCTCCTCGACGACCTCGGCCGCGTGGTCCGGCGGCATCTCGTCGAGGATGCGCGAGACCTCGAGCTGATCCAGGGCCTGCACGAGCTGCAGCAGCGTCTGATCGTCGAGCTCGGACAGCACCTCGCCCGCACGCTGCGCGGAGAGCAGCCGGAACACCGTCACTTGCGCTTCGAGCGGCAGGTCGCGCAGCAACGCCGCGACGTCCGCGGGGTGCGCGGCCGTCAGCAGGTCGAGTAGCCGCCGGCGATCGCCCCGCTCGAGCAGCGCCTGAACGGTCTCCGCGCTGCGGACGGTCTCTTCCATGCGGCCTATTGTGCTCGATTGTTGGAGCCGGAGCGAGCGCGAATCAGCGCGACGCGGTGATCATCGCGAGGACGCCACGCCAGTAGCGGCCCTCGGGCGAGCGCGCGTCGTAGAACCGGAGGGCCGCGCGCGCCCTCGCTTCCGCTGCCTCACGACCGTACGTCGAGAGCATCCATGCTGCCGTCGCCTCCTCGGGCATCGAGGGCGTTGTGGGGGCGGGCCCGGAGGCCGCGGGCGGCGGCGGCGGTGGCGTCTGCGTCGCGCGCGGCGGCGTGCGCGTCACCTGCGGCGTCGGAATGCGTCGCGCCGGCGCGGCGACGACCGGGC
>JBKOUQ010000157.1:0-11667 GCA_046723475.1 Candidatus Methylomirabilota bacterium
CGCGACCACCATCCCGCGCGGCGCACGCGGGCCGCGGCGCCGGCGCGCGCCGTCGGCACGGTCGACATTCCCCGCGGCCGCAACGACGCGGAGATCGACGTCGGTGGGCGCGTCGTGAAGCTCACGAACCTCACGAAGACGTTCTGGCCCGCGGAACGCATCACCAAGGGTGATCTGCTCCGGTACTACGCCACGATGGCGCCGGTGCTGCTGCCCCACATCCGGGATCGCGCGATGGTGATGAAGCGGTACCCCAACGGCGCCAGCGGCGAGTTCTTCTTCATGAAGCGCGCGCCCACACCGCGCCCGGACTGGATCGAGACGTGTGCGATCGAGCACTCCTCGGGCAACGTCATCGACTTCCCCGTCATCAACGACGTGGCCTCGCTGCTCTGGGTGATCAACCTCGGCTGCATCGATCTCAACGAATGGTACGCGCGCTGCGACGACGTGGACCGGCCCGACTACCTCCATTTCGACCTCGATCCGGGCGAGGAGGTCGGCTTCCCCCAGGTCGTCGAAACCGCTCACGTGGTGAACGAGACGCTGCGCGGACTCGGCATGCCGACATACGCGAAGACGACGGGCAGCCGCGGCATTCACGTGTACGTCCCGATCGTGCGCGGCCCGACGCAGAAGGACGTCTGGACGATCGCGAAGACGATCTCGCTCGACATCGCGCGACGCCATCCGCGGCTGACCACCGCGATCTACCGCAAAGAGGTGCGGCCGCGCGACCGCGTCCACGTGGACTTCAATCAGAACGCATGGGGTCGCACACTGGCCTCGGTGTACTCCGTGCGGCCGCGGCCGCGCGCGCCGGTGTCGACGCCCGTGACGTGGCAGGAGCTCGGCGGGCGCCTCGCGATCGAGGACTTTCGCATCGACAACCTGCCGGCGCGCGTCGAGCGGCTGGGCGACCTGTGGGCGCCGGTGACGGCGTCGAGTCGCCGCGGCCGCTTCGACCTGGCCACGCTCGGCGACGCTACATCACGGCGATCGCCTCGACCTCGATGAGCCAGTCGGGGTGGGCGAGCGCGACCACCTGAACGAGCGTGGACGCCGGGCCCTTCTTGCCGAAGAACTCCTCGCGCACGGGCACGAGATCGGCGCGATACCGGATGTCGGTCAGGTAGGTGTTGATCTTCACGATGTTGTCCATGCGGCCGCCTGCGGTCTCGACGAGCGCCTTGAGACACCGAAACGCCTCGCGCGCCTGGGCCTTGAAGTCGCCGCGGTGGGCGACGCCACCGTCCTTGTCGTAGGCGACCTGCCCGGCGAGGAACAGCACCGTCTGCGCCTCGCTCACCTTGATGCCCTGGCTGTACGTCGGCGGGTCGAAGACGCCGTTCGCGCTGAACTTCTCGATCTTCGGCATGACAGACCTCCGGGTCTGGGATTCCGGCCGGATTGTAGACGATTCCGGGACGCCGCCCGATCCTGAGACGCCGCCGTTTACGCCGCTTGGCCGATGACGCCGTCGGGACCGTCGTGCGCGATCCCCGCCGTCCAGATCTTCGCCTCGTGCTCGGTCATGTTGCCGTGCGGTGCCAGGCGCGGGTCGACGTAGCCCCAGCGCTCGATGTCCACGAGGTATTGCGCCCGCGACAAGATCGTCCCGTGGCAGACACGCTGGCTGTCGCCGGGACCGCCGAGCTCACGCTGCAGACGCGTCCACAGCTCACTCAGCACACCGGGCGGGATGCGCTGACGCTCACACGGATAGATGAACCCGAACAGCACGAGATGCGCCATGAGCACGCGCCAGTAGTCGCCGAAGCGCGCCACCAGCCGCGTCCAATCGATGCGCTCCGCGGACGCGCGCACGATGTGCGCGACGTCGCCGCCGTCGAAGCGCTCGCGCTCCATGATGAACGCCTTCGACCAGATCATCTCCTCGACCGGGATGAGCCGGACCGGGTGCGCGAAAATTTCCTCCGGCACGCTGTGAGCAAACCATTCGTCGTCGACGGCCGCGACGCCGTTGCCGGAGCTGAAGATGATGTCGACGAAGTCCTCGCCGCACCGCGCCTTGCCGAGCCAGTGCGGGAACGGCAGGTCCGTCTCGCACCCGGCGGCCGCCAAGACGTCGAGACCGCGGTCGACGTCCCGCGGGTGCACGAAGATGTCGAAGTCCTTCGTGTGGCGCGCGATGCCGGTATAGCGCTCGAACGCGTAGGCGCCGCCGACGAGGAACTCCACGCCGGCCTCGTCGAGCTGCCGCATCGCGCGCACGTAGAAGTCACGGGTTGCCGCCGGGAGGATGTCGTTCACGGGATGGTCGCTCCGATACCGGTGCCCGCGTGCACCGGCGGGGCGGCGGGCGGTCCGCCGTTGGTTCGCTCCACTTGCACCTCGATGACACGAAACGGCGGATCGTTGGGAAAGCGGCGACGCAGCAGCGGCCACGCCACGTTGTACACGGGCACGCCCGACGTCGTTCGGCCCTCGAGCGAGCCACGGTGCGCATGCCCGTGGAAGGCCGCCGTCACCGGATAACGGTTCAGAGGATCTTCGAGCCGGCTCGAGCCGAGGAACGCGGCGATCTCGAGCGGCTCATCGGTCACGGTGGCGCGCACGGGCGAGTAATGCAGCAGGGCGATCCGGTGCGGCGTTCGAAGGCGCGCGAGCGCGCCTTCGAGCTTCAACGCCTCCTCGACCGCCTCGCGGACGAAGGCTTTGAGCACGGGCTCGCCCCACGACTGCAGCGCGCGCTCGCCGAATCCGCCCGCGAAGCCCTTCACGCCTGCGAAACCGACGCCGCGAATCTCGACGGAGTCGCCGTCGAGCACGGCCACGCCGGCATCCGCAAGGACACGCTTTACTTCGTCGGCCTTCTCCGACTCATAGTCGTGGTTGCCGAGCACGGCGACGATCGGGACCTTCGCGGCTGCGAGCTCGCGCACGAGGCTCTTGGCCTCGTCCACGGTGCCGGTGTCGGTCAGGTCACCGCAGAGCGCGAGGATATCCGCGCGCTCGGCGACCTGACCGAAGATCGGTGCGAGGGTGCCCGGGGTCATCGCCTTGGCACAGTGCACGTCGCCGACGGCAGCGACGCGGATACGATCGGAATTCACCGGACTGTCGCCTCCCGCTCGACGCGCGCCTTGAATCCGGCGAGGCCGTCGCGGAGTGTGTAAGCCGGATCCATTCCGGACAGCATTGCCACGCCCTCACCGATGCCGCCGCCCGCGGGCCGCCACGACATCGTCACGGCGACGCGCGTGCCATCGGCGGCGGTGGGCCGGAATCGCGCGGTGCCACTGTGCTCGACCGCGGCGCCTTCCACGGTCGTCCACGCGATCACCCTCGGACGATCCCGACGCGTGACGAGCGACTCGAACTGGATCGACGCGCCGGCGGGGCCGGCGATCACCCAGCGCCATCGGTCGTCGCCGACCGACCGCACCTCGGCCACTGTCGGCATGAAGCGCGGGAAGTCCTCGAACCGGGACCATGCGTCGAACACCTGCTCGATCGGAGCCTGGATCGTCGTCGCCGAGCGTACCTGGCCGGGCTCACGACGCCAGAGTCCCCACATCCCCGCGGCGAGGACGCCGGCAGCGACACCGAGCAGGGCCCACCGATGGTCCTCGAGAAAGGTCACGGGATGCCGGCGCCGCAGCATAATGCGGCCATTGCGCCACTGCGGGCGGACGCGCGACAGCCGCCGCGCCGCGTCCGCGAAGTCCGCCACGCGGCGGGGTGCGCCCAGGCGCGTGCCGAGATCGGTCACGAACCGCGTGGCGTCCATTCGCGATGCCGCCTGCCGCGCGCCCGCCACCGCGTCGGCGGCCACCGCAGCCACCGCCGGCAGACGTTCGCCGGCCCCATTCATCGCGGACGCGAGCGACTCGCCCAGCACGCTCCGGCGACGTTCCCCACGTTCGGGATCGAGCAGGTACATCAGGCCGGCCCCGAGGCCGGCACCGCTGACGAGCGCCAGCGTCCCTTTCATGCGTCACCCCCCGTTTCTTGTTCCCAGCGGTAACGATCGCGGCGGTCCAGGATTTCGCCGGACGTGCGCACTTCCTCGTCGGGCGCGCGCGGAACTCCGAGCGCGCCGCCGATTTCGTCCACGACGCTCTGATCGGGTGTCGCGACGGTGCCGCCGACGGCCTCTTCGCCGACGTGGTCGGCGCGCTCCCAGTCGGCGTCGACGTCGCCGCCGCTCAGGCGCGGGCTCGTCTCGTGATACTCCGCGAGGTGCTCCTCGGCCGCGCGCTCGCGGTCGTCGCGCATCAGCGTCGTCTCGCGCGCCGGCGGTCCCTGCAGCTCCTCTTCGGGCACCCCGCGACGCGCCGATGCGTCGGCGATGGCCTGCCCGTCGTTCAGACGCGGTGGTTTCTTCGCGCGTTTGTTCCCCGAGCGCTTCTTCTGGTTTGCCATGGCGGGGTGGAGAGCGAACGCCATGCCAGCGGCCGGCGGATACCGGCTCGAGTGTAAAAGCTGGACGATAAGTGGGCTCGGACTGTTGGCGGCTGATCAGCGAATGGCCGACCTGGCGATCAGCCAGTGTCCCGGCCATCCGCAGACAGCCGTTTCGAGAACCGCTCCCCGGCGGATCAGACGGGCGAGCGATGCTCCGAGCTCGGCGGTGGAGACATCGAGGAGCCGGCCGATGGCGCGGGGCGTCCCGAACACGGCGGCGTCGAGATACCGCGCGACCAGCCCGTCGAGCGCCGCGGCGCGTGACAGGCGCCGTCCCTCGTCCACGGCCTCCGAGAGCCACCCCTCGAGAAGGTCCCAGCGATACGAAAACGTCGGCTCGTACCGCTCCTCGGTCTTCGCGACCCAGAGTCCCTGCTGCAGCTCGGCCATCGCGCGCTCGAACTCGCGCGTCTTGCCGGGCTCGAGCATGAACGTGTTACCGCGAAGCTGCCGCGTGTACTGCGGGTGCTCGCGCGTGAGGGCGTCCATGAGGCGGCGGGCGGTATGCGACAACCGGCCCGCGTCGTATTCGGTGCGATAGTCGCGCGCGCGCTGTCGCCCGCGGATCAACGCGTAGAAGGCCGGGAAAACGTCGAGCGCGACCAGCATCGGGCGTGCCTTCACGATTTTGCCGTAATAGACATCGCGCGCGGCAGGCAGCTCGTCCTTGAGACGCCACGTGAGTCCGACGCCGTCGTCGTGATGCGAGTGCCGCGGCCAGCGCGGCCGGGCCCGGCCTACGACCGCCTCCCACAAACACGGCACGCCCTCGGGAAAGCAATAAAAGGTGGAGCAGAAGCCGACGTCGTTGACGAAGGCGAGCGCGGCCGTTCTCGTCCGCACCCGCAAGCTCGGCGCCCGCCGAAAGCGACGATCACGTCGCGCCGCGAGATCCTCGGCGCGTGGCGGCGCGATGCTACGATCGCGGCGTGGCACGCTGGTTCTGCTACCTCCTGCAGTGCGCGGATGGCTCGCTCTACGCGGGCATCACGCCGTCGCTGGAGCGGCGCGTGAGCCTGCACAACGCCGGCTCGGCGTCGAAGTATACGCGGCCGCGCCGTCCGGTGCGGCTCGTGTGGTGCGAGCCGTGGCCCGATCGCGCCGCGGCCGCGCGGCGCGAAGCCGCGCTCAAGCGTCTGCCGCGCGCGGCCAAGCTCGCGCTCGTCCGCGGCTAGCCTCGGCCGTGGTCACGAGCCTCGAATCAGTTGCGGTCGGACGACGCGGCGGGGTGGGAGGAGAGCCAGGTGTGGCTGTCGCGTTCGAGCGTCTCGCGCTCGCCTGCATCGAGACCCTCGGGATCGAAGCGATACCGGTAATGGAGCTCGAGCAACGCCGGCAGCCGCGCCGTCGTGACCGCCGACGGCTGCGCGGCGTCGACCCGCGCCAGCCATCGAGTGAGCGGCTCGCCCGGCGCGCGAGGAAACGCCAGTCGCGACAGCCGCTGCTCCACCTCATAGAACGGCGAGTCGTCGCCGGGGTGCCACGTGGGCGGCGTGGCCGGCGTGGGCGCCGGCACGGACGGCCGGCGGCGCCGGCGGTACACGCGCCAGCCGATGAACAGCAGCAGCGGCACGAGCAGCCAGCCGATCGATCCCGGCAGGCGGTCTTCGGGCTCTCTCCAGCGCCAAGCCGAGAACGCGTACGCCGCCCACGACCACAAATCACCGAGCGTCCCGGACGTCTCCGCCTCGCGCTCGGCCGCCACCCATTCGGGCGGCGTCGTGTCGATCTCACGCCACACGCCGCCCAGCCATGCCAGTGTCCACGCGTGCGCATCGCTCGCCCGCACGACGTAGCGACGCTCGAACGGGCTCCATTCGTGCACCGCATAGCCGATCGCATAACGCGCCGGAATCCCGGCCGCGCGGAGCAGCAGGACCGTGCCCGTGGCGAAGTACTCGCAGTGGCCGGCGCGCGTGCGAAAGAAGAAGTCCTCGAGCGCCGAGGCGTCCTTGCGCCGCGCGCGGACGAATCGACTGTAGCGAAAGCTGTTGCCGAACCAGGCGCGGATGGCGAGGGCGGCCTGCGCGGGGCTCTTGCCGGCGAGTTCGAGCTCCGCGGCCGCGCGCTCGAGCGCGGCCTGCTCGCTGCGCGGAATGACGAGATCGAGCGAGCGCGGCGGCGCGTCGGCCGGGCCGTCGCTGAAGCGAGCGGCGTACCGGACGAGCCCGATGCCTTCGTCCACGCGCAACGCGCCGAGCGGATTCTTCGCCAGCCGCACGACGAGCAAGTCTTCGAGCTGCCGCACCCCGGTCGGCGCGGGCAACAACCCGCGGCCGCGCGGCAGATACGCCGACACGATCGCGCGACCGCGCTCGGGCGCCGATGGCCCGACGCGCCATGTGGCGGCATCGCCGATCGGCTGGATGGGCGTAAACGGCGCGTCGACGGCGTACCACACCGGCGCGTTGTAGACGTTGTACGCGGCCGCCCGCAACAGCGGAGGCGGCGGCACGCCGACGGGTGATTCCACGCGAACGACGATGCGGGGGCTCAGCTTGATCTCACCGATCTCGCCGAGCGCCGTGGAGCTCTGGAACGGATCGGTCTCGCGCGAGAACCAATCCAGCAGCCATCCCTGCGCGACGCGCTCCGCCGCCTGTTGCGCGGCGGCGATCGCGACGTGTCCCGCCCAGCCGAGCGCGACGGCCAGCGCAAGCGTCGCGGCCCAGATTGCCGCGGGATATCTCCGTGACCGTACCGGCCACAGCGCCCACGCGGCGATGACGCCTACCCCGAGGAAGTAGCTGCCGCTGCGCACGCTCGCCGCGCCGGCCGCGCACACCGTCATCGCGACATAGGGGTACGTCAGATCGACGCGCGGGCCGAGATCCTCGGGCCGCGCGCTTGCCCGCCGCCGCGCGCTCCAGAAAAAAATCGCGCGATCGACGGTGCCCGTCGTGCTGTACACCTGGCAGGCGACCAGCGGGAGCAGCGTCAGCGGGAGCCATTCCAGAATGGCAAGCACCGCGTGCGCGGTGCCGGTGCTGACGAACTCGTAGATCGCGACGACCACGAGCAGCACGGCGCTGAAGTCCGAGACGCGATTGAAGTCCGCGCGAGACAGCGCCCAGCGCGACGCGAGCACGTGCCGCGCCTCGAGCAGCGCGCCCATCACGACGCCGACGGCGACGAAGCCCGTTTGCCATCCCCAGAAGACGAGCGCGGCACCGAGGAGGCCGGGAGGCGTCACAGCGCCGCGAGCCCTTCGGCGATCCGGCCGGGGGCGAGACGGCGGATGCCGGCCGCCTGCAGCTCTCCGTCCGACGATGCATCGTCGCCGATGACGACCACGAGCATCGGCACACCGAACCCGCGCAGCTGCTCGACGAACGCGCGTCGCGTCGCATCCCACGCGAGCAGGACACACACGAGCGAGCTCACGAGCTCGAGCCGCTCGACGACGAGCCGATGCAGCGCGGCGAATTCGCCGGCGCACGGCCGGACGTCCGCAAGGACCTCGAGCAGTCCATCGATGTGGCCGACACCGCGTCCCGCCGTGAAGACGTACGCCTCGCGGCCGACGAACATCAGGTCGAGCAGTGACTCCTGTGCGTGCAGACCGGCGACGAACGACGCCGCGACCGAGACGGCGTCCTCGAAAACGTCCGTGGGCGTCGCCACGAACGTGTCGAGCACGAGGCCGTGGCGGATGAAGAACTCGTCCTGGAACTCGCGCACGATCGGCCGGCGCGCGCGCGCCCACGATCGCCAATGGATCCGCTTGAGCGGATCACCCGGACGGTAGTCGCGCAGGGACATGAACTCGTTCGACTCGCCGACGGAGGACGCGAGCGTCACGCCCCCGGGCTGATACCGTCGCGACCCCGCGAGCTCGACACGCGGCACCGGGTAGCGACGTGGGAGGACGACGAGCGTGTCGGACAGCGGCTGCGTGGACAGCGCCCGCACGAGCCCGAGCGGGTCGCGGCGTGCCACGCTCAGGCCGCGGAACCGGACACGACCCCGTCGGCGTGGATGGGCCGTCACACGGACGTCGATCGTCGTGCGCGCGGGGATCGCGGGCAGCGCGTGCTCCGGAACCTCCAGGCATCGATTGCGCTCCACGAGCCACGTCCAGCGTTGGTACGGCACGCGACGGTCCAACCAACTGCCGCGCGCCTCGTCGGGTTCGTGCGCGGTGACGAACGTCGCGAAGTTTGGGCGCGGGTCGTCGAACTCCTCGAGCAGCGACAGCCCGGTCCGCCGCGCGGCGGCCGGGTTGTGGAGCATCACCGTGTACCGGAGGGGCTCGCCGACCGTGGCGAAGCGGGGTAAGCGCCGACGCGCCTGGACGGCGCGCGGAGCTCGCAGGGAGAGGAGCACGGCGACGACGAGGAGCGCGAGTGCCAGGCTGAACGCCTGATACGAGACGGTCAGTCGGGTGTTCGGGCCGAAGATCATCGCGCCGATCACGACGGCCGTCGCCACCTGCCCCGCCGGCGTCAGCCGCCGAGTCAGCGCGCGCTGGATGCGCCAGAGCCGCGCGAATTGCCGATACAGGAACCGCGACCACACGGCGTCAGGCGGGAACGGCGACCGTCTTGACGATCTCCTCGACGACACCGATCGCCGTGAATCCCGCGAACCGCGCCTGGGTGTCGAGCGCCAGGCGGTGCGCGATGACGGGCCCCGCCATCTCCTGCACGTGCTCGGGACCGACGAACGCCTGTCCCTCGATCAGCGCCAGCGCCTGCGCGGCGCCCATGAGCGCCAGCGACGCGCGCGGGCTAGCGCCGAGCTGCACGCCGGGCACGACGCGGGTGGCGCGTACGAGATCCACCACGTAGCGGCGCAGCTCCTCACTCACTCGAATGTCGCGAACCGCCGCGCGGAGCGTTGCCACATCGTCGACGGTCGCGCAGGGGGCCAGATCGTCGAGCGGATGCCGCCGCTCCTGCGCCGTCAAAATCGCGACCTCTTCCCGCGGCTCGACGTAGCCAAGGGCGAATTGCAACGCGAACCGGTCCATCTGCGCCTCGGGGAGCGGGTACGTGCCGCGGAACTCCACGGGGTTCTGCGTCGCGATGACGAAGAACGGCTCGGGCAGATGGTACGAGATGCCGTCGATCGTGACCTGCCCCTCGCCCATCGCCTCCAACAGTGCCGACTGCGTGCGCGGCGACGCGCGGTTGATCTCATCGGCCAGCAGCACATTCGCGAAGATGGGACCCTGATAGAAGCGGAACGTCTGGTCGCGCTGGTCGAAGATCGACACGCCGAGGATGTCGGACGGCAGCAGATCCGGCGTGAACTGGATGCGTTTGAACGTGGCCCCGATGGAGCGGGCGAAGGCCTTGGCGAGCGTCGTCTTGCCCGTGCCGGGATAGTCTTCGAGCAGCACGTGGCCGCCGCTCGCGAAGGCGGCGAGCAGGCGCCGGATGGCGAGCGCCTGCCCCTGCATGACGGTCGCGAGATTCGCCGCGATACGTCCCGCGACGTCGCGCGCCGTTCGGGCGGTCACTTGGTCTGTGAGGCTTTTTTGACAGGCAGCTCGCGATCCGCCTGCAGACCTTCCTGTTCCTTCGCGTACAGCTTGCTCACGAGCGCCTTGTAGCCGGACGTTTGAATGATCTTGTTGAACTGCACGCGGTAGTTCGCGACGAGACTGACGCCCTCGATGACGACGTCGTAGGCGAGCCACCGCTCGCCGACGCGGTGCATTCGGTAATCCACCGGAATCTCCGCGCCCTGCCTGGTGACGAGGCGGGTGCGCACGAGGGCCTGTTCACCGTCCACCGTGTCGCCAAGGAACTGGATCTTCTCGCCGCTGTACATCTCGATCTTGCCGATGTAGGAGCGCTCGAGCAGATCGGCGAAGAGCCGGGTGATCTCGTCGCGCTCTTGCGGCGTGCGGGCCTGCCAGTGCGGGCCCAGTGAGCGGCGGGTGGTCTCGGAAAAATCGAAGATGTCGTTCGCGACGCGCCGGATGGCCGTGCGGCGCTCGACCATCCGCGATTCCTTCACCAGATCGGGATCCTCGAGGACCTTGATCGCGCGCTCGATCTGGGTGCGGAGCTGGTCGGAGGGGACCCCGGCCCACGCCTCGCGAGCCGGACCCATCGCCATTGTGAGCAGCACCGCGACCGCCAGCGCCATCGCACGAGCCTTCATTCGTACCTCCTCACCGGGCGCGGCGCCGCGCCGCGCTCCGTCCATCCCCCCACCGTCTCCGCACCCCGACCGTCTCCGCACGGGCGCGCTGCCGCCGCCGCGGAGAGCTCAAGTCTATGCGAAGCGGTACGCGATTGTCACGGGGCCCGTCGGCTATACTTGAATAGCCGCGACATGATGCCGACGAATTCGCGCCTCGATGGCCTGCGGCAGCAGTTCGTCGCCCTGCGCGCCCGCTTCGAGGACGTCGGGGCGCGCGCCGGGGCGGCCTCCCCGGGACTCGTCGCCGGCGTGGCGCCTGTCGAAACCCTGGTCGACGATCTACGGTCCACCAGCGGGGATTTCGACCGGCTGCGGCACGCGATCGTCGACGAGTTCGCCGACTTCCCGAATACCCCCGACCCCGCCACGCTGAACACGCTGAAGGCGCTCGACCTGGTCCTCACGGCGTTGGAGCGTGTGCACGCCGAGCAGGCCCGGCGCCCGGCATGGGAAACAGCGCGCGACGAGGCCGTCGCGGCGCTCGACCGAGTCATCGCGCTCGTCCACCGCGAGGACAGGGAGTCGGCCGCCTTGGACGATTGCCAGGCCCAAGCGCGCGAGCTGCGCGAGGCCCTCGCAGAGGCACCGTCGGGCGACGTGGCGCAGCTCGGTGCCCACATGCGGCCGTTCGTCGAGCTGATCACACTCGTCGACGGCTGGAATCGGCTCGACGATCAGCAGTGCGTCGCGCTGCGAGACGCGATCGCGGAGAACTTCGGTCGGCCGCTCGGTCTAGCGGCCCTGCGTGGCCTGGTGGGGCCCGAGACCGAGGCACCTGCGGCGCCCGAGCCGGCAATTCTTACGGCGGCATCGGCCGACTTCCCACTGGCGGACGCCGCCGAGACGGCCGCGCGGCAGGACGACGTCCTCGCCGCCGAGCCCGAGCCCGCGCCGGCCGAAGCGGCCGCGATCGCGGCCGAACCGATCGCTGTCGAGGAGCACGTCCCGACGCCCGAGGCGATGGATTCCACGCCTGCCGGCAGCGTCGTCACAGCGCCGGAGCCGATCGTGCCGGTAGCCGCACCGCCGTCACATGTTGCGCCCGAGCCCACCCTCTCCCGCACCGTCGCGGCCCCAGCC
>JBKOUQ010000026.1:0-21416 GCA_046723475.1 Candidatus Methylomirabilota bacterium
CTACACAGGCGTGTTCGTGCTGGCGTCGTTCCTGGGCGGCCTGGGGGGCGCGCTGGTCACCCCGGTGCGCACCATCGTCCCGGGGATGGACACCGAGATCATCGTGGAGGCGTTCGTGGTCGTGGTCATCGGCGGGCTCGGCTCGTTCTGGGGCACGTTTCTCGGCGCGCTCATCTATGGCCAGGTGCTGTCGTTCGGCATCCTCTTCTTTCCGCGCTTCTCGATCTTCGCCGTTTTCGCGCTGATGGCGGCCGTCCTCATCGTCCGGCCCTGGGGCCTTCTTGGAAGGCCCATACGATGAGACGGGTTCCATGGGCACTACTGGTCCTCGTGGCGGCGCTGTTCGTGCCGGCGATGGGCTCGCGCTTTTACACGTTCCTCGCCAACGACGTGATCATCTGGGCACTGTTCGCGACCAGCCTCAACCTGCTCGTGGGCTACACCGGCCTCGTGTCGTTTGGCCATGCCGCGTACTTCGGCATCGGCGCGTACACCACCGGGATCTTGATGAAGAAAGCCGCGCTGCCGTTCGTGCTCGCGTTTCCCGCGGCCGGCGTGCTCGCCGGCGCGTTCGCGCTGGTGTTCGGCCTGTTCTGCGTGCGGCTCACGCGCATTTATTTCGCGATGCTCACGCTCGCCTTCGCGCAGATCGTGTGGGCCATCTGCTTCAAGTGGAACGAGGTCACCGGCGGCGAGCAGGGCATGCCGGAGGTGCCCTACCCGAATCTGGACTGGATGGGCAGCCTGCCGATCCTGCGCGATCTCCGCACGAGCGACCACTTCTACCTGCTGACGGTCGTGCTGGTCGCGATCTGCCTCTGGATCCTGCACCGGATCGTGCGATCGCCGTTCGGTCGCATGCTGACGACGATCCGCGAGAACGCGGAGCGCGCGGAGTTCATCGGTGTGCACGTGCGGCGCTACGAGCTGGCCGCCTTCGTGCTGGCCGGCGCATTCGCCGGGCTCGCCGGCGGGCTCTTCGGCATCTTCAATCGCGGGGTGTTCCCGGACTTCGCGTACTGGACCAAATCGTCCGAGGTGCTGATCATGACGCTGCTCGGCGGCATGGGCACGTTCTACGGGCCCGCCGTCGGCGCGCTGGCGCTCATCCTGCTCAACCAGCAGATCGTCTCGTACACGGAGTACTGGCCGCTCGTGCTCGGCACCATCCTCGTCGTCCTGCTCTTCGGTTTCCCAGGCGGGCTGGCCGGCGCGGCCGCGATGCTCACCCGCCGGCTCGCGAGCGCGCGCCGTGCGTGAGGCGTGCGGCGTGCGCGAGGTGTGCGGTGCTTGAGGTTCGCGATCTCACCAAGTCGTTCGACGGCTTCGTCGCCGTCTCGCGCGTGTCGTTCGACGTGCCGAAGGGCAGCATCTGCGCCATCATCGGCCCCAACGGCGCCGGCAAGACGACGCTGTTCAACCTCATCACCGGCCATCTGCGCGCCGACGACGGGCGCGTCGTGCTCAACGGTCGAGACGTCACCGGGGTGGCGCCCCACAAGCTCTGCCGCATCGGCGTCGGCCGCTCGTTTCAGCGCACGAACATCTTCGCCAAGCTCACGGTGTACGACAACGTGCAGGCGGCGTTCGTCTCGCATCGCGGGCGCGGCTGGAACCTCTTCACGCCGGTGCGCGACCTCTACCGCGATGAGACGCTCGCGCTGCTGCAATCGCTCGGCCTCGCCGATCGCGCCGGCGAGATCGCCGGATTTCTCTCGCACGGCGCACAGAAGCAGCTCGAGCTGGGCCTGGCGCTGGCCCTCGAGCCCGACATCCTCCTGCTCGACGAGCCGACGGCCGGCATGTCGGCCACCGAGACGCACGACACGATCCGGCTCATCGAGCGCCTCGCGCGCGAGCGCGGCCTGACGCTGTTGTTCACCGAGCACGACATGGAGGTGGTGTTCTCGATCGCGAAGAAGATCACCGTGCTCCACCAGGGCCGCGTGATCGCCGACGGGCCACCGGCCGCGGTGCGCAGCGACGCCGAGGTCCGGCGCGTCTATCTGGGAGAACGGCGATGACGGCCGTCGCACCGCTGCTCGAGGTGCGCGACGTGCACACGGCCTACGGGCTGTCGCGCGTGCTGTTCGGCGTGTCGCTCGACGTCACCGCCGGCGAGTGCGTGTGCCTGCTCGGCCGCAACGGCGTGGGCAAGACGACGACCATGCGATCGATCATGGGGCTCACGCCGCCGCGGTCCGGACGCGTGGTGTTCAAGGGCGTCGACATCACCGGCTGGGAGGCGTATCGCGTGGCACGCGCCGGGATCGGGTTCGTCCCGGAGGACCGCCGCATCTTCGCCGACCTCACCGTGTGGGAAAATCTCGACGTGGCCGCCCGACGCAGCCACGTCGCACCTAGAACAGACCACCCGCGGCACGAGCCGGGCGCCCAACCTCCTATACTGTGGACCACAGAAAAAGTCTTCGAGCTCTTTCCCACCCTCCGCGCGCTAACTAACCGGAATGGCGGGTATCTCTCCGGTGGTGAGCAGCAGATGCTCACGATCGCCCGCACGCTGATGGGCAGCCCCGACTTGCTCCTGCTGGACGAGCCGTCCGAGGGTTTGGCGCCGCTGGTGGTCGATCATCTCGGCGAGCAGATCGCACGCCTGAAGGCCGCCGGGCTCACCATCCTGCTCGCCGAGCAGAACACCGAGTTTTCGCTGCAGCTCGCCGATCGCGTCTACGTGCTGGAGAAGGGCGCCATCCGCTTCAGCGGTGCCGCCGCCGACCTGCGCGACAACGAGGCCCTGCGTCACGAGCTGCTCGCGCTCTGAGCCGTGAGCCCGCGCCGCGCGCGGGGACTCTGGCTTCGTCGTGCCGTCGCCGCCGTGGCCGTCGCGGCCATCCTGTGGCTGGTCTGGGAGGCCGCGACGTGGCCGGATGTGCGCGCACTGGCCTCGCGCCGCCAAAGACGACGGCGTTCATCGAGCGCTACAAGGCGCGCGAGCGTGCCGCCGGCCGCACGCCGCATGTGGAGTGGCGCTGGGTATCGACCTCCGCCATCTCGATCCATCTCAAGCGCGCCGTCGTGGTGGCGGAGGACGGCGACTTCTTTCATCACCACGGCTTCGCGCCGCGGGCGATGCGCGAGGCGATGACGCAGGCGTTGGAGGAGCTCCGCCTTCCCCGCGGCGCATCGACGATCACGCAGCAGCTTGCCAAGAACCTGTGGCTGTCGCCCTCGCGCAGCCCGCTGCGCAAGGCGCGCGAGACCGTGCTGACGTGGCAGCTCGAGCGCGCGCTGTCCAAGCGCCGGATCCTCGAGTGCTACTTGAACGTCGTAGAATTCGGCCCCGGCGTGTATGGTGCGGAGGCGGCGAGCCGTCACTATTTCGGCAAGGCGGCGGCGGAGCTCGGCCCCGGCGAGGCGGCGCAGCTCGCGGCCAGCCTGCCGCGGCCGCGCGCGTGGCATCCGGGCGTGACGACGCCGGGCTACCGGCGCTACGTGGAGATCATCCGCCAGCGCATGGATCGCCTGGAGCTGGCTGGGAGGCTGCTGCAATGACGCAACCGATCTTCCGGGAGTACGACAAGCACGCGCTCGACGCGGAGTACAACAACCGCGCGAAGGTGAAGGACGCCATGACATGGATCGCCCGCTATGGCGCCGAGAGCGCGCGGGCGCGCGCGGAGCTGCCGATGCGCTTCGACGTACCGTATGGACCGCATCACGCTGAGCGGCTCGACGTATTTACTCCCCCAGCGGCGCATGGCCGGGCGCCGATCCATGTCTTCATCCACGGCGGCTACTGGCACCGCCTGGACAAGGCCGACTTCTCGTTCGTGGCGCGCGCGCTCCCCGACGCCGTGACCGTGGTCATCGACTACGCGCTCGTGCCGACGGTCGATCTCGACGAGCTCGTGCGGCAGGTACGCGCGTCGATCGTGTGGGTCCACGCCAACGCCGCGTCGCTCGGCGGCGACCCGGCGCGCCTCACCGTCTCGGGGCACTCGGCCGGCGGCCATCTCGTCGCGATGCTCGTGGCCACCGACTGGCGCGCGCTCGGCGCGCCGACCGACGTCGTCAAGGCCGGGTGCGCGATCAGCGGTCTCTACGATCTGGAGCCCATCCGGCTCTGCTATCTCAACGACGTCCTCGCGCTATCGTCCGACGCGGCACGACGCAACAGCCCGGTGCAGCTGACGCCGAGCGGACGGGCGCCACTCGTTCTGGCGCTGGGCGCCGATGAAGGCCCCGAGTATCATCGCCAGAGCAACGATCTCGCGGCAGCGTGGCGTCGGCACGGCGTGCCGATCGAGCTCATGGACATGGCACGACACGATCACTTCTCGATCGTCGCGGAGCTCGAGCGTCCGGACAGTGCGCTCGCCCGCGCGATCCGCAAGCAGATGGGCCTCGCGTAACGAACGGCGGCGAATCTCTCACGAGGAGGGCGCGATGCATTGCTGCGGGTTCACCGTCACACGGCGCGAATGGATGCGGAATACGCTCTCGGCATCGGCCGGCGCACTTCTGGCCGGCTGTGCGGGCCGCGAGATGTCCGGCGGTGCCGCCGCCACCGCTGAGGCGCCGCTGGGCGCCGCGGAAAAGATTCTCGCCGACAACGTCGCCGTCGACGTCCACAGCCACGGCGGCACCAACGGCATCATCGCGCGGAATATGGCGCCCAACGACAGCCTCGCGCGCGGGATGCGCACGGGCCGCATCGCGGTGGTGTGTCTCGCCGACGTGCCGGACGGCCCGATCCTCGGCCGCAACGCCAACAACGTGCTCGGTGCCGTGCGCCAGCCCGCAGCCGGTGAGCTGTACAAATATCACCTCGACCGGCTCGCGTGGATGGATGAGCTGGCCGCGCGGCATGGCGTGCGCCGTGTGCTGACCGTCGCGGACGCCAAGGCCGCGCACGCCGCGAAGCAGCCCGCGATCATCATGGACATCGAAGGCCTCGACTTCCTCGAGCGCAAGCTCGAACGCCTCGAGGAATCGCACCAGCGCGGCGTCCGCCACATGCAGCTCGTCCACTACACGCCGAACGACATCGGCGATTTCCAGACTGGCGCCGTCACGCACAACGGATTGACGCCGTTCGGCGCGGACGTCATCCGAGCGTGCAATCGCCTCGGCCTGGTCGTCGACGTGGCGCACGGCACGGCGGATATGGTGAAGCAGGCCGTCAAGGTTGCCACCAAGCCGCTGCTGCTCTCGCATACCGCGCTGCGCGGCTCGAAGGCGCAGGGCCAGACGGCACTGACGGAGCGTCAGGTCACGCCGGACCACGCGCGCGCGATCGCGGAGACGGGCGGCGCGATCGGTATCTGGCACTTCTTCCCGGACCAGGCGCGATACGTCGACGGCTTGAAAGAGATGAGCGACGTCGTCGGCGTCGATCACGTATGCATCGGTACCGATCAACAGGTGAATCCCGGCATCGTGCAGGAATACGACGGGTTTACGCGGCTCGTCGACGCGATGCTGCGCGGCGGGTTCAGCGCGGCGGACACCGCGAAGATCATCGGCGGCAACTACATGCGCATCTTCGCCGCGTCGGCCGGCTAAAGCGGCGCGCGGCCGCCGGCGGCGGAGCTGAGCGCTACGCCGCCGGGTCGATCAGCGCGAGGCCTGTCTCTGCGTCGTGGCGCTTGCGCAGGTGGCGCGGCGATTCGATCAGGACCACCTCGAGCGTCGGCCACACCCGCGCGCTGAGCAGATGCCCGCCGCGTGTTGCGCCGTCCTCACGGCCGACGACCACGTGCGCGTGCACGCGCGGCTTGTCGCGCTCGAGCGCGACGTCGCCGATCAGCGAGAGCACCTCGACCTGCTCGTGCAGGGGAATCTTCTTGTACGTACGCGACGCGCGGTCGAAGTAGCCGAGCGTCACCTCGCTGAACGCGCCGATGGCGGTGAAGTGCGCTCCGCCCAGCCGCTCGCTCTTCGCAAAGCCCGTGAGGCCGGCGACGGGCTCGTCGCCCTTGTCGAAGATCAGCGCCCACGTACGGGATCCGCGTGCATCGTCCAGCAGCTTCGATTTCATGACCATAGCGGTTGCTGCATCGCCGATGCCAGCGACGGTGCGCGGCCGGGACGAATCAGGCACAGATCGGCGCGCCCCGCGGCAAGAACCGAGTCGGCGTCGGGACGAGTCTCGATGCCGGCGGCGACCAGCGTCGCGATGCCCACCTCGTGACGGATCCGGTCGCTGAGCGAGATCGCCCCCAGCTCCGCTGCGGGCTCATCCGGTGACGCGAGGCTCACGAGATCGCAGCCGCGCGCGGCCAACACGCGAGCGATCTCGACGAGCGTGTCCGCGTCGGACGCCGTGCCGATGCGGACCGCGATCGGCCGGTTCATCGGCCAGGCCGCCCGCGCCGTGTCGAACATCCCGAGAGCTTCGCGCGGATCGGCGGTGGCATCGACCTCGAGCACGTCGACGCCGGCCGCCGTGGCCGCTCGCACCTGCGCCGCTACATCACCGGTCACGCGCAGCGCCGCGCGCGCGGTCGGCGGCCGCGGCTGCTCGCACGACGTCAGGACGACCAGCCCGTAGTGCGCCGACGCGATCGACCCTTCGGCGACGAGACGATTCGGAAGAACGACGTCGCGCACACGCAACGGCATCGCCATCGGCCGTCCGGGCCGCACCTCGCACCCCGTCTGCGCCGCGGCGCGCGCGGCGAGCCAGCACTCGACCGCGTGCACCAGCTTCGAATCGCGCGTGCGCAGGCTGTCGTGGCTCACGCGCAAGCTGCGGGTCAGCAAGCTGTATGTGAACTGCAGCGGGGCGAGCCGACCGTGGTAGCGCTCCGTGCTCTCGAACCACTCGAGGCTGGTCTGGGCGGCCCGCTGCAGGGCTTCTACCGGGGGTCGCCGCTCCGCCTCGTAGGCCGCGAGGGCCTGTGGTACGTCGCGCGCACCGCGCACGTGGTGCGCCAGCGCGATCGCGTCCTCCATCGCGAGCTTCGTTCCGGAGCCGATCGAGAAGTGCGCGGTGTGCGCGGCGTCGCCGAGGAGCACCACCCGGCCGTCGTGCCAGTGCGCATTCCGCACGGTGGGAAATTGCCGCCAGACGGAGCGGTTGGTGAGGATCTTGTGGCCGGCCAGCTCGTCGGCGAACAGCCGCTCGGCAAACGCCGCGGTGGTCGCCTCGTCGGCGCCCTCGAGCCCGGCGCGGCGCCACGTCGGCTCCGTGGTCTCCAGGATGAACGTCGCGTGCTCGGCGTTGTACCGGTACGCGTGCACGCGCCACAGCCCGTGCGCGTCTTCCTTGAAAATGAACGTGAAGGCGGGAAACGGATACGTCGTCCCCAGCCAGACGAAGCGATTGGGCCGCCAATCGATGTTCGGCCCGAAGCGCTCCGCGTGCGCCGTGCGCACCGATGAATTGACACCGTCCGCCGCCAAGATCAGATCAGCGTCACGATACCCCCCGAGGTCCGACACCTCCGTCGAGAAGCGCAGCGTCACGCCCAGCGCCTCGCAGCGCCGCTGCAGAATCGTCAGCAGCGTCTGGCGCGACATACCGGCGAAGCCGTGGCCGGTCGACCGCAGCGTCTGGCCGGCATAGTGCGTCTCGATGTCGTCCCAGTGCGCGAACGCGCGAGTGATCGCCGCGTGGCTCGGCCGATCCGCGGCCCGGAAATTGTCGAGCGTGGCGTCGGAGAACACCACGCCGAAGCCGAACGTGTCGTCGGCTCGATTGCGCTCGACGACGATGATGTCGTGCGCCGGATCCGCCTGCTTCATGAGAATGGCGAAGTAGAGGCCGGCGGGGCCGCCGCCGATCGACACGATGCGCATCGGCTGGGATTGTAGCGGAGCGCAGGTACTTGTAGCGGGGCGCAGGTACAATTCATCGAATGCCCGCGTTTCTTCCGTTCGTCCGGCAGTGGTTCGAGACGACGTTCTCCGAGGCGACGCCCCCGCAGCGACACGGCTGGGACGCGATCGCGTCGGGCCGCGACACGCTGATCGTCGCGCCGACGGGCTCCGGCAAGACGCTCGCCTCGTTCCTCTGGGCGCTCGACCACCTGCACCGGCTGGCGCTCGAGCGCCGGCTCGAGGACCGCGTCTACGTCATCTATGTCTCGCCGCTGCGCGCGCTGAACAACGACATCGAGAAGAACCTGCGCGCGCCGCTGGCCGGCATCCGCGCGACGGCGGCGGCGCAGGGCGTCGATGTGCCGGAGGTGCGTGTGGCCGTCCGCACCGGCGACACGCTGGCCGCGCAGCGCCAGGCGATGACGCGCCGGCCGCCGCACATTCTGATCACGACGCCCGAGTCGCTGTACATCCTGCTCACGGCCGCGGGCTTCCGGCCCGCACTGGCGCGCGCCCGCTTCGTGATCGTGGACGAGGTCCACGCGCTGCTCGGCGGCAAGCGTGGCGCCCACCTGGCGCTTTCGCTCGAGCGGCTGCAGGCGCTGGTGCAGGACGCGGGCGAGCCGCGGCCGCAGCGCATCGGCTGCTCGGCGACGGTGCGGCCCGTCGAGGAGGCGCTGGCCTTTGTCACGGGCGCGACGGCGGCTGACCCCGTGGTGATCGACGCGGGCTTCTCGCGCGAGCTCGACGTGGCGGTCGTCTCGCCCGTCGATGACTTCCTCACCGCGCCGAGCGACACCGTGTGGGACGCGACGCTGCAACAGGTGGCCGAGCTGGTCCAGGCGCATCGCACCACGCTCGTGTTCGCGCAGAGTCGTCGCTCCGCGGAGCGGCTGGCGCGCGACCTGAACGATCGCATCAGCGACGGACGCGTGGCTGCGCACCACGGCTCGCTCTCACGGCGCGCGCGGCTGGAGGCCGAAAACCGCCTCAAGGACGGCCAGCTCAAGGCACTCGTCGCGACGTCGTCGCTCGAGCTCGGCATCGACGTGGGTGCCATCGACCTGGTCGTGCAGCTCCAGTCGCCGCGCAACGTCGCGGCGGCGCTGCAGCGGGTCGGACGCGCGGGCCACACGCTGTCGCGCGTCTCCAAGGGCCGCATCGTCGTGACCAAGGGCGAGGAGCTCGTTGAGGCGGCCGCGGTCGTACGCTCGATCCACGAGCGGACGCTCGATCGCATGGCGATGCCCAACGCGCCGCTCGACGTGCTGGCACAGCAGATCGTCGCGGCCGTGGCGGCGGAATCGATCGACACGGAGACGCTGTACCAGCGCTTCATCAACGCCGCGCCGTATCGCGCGCTGACGCGCGAGACGTTCCGCGAGGTCGTCCGCTCGGTGGCGGAGCCACTGCCGCGCGAGGTCAAGGGCGTCGCGCCGCGCGTGCTCTGGGACCGGGTCAACGATCGCCTGCATGCCCGGCGGGGCACGCGGTTTCTCGCCCTGACGTCGGGCGGGACGATCCAGGACGCGGGACTCTACGACGTGTACGTGGCCGAGACAGATCTGAAGGTCGGCACGCTCGACGAGGAGTTCGTCACCGAGTCGCTGCCGGGCGACGTGTTTCTGCTGGGCTCCAACGCGTGGAAGATCGTCAAGGTGCGCGCCGACCGCGTGCTCGTCGAGGACGCGCACGGCATGTCGCCGACGATCCCGTTCTGGAAGGGCGAGCATCCGTCGCGCTCGTACGACCTCGGCGTCGCGGTCGGCCGGCTGCGCCGCGAGGCGGCCGACCGCGTCGATCATCCCGACTTCGCCGACTGGGCGCACCGTGAGTGCGGGCTCGAGCCGCGCGCGGCCGCCGCGCTGCGCGCCTGGTTGGTAAAGGCCGGCGAGGTGCTCGACGGCGTGCCCGACGACCACGGCATCGTCGTCGAGTCGTTCGCGGATGAGATGGGCGGCCGGCACGCGATGATCCATTCGGTGTTCGGCATGCGGATCAACGGCGCCTGGGGCATGGCGCTCAAAGAGAAGGTGCGCCGCGCGTTCGGCCTGGTCGCCGAGGCGGCGCACGTCGACGACGGGCTGTTGCTGTCGTTCGCTCCGGGACAGATCGCGCCGATCAGTCCCGAGCGTCTCGCGACGCTCGTGTCGCCGGAGGAGCTCGACGACCTGCTCGGGCGCGCGCTCATCGGCTCACCGCTCTTCGGCACGCGCTTTCGCCACGCCGCCGTGCGGTCGCTCTTCATCCCGCGCACATATAAAGGACAGCGGACGCCGGCCTACCTGATGCGGCTCAAGGCCGACGCGCTGCTCGAGGCAGTCGGCGGGCTTCCGGACTTCCCTGTCGTGGCCGAGACGCTGCGCGAGTGTTTCGAGGACGCGCTCGATGTGCCACGACTCAAGCGGATTCTGGGCCGCATGCAAGACGGCGAGATGTGGACGCGCCACGTCGACACGCCGCTGCCCTCGCCGTTCGTCTATCCCCTGCTGCTCGCCTGGGACTGGGCGTATCTGGACGCCGGCCACGCCGAAGAGCGCCGCACCGACGCCGTGTCGATGCGCAAGGCATGGTCGGTCAGCGCGGGGCCGCTGCGGCCGGACATCGTCGCCGCCGTCGAGGCCGAGCTGCAGAAGACGGCGCCCGACCGTCGCGCGCGCGACGCCAACGAGCTGGCCGCGATTCTGGACGATCTCGGCGATCTCACGCGCGACGAGATCGCGGCGCGCAGCGCCGACGATGCCGACGCACTGATCGCGTCGCTGCGGGCAGAGAGGCGGATCAACGAGGCCGAGTTCGCGGGCGGACGCCGCGCGTGGATTCCGACCGCGGACGCGATGCACTACGCGGCGCTGGCGACGGATGCCGGGCTCGAGCGCGTCACGCTTCGCCTGCTGCGCACGCGCGGCCCGGTGAGCGCGGCGTGGCTCGCCGGGCGCTATGGACTGACGCCCGCGGAGGCAACGGCAACGCTCGACCGCCTCACCGACCGCGGCGTCGTGCGGCGCGGCGAGTTCCTGGCCGGCGCTCCCGGACCGCAATACGTGCACATCGCGGTGCTCGAAGAGGTGCAGCGCCGCCAGCTGCACGCGCGCCGCGTGCCGCGGCCGGTGGCCACCGCGGAACAGTTCTCGCTGATGCTGCTGCGCCGGCATCATCTGCATCCCGAGCATCGGCTGGCCGGGCCCACCGGCGTGCTGGCCGCCGTCGAGCTGCTGCAGGGCGATGACTTTCCGCCGCGTGTGTGGGAGCAGGATCTGCTGGTACCGCGCGTCGAAGATTACCAGCGCGAGTGGCTCGATCGTCTCGGTCTCGCCGGCGAGATCGTGTGGACGGTGTTCGAGCCGCGCGAGACGAACACGCCGCGCGCTGGCCGCGTCGGCATCGCGCTCCGCGAGAACGCGGGCTGGCTGCGGCCCTCGCCGACGCCGCGCGCCGAGCTCGATCCGCGCGTGAAGAACGTGCTCCTCCATCTTCAGCTGCGCGGCGCCTCGTTCGCGCAGGATCTCGCGCGGGGCGCGGGACTCGACACCCAGCAAACGCTGGCCGCGCTGTGGGAGCTGTTCTGGGCCGGACTGGTCACGCCCGACACGTTCAGCGGAATCGTGGCCGGCACCGTCGCCGCGCGTCCGGAGCCGCCGCGTGCTTCGTCCCGCGGCCGACGGCCACGTCGCGGCGCGCGGCGTGCGCCCCTCGCGCGGGTGCCGGTCATCGGGCGCTGGAGCGCGTTGCCCGAAGAGGAAGGGCTGTCCCCCGAGGAGCGCGAGGAAGCGCGCGCGCATCTGCTCCTCGCCCGTTATGGCGTGCTCTCGCGCGAGCTCGCGCAGGGTGACTGGTCGACGCTGCGGCACACGCTCCTGCGCATGGAATACGGCGGCGAGGTCGTGCGCGGCTACTTCGTCGAAGGCCTCTCCGGCGAGCAGTACGCGCTCGAGGACACGCTGCGGGATCTCGAGACGCCGTCGCGCCGCGCCGAGCCGCACGTGCTCGTCACCATCGCCGATCCCGCGAACCTTTGGGGCCGCGTGTTCTCGCTCTCACGCCGCGATGGACAGCGCGCGGCCGCGGCGCGCATTCCGACGACGTGGCTCATCACGCGGCAGGGGCGCCCGGTGCTGCTTGCCGAGGGTCAGGGCCGCGCGCTGACGCCACTTGCGGGCTGGGAGGCCGTCGATCTTCCGGGGGCCATTCGCGCGCTGCAAGGCGTCGTCGACCCGCCGCTGCCGCTACGCCGCGTGCGCCGACTGGACGTCGAGCAGTGGGACAACCGGCCGATCCGCGAGAGCGAAGCGTTCGACGCGTTCGTCGCCGCCGGGTTCAGCGTCGACGGACCGCGCTTGTCGTGGGATGGGCATCCGGGCCCGCGGTGGCGATGAGGCGCCCGCCCCCGCGGTAGCGATGAGATTACGCGCATGCGCGCGCTGATCTTCGATCTGGACGGCACGCTCGTCGACACAGTCTACGCGCACGTGTTCGCCTGGCAGCGCGCGTTCGCCGAAGCCGGGCTCGCCATCGACGGCTGGCGCATCCACCGACGCATCGGCATGAGCGGCGGCTTGTTCACCCGCGGCGTCGCACGCGAGCTCGGGCGCGACATCACGGCGGAAGAAACGGAGACCATCCAGCGCCGCCACGGTCAGCTCTTTCGCGAGTTCCTGCCCGAGCGCCGGCCGCTGCCGGGCGCCGTCGAGCTGCTCCGCTTCCTCCGCAACACGGGAGTGCCACACGGCATCGCGACGTCCGGACGGCGCCCGGAGATCGACGCATCGCTCGAAGCGCTCGCCGTGCCAAAGGACACTGTCGTCATCGAGCGTGGCGCCGTCGCGCGCGCCAAACCAGAGCCCGATCTGTTCCTGGCCTGCCAGGAGCGGCTCGGTGTGCCCGCCGACGACTGCTATGTCGTCGGTGACGCCGTCTGGGATCTGCTCGCCGCGCGACGCGCGAAGATGCTGAGCATCGGCTTGCTGACCGGCGGCTACGGTGACGACGAGCTCGCGCGCGCCGGCGCGTTCCGCGTGTATCGCGATACGGCGGAGCTGCATCGGTCGCTGGACGAGCTGGGCGTGCTGCCGTAAGCGCGCGGCTACCTCGCTCGCATGATTCACGGGTGTGACCCGAGAAGGCATACGTCGGCTGGATCAAGCGCTTCATCTTCTTCCATGGCAAGCGCCACCCCGCGGACTGGGAGGCGCCGAGGTCACCCGCTTCCTGTGCTCGAGCAGGATCTCCCGTGGCTCGACGAAGTCGTCCGCGCGCAGCGGCCCATTCATCTGCCGGTCGTGCTGACACGTGACGAAGTCCGCCGCGTGCTCGAGCGCCTTGTCGGGCCGTCGCGACTGATCGTTCTCCTGCTCTATGGCGCCGGCCTGCGGCTCCTCGAAGCGGCGCAGCTGCGCGTGAAAGACGTCGACTTCACGACGAATCAGCTCGTGATCCGCAATGGCAAGGGCGCGAAGGACCGGGTCACGGTGCTTCCCTCGGCGGCGAAAGCAGGACTGATGGAACAAATCGATCTCGTTAGGTGGCAGCACCGCGAGGATCTCTCACACGGCGCCGGCAGGGTTGCTCTCCCCGACGCTCTCGCACGGAAATATCCGAACGCCGGCCGCGAGCTGGCCTGGCAGTGGGTGTTCCCGGCGACGCGGCATTACGTCGATCGCATCACCGGCCAACGGCGGCGGCATCACCTACATGAATCGGTCATTCAGCGCGCGGTCAAAAGAGCGCTCCGCCAGGCGGACATACCGAAGCTCGCCAGCTGCCACACGTTCCGGCATTCCTTCGCGACACACCTGCTCGAAGACGGTCACGACATTCGCACCGTCCAGGAACTGCTCGGCCATCGCGACGTCAGCACGGCGATGATCTATACGCACGTCCTCAACCGCGGCCCGGCGGCCGTGCGCAGCCCGGCTGACCGCCTGCTCCAGCCATGAGCGCGGATACTGGATACCTGGGCGGCGCCGCGCTCGATATCCCGGTGGCCATAACCCGGTGACTGCACCTAACGTACGGTCGGTGAAGTACATTGGTGACCCCCTCGGGCCAGCGCGGATACTGGATACGCTGCAGAAGAAGCGCGTCAGAGGTTGCTATACAGGTCTGAATAATACGAGTTCGACGGACCGAGGCGTGGCGGACGGAGAGCAATAGGACCGTGCAGCCTACGCAGCGTAGATCGCGCCGCCTCATGCCCCTGCTGGCTTTCAACGGTCTTAGTGCATGGCGGCTCGCGAGTGCCGGAGTCGAAGCGCGCCGCATCATTTCCGTGGGGCGCACGAAGTGGACCGTCTGCTACAAGGTTCACGTCGTCCCATCGCGCACGACTAAGTACAAAGCAAGCGTCACGCTGTGGCCGAATGCACGGAGAAGGCTCGCCTCACGAAGACAGGCCGGATGGCACCCCGACCTTGTCAAAGCCAATTGGTATCAGGCGTGCGGGCGCCGGCTACGTCGACATGGTTACCGCGGCAAGTGGCAGTGGAGTCCGTGGGGCCGTTTCGGCGACTTCTGGAAGACCCTTAAGGATTTCAGTTCCCTGGCACGCGAAGCACACAAACTGGAGCACCTGCGAAAGGGGCCGGGTCTTCCGACGGCGCCGTCGTGGCTCGCGGTGCTCGCCCCGGCCGCTGAGCGTGAAGGTTCGGCAGACATGCGACGAGGCACGCGTCGATGAGCCACTTCGTGGCCTGGTTCTTCGCGACTCGCCCGCCTCAGACTTCACTGTGGCGCGTGGTGCTCTGGTGGGAGGTCCGTCGGCTTCCCTTCGACCTCATCGTTGGCCTATATGGTCTTGTGTGTCTCGTCGCCTTCTTCTGGGCCATTACCACGAGTGGACACCTACAAGCTGGCGAGGACGTATTAGAGCCTCTCGCACTGCTTGCCGCCCCTATCGCGGTCAACCTCTTCTACACCCTCGGTTGGCTCGTGGAAGTCCCTAGCCGGCTGGTCGTTTCCGACCTCACTCCCCGGTTCGGGCCGCTCCTTCTCAAGCTTGGTCTAGGCCTCGGCGTCTTCCTGATCACCTTGCCCGCGGCCGTCTGGGTTGGTTACCGCTTGCTGCAGGTCGTCGGATTAGTCTCGTGAAGACTGTGGTCGTCCTGAACCGCCTGCCGAACAAGCCACTTGAGCGGCCCGGCTCAGACTCGCGCGCGGACATCTCACCCTTCAGCGCCGGCCGCTCAGCGCCTGGTCGTTAGGTGGCAGTTAGACAGGTGAGCGATTTCACAGAGACGTTTCGGAGGGCTGCTCAATCGTTCCTAGATGCCTGCCCGCGGATACAGTACGAATGGGACAGCCCCCTCACCCTCAGGATTGCCGGGAGCTCACCGTCTGGCTTTGACGTGAAGCTGGTCTGTGAAAGCTATGGCCTCTATCCCTATGCGGGCAGTTGGCACGGCGCACCGTGGGACGCAGCGATTTGGAAGTCGGAAACGCTCGCGGCCGCGGTCCGGGAATTCTTGCAGTCCGTGCTCTCGCCGGCTGGGGGGTTACGAGTTCGCTACTCGAATAACCGTCCCTACAAATGGACGCTCGAGTATTCCTTCGAAGGGGCGATGGTCTCGGAGGACACAGGACTAATATTCTTCAACTGGTTTGGGCGAAGGTCCGAGAAGGTGTTTCGCAATGAGTGGGCTGCCACCTAACCAACACGCTACAGCCGACGCCCATGTCGCCGCTGCGCGGCTCCATGGGTTCCCTCGCTTCGCTCGGCGCGACTGAGCGTGGGCGGTTAGCCGTCACAGGCAAGACGCAGAACGCAATAGACAGGCGTTGGGTCCGCCGACGTTAGAGAAAGGGTGGAAAATGAAGCCGCAACAAGGGGTGAAAGCGAGTCTCTCCCCGCAACAGCTGGAGCATTTGTGGGCGGAACACCTCAAAGGGGAGTTCGAGAGCAAGGACATCGAGGCCACCCTGGCAACGATGGTTGAAGATGCCTACGTCAACCATATGCCGGTGAACACCGGCGGTCGTGGGAAGGACGCTTTGCGGGCTTTCTACCGGGATGACTTTATCCCCTCATGGCCTGAGGACCTACAGATGACGCCCGTGAACCGTGTCGTCGGAGATGGACAGATCGTGGATGAACTGCATCTCACGTTCACTCATAGCAAGCCGATGCCGTGGCTTTTGCCGAACGTACCGCCGACGGCGAAGAAAATCGCCATTGATGTCGTGGTCGTCGTTCAGTTTCGCGGCGATAAACTCGCGTGTGAGCGCATCTACTGGGATCACGCCTCCGTACTTCGCCAAGCGGGTCTGCTAAACGTGGGGAATGACGTCGGATGGGCAGGAACGGCATGACGTCTAACTTCAGCTTGCAGCGGTCGGCACCTCGCGTTGCTCGGCACCGCCGCTGAAGCTCGCGTTCGACGTCACAAGGCCGTCAGGATCGGGTTGCCTGAGAAGCGCACTGAGAACTGCTTATCAAGGGCGGAGATGGCATGAGCTGGAGACTTGCTTGTTCCATCATCGGCTGTGTATTGCTTTCTGGTTGTGGAACGGCTTCGGTGAGGTCAGCGACGCCGCAATCAGAGGATCCCTCTCGTTTCACTTACACCCGCCTGTATTGCACGCCGGATAACGAGTCGCACTTCGAGACCATCACCGTCGATCTCGCCAAGGTCGATGCGACGCCGCCCGCGCCGCCCGCCTTTGTCAAGGCAAATCCGGCTTCCCGCGCAGTTTTCGCAGGGTTCGGTCCGCGCTGGGGCGCGCATGACCTGTCAGCTCGAAAGTTTCACCCGGCGCCCTCAGCTCAGTTCGTTGTCTACCTGCAGGGAGTCATGTCAATAACCACGACGGACGGTGACACTCGGCACTTCGGACCGGGTGATGTACTGCGAGTGGAAGACACAGCCCCTTGCAAGGGGCATATGAGCGTTGTCGGCGACAAGACGGCGTTCACAATGATTTCGAGATGATGTTGTTGCTTCATGGCTGTAGTGGTGGTTGTGACGTCGAACTTGCCGCTACAACGGACCGAGGGCTCGCGTTGCTCGCCTCCGGCCGCTGAGCGCAACGTTCGGCGACATACGAGAGCCGGACCTGGTCTGGACGACCAACGGAGCGGGCCCGATTGATTATGGTCCGTAAAGCCTGTCGTCTCGTGCTCAATACCGCGATGGCGGTTGCGGTCAGCGCATGCGCAACTACGGATGTGGATACACCCTTGGCGGCTCCGCCACCAATCGATCGCCCGATATTCACTGCCGGCGACCGGTGGGTCTTCGCTGGGCGGTCCGGAGCGCGCCGCGAAATCGTCTATCAAGGTCGCCGGAATGATGCGCTCGTGTTCCGTCTTACCGGCGCGCCTCCAGCGGGGTCGAGACGCCCCACCACGGTCGAGGAGCTTCGCAGTATCGATCTGGCGCGGATCACCGGCACGGCGCAGTTCACGGGAGCGGCCATCGAGTACCGTCCGGACGACGGCGCACTCCGATTCCCTCTTGCCGTAGGCAACTCGTGGCGGCACTCTTACGTTCGCGTCATACGGCGCGCAGTCCCACCGGTTCCTCCCGAGGAGGAGATGATTGTCGAGGCGACCGTCAAGGCGTATGAACACATCACGGTGCCTGGCGGCTCCTTTGCCGCTTTTCGGATCGAGTCCACGACAAAATCCGTCGGCGATACCGCACCTCCGCTATCCGCCACGTACTGGTACGCGCCGGCGGCAAAGGTGGTGATCAAGTATCAGGCCGAGACGCGTGGGCTGAGGATCGAGGGGGATGCTCTGTCCGAGTACGAACTCAAGCCGTGAAGCCTTATCTCTCCGGAGGACGCCGGGTCAGCACGCCGAACTACGGCATGCAGCCGACGGCCTTCGGCCGCGGCTGATACCGCACGTTGGGCGTGAAAGCGCGAGGGCTCCCGACGGTTCTCGAAACAGGCTTTCCGCCAAAGCAGGAAGTCCCATGTCTAGTCTAACGACCCATCCGTCACGCGCACCCTGGGCCAAGCGGTGGTTGATTGGGGTGGCGTTGGTGTGTCCTTTGTTCTCGGTGGCGCATGGAGCTGACACGGTGCGAATTGCACACGATCGGGACTTTCCACCATTCTCCGAGGTTAGCGGGGGCAAACCGGAGGGGCTGGCCGTAGACATCTTTCGCGCCGCCGCTGCGCGGGCTGGCATCGAAGTGGAGTTCGTGCCAGTGTCGTTCGAAGATAGACAACGGGCCTTGGAAGATGGACGCGCTCAAGCGTACTTCCCTCTGGCCATTACTCCTGAACGTCGCCAATCGCTCGACTTCAGTGAGGTGCTGGTTGTCACCGGGGGCGCTCTTTTCGTGCGCGCCCCCAACGTGCCGCCCGAAGACCTTGCCGCCCTAGCCGGTAAGATCGTCGTCTCGCCGCGAATCGGCCCGATCGCCCCGTTCATCGAGAAGAACGCACCGGCCGTTAAGCTGATGGTCGCAAAGGACTACGAGGACACATTGGGCCGTCTCGTCCGAGGTGAAGCAGACGCAGCGGCGCTCTCATATCACGTGGGTGCGCGTTTCGTCGCGAGGCTTTATCCGGGACAAGTGGTCCGGTCGCGCAGTATGTTTCTGGAGCTGCCAGTAGCTGTCGCCGTGCTAAAGGGCAAGAACGCGGAGCTCGTGGCCCGGCTCAACGCCGGACTTGCCGTGATCCGTTCTGACGGAACCTGGCAACGGATCAACGAGCGCTGGGCGGGAAAGTAATAGCGTGTGGACGAGGATGACGCCCAACCATCCGTTGGAACGGACCCGTTCCGGCGGCCTTCGCCCGCCTACACGGGCCGGTCAACGGAACCGTTAGACACACGAAGGCACAGAGATGGGGCAATGGCTCGATCGCTTCTTTGCAGGCTCGCCCAAGCCGCTTCGGCTCGCTTCTCTAGGGTTCGGCGTTGCCGCTCTTGGAGCCGCGTCCGGATTCAGCATCGACTACAAGCCGGGCAATCCGCTCGCCTACATGGCGGTCGGCATCGTCCTCCTTGGAATAGCGATTGTGTTTATCGCCATCGGGTGGGGCCGGTACGACTTCTTTCGGCACATCTTTAGGCGCATCCGATCGTCGCGGTGAACGCGGTGTCTAACAAGCCGCCGCTGGAGCGGGCCGGCATGACTGCGGCGTGGCGAATCGAACGCGTCAGCTCCGGCCGCTCAGCGCCGAGGCCGTTAGCGGATTACTCATGACCCAACAGGGGCATGATTCACCAGACCGGGCGGCGATGGCGGGATTCCCAGAAGCGCATTGTCGTGTGATCGCCTGCCAATCGTTCAAGGATGACGCCTACGTTCTGCTAAACACTAGTTCACCCGAACAGCCAGACTTGTACGGGGTGAACTGTTATCGCAAAGATGGGAAGTGGTTCGAAAGTGGCTCGGGAGATGTGTCAGGCTGGGAGCAAAGGAGCCACGATCCCGATCTGGGCACGCTTTCGTTTTGGGGTGACGCTCCAGCGGGTGTCGATTCTGTGCGGGTCGAGTTTAACGGCACGCTTATCGAAGGGTCGATTCGTGAGGGAGCCTACTTCTTCGTGTGGTGGCGAGTGCCGAACCCGGCTGAGTGGCCATGCATCGTCGCTATTCGTGAAAACGGTACCTGGAAGCCGGAGTCCAATGTTGGGCTGGAGCTTCGAGTAGCGAGGGAGCGTGGCCATCTCCATAACGGCACCGCCTAACAGGTCGCTGGCAGCCGGCGGCGTCTGTCGTCGAAGCCAAGGCCCTCGGCTGCGGCGCCGCGGCTGAGCGCCTGGTCCGTTAGGCAGCCAGGCGAACAATGAATCGCGCGCTATATGAGATGGAGGCTGAGACGTTGATCGCGCATCGGCTCGCCGAGCTACGCAGCCTGACCTTCGATCAGGCCAGCGTGCTTCCGGAGGCGGCTGGGCAGGAGATCGTCGTCACAGGCCGGAAGTGTGCACTCACCACGTTCCGGCAGAACGTGGCGCCAGAAGAAATTCTAATTACCGTCCAGCTCGCCAGGCCCACCATGTTTGGATTCTGCAGCCGCCACACGGAGAGAGGGCTCATCTTCAACCGTAACGGTTCGTTGCGGGAAGTGAGCTTCTGATGTCCGGTGGATAGCGGGATGCTGCCTAACGGGCCGCTTGAGCAGGCCGGCGTCAACGCTTCGCGGCCAGCCGGAATCGTCAGCGCCGGCCGCTCAACGCCGGATCGTTAGGCTTCGAGGACGAGACGAGAGGGAGGTGGATGCCATCTGAAGGCGCCGCGAAGATACGTTCGAAGGCTCGGAGTCGAGATGAGAAGGCTGAGGCTCGCCTTCAGCATCACCCTTCTCCTCGGTGGGATCTTCAACCCGGTTACGGCCGAGGCCCAGCAGGCGACCAAGGTCGCTCGAATAGGCTTCTTGTCGAGCTGCCTGGCCTGTGGTCCCCACCTGCCAGAGGCCTTCCGTCAAGGACTGCGCGACCTGGGTTACGTCGACGGCCAGAACCTTGTGATCGAATACCGAGATGCCGAGGGGAAGTTCGAGCGGCTTCCCGCTCTTGCGGCCGAACTGGTTGCGCTCAAGGTTGATGTCATCCTGGCCGCAGGCGAACCCCATGCCCGGGCCGCCAAGCAAGCGACCACGACCCTCCCCATTGTCTTCGTTTTTGCTCCCGATCCGGTTACGAGCGGGCTCGTCACGAGCCTTGCGCGGCCGGGCGGCAATGTCACGGGGTCATCCGCCCTCACCCCGGAGCTAGTCGGCAAGCGTCTGGAACTGCTCACGCAGGTCGTTCCGGGGGTCAGTCGGGTCGCTGTCCTCTGGCAGCCAGGTGCCTACGGCGAACGCACGGAAAAGGACGTGCTGAAGGGAGCAGAAGTCGTGGCACGGGCGCTGGGGGTGCGGCTTCAATTCGTTGAGGCGCGAGGTCCCGCCGATATCGACAGGGCCTTCTCTGAAATGACCAGGGCGCGGGCGGGTGCTCTGACTGTGCTGTCAACCCCCATGTTCATCATCGAGCGAAGACGGCTCGTGGACCTGGCGGCCAAGAACCGGCTGCCGGCATTGTACCCAACGAGGGATAGCGTCGATGCCGGGGGACTTATGTCCTATGGACCGAACCTTGCTGATTCGTTTCGGCGCGCCGCTACCTACGTGGACAAGATACTCAAAGGCGCCAAGCCAGCCGACCTGCCCGTCGAGCAGCCGACGAAGTTCGATCTGGTCATCAATATGAAGACCGCCAAGGCCCTCGGCCTGACGATCCCGCCGTCGGTGCGGGAGCGGGCGGACGATATCGTCAAGTGATAGACGCAGAAAGCCCGGGCCCCTCGCAATCCCGGCAGGACGAACGGGCCAGGCGAATCACCGCCGCACGAATGTCGAATGGGTGGCGGCTCGAACCCTAACTCCGCATGCAGCCGACGCGCTGATGCGCGCGCTGATGCTCGCGTTAGGCGGCGAAGGGCTGCCATCTCTCGTCAATTCATGAAGGGCCGTAGACCTAATAGAGCATGACCCACCGCGCGCCTTGGGAATGTACGTTCGCGAAGGACGAGCCGAGCCGCTGCCTCCCCGGCAAGAGACCGCGTACGGACCGCGAGTACTTCGAAGTCCTGTCCCTCTGCATCCTGCAGGCTGGCCTGAGCTGGGCCAGCGTGCGCAGCAGCTGGCCGCGTTACCGCCGCGCATTCTTCAACTTCGAAGTTGCAAGG
>JBKOUQ010000164.1:0-7099 GCA_046723475.1 Candidatus Methylomirabilota bacterium
GGTCGTGTGGTACCGTGACGACCTCGTCGTCGGGGGCGGCGTGATTCGTCGTGCGTGAGCCCGGCGTGCACTGGCGCGCGCGGGCGTCCGTGTGCCAGCACGGCGATTGACACGGCGCGGATTCGGGTGATAGTTTTCACAAACCTTCTGCGGCAGGACTGACCGGGGGAATCTGCCCAATGTTCCAGCGTGCTTCCGTGTGGCTCCGTTGCGTCGCGCTCGCGGTCCTGACCTTCGTTCCGGCGCTCGCGTCGGCGGCGGAAGAGGGCGAGCACGGTGGCGGCGGCGGCCTCATCAGCCTCGACAAATCGCTCATCGTGCAGCTCGTCAACTTTCTGATCCTGCTCGCCATCCTTCATCGGCTGCTCTACAAGCCGCTGCTCGCGAAGATGGAGGAGCGGTCGGGGGCGATCAAAACGTCGCTCGAAGCGGCCGAGGCGGCTCGTGCGGCGGCCGCGAAACAGCAGGAGGAAAACGCCGAGCGGCTGCGCGCGGCGTATGCCGAGGCCCAGTCCATCCGCGCGGCGGCGCTGAAGGAAGCGGCCGACGAGCAGCGGAAGCTGGTGGAGGCCGCGCGTCGAGAAGCGCAGCAGCTCGTGGAGTCCGCCAAGGCGCAGACGGATGCCGACATCCGGAGAGCGCGCGACGAGCTGCGCCGCGAAGTGAGCGACCTCGCGATCGCTGTCGCCGAGAAACTCTTGCGCACGAGCCTCCACGATGCCGAGCATCGGCGCGTCGTCGATGATGCCATCGCGCGGATCGGCCGGTGAAATCGCAGCGGGCGGCACGGTCGTACGCCAAGGCGCTGCACGATCTCGCGCGCGAACGCGGGCAGACTGAGACGATCGGAGCCGAGCTCGCACAAGCCGCCGACCTGGTGCGATCGGATTCGGCGTTCGCGCACTTCTTCGCGCGGCCGGGCGTATCCGCGGCCGCCAAACGCGGCGCAGCTGAGGAGATCGCTCAGCGGCTGGGCTTCAGCAAGCTCGTGCGCGACTTTGTCGGACTGGTCGCCGCAAACGGACGAGCCGATGAGCTGGCCGAGATCGCCGACGCCTACCGCACTCTCGTCGATGCGGAGCTCAATCGAGCGCGCGCGCGCGTTCGCAGCGCCGTCCCGCTCACGGACGCCGAGCGCTCCGCCCTGGCGACACGGCTGGGCACGGCGCTAGGCGGCAAGCATGTCGCGGTCGAGGAGGTCGTCGATCCGGAGATGCTCGGCGGCTTCGTCGCAGAGATCGGCAGTCTGGTTCTCGACGGCAGCCTCGATGGGCAGCTCGCTCGGTTGCGAGCACGACTCGGGCGTGGGTAGGGCGCGCGGTCGGGACGGCGCACCGTTGAGCGGAGCCACCGTGCAGTTGGGAGGCGCCGTTGAGCCTCGCCACACGCGTCTAGGACAGGCCACCCACGGCTCTAGCCGTGCTCGCGCCGTCGCTACAAAGGAGCGGAAATGATCAAGGCAGGTGAAATCAGCGAGATCATCAAGCGGCAGCTGGCCGGCTACGAGGCCGAGGTCGACCTGCAGGAGGTCGGCCGCGTCATCGAGGTCGGCGACGGCATCGCGCGAATCTATGGTCTCGAAAAGGCGATGGCGGGCGAGCTGCTGCAGTTCCCCGGCGACATCATCGGCATGGTGCTGAACCTCGAAGAGGACAACGTGGGCGCGGTCCTTCTTGGCGACGATCGCGCCATCAAGGAAGGCGATACCGTGCGGCGCACGACCCGCATCGCGCAGGTGCCCGTCGGCGAGGCCCTCGTTGGTCGCGTCGTGAACGCGCTGGGCCAGCCCGTCGACGGCAAGGGCCCCGTCAACGCGAAGGAGTTCCGGCCGATCGAGCGCTACGCGCCGGGTGTGGTGGATCGGCGCTCGGTGAAGGAGCCGCTGCAAACGGGACTGAAGGCGATCGACGCGATGATCCCAATCGGTCGTGGGCAGCGCGAGCTCATCATCGGCGATCGCGGCACCGGCAAGACCGCCATTGGCGTCGACACGATCATCAACCAGAAGGGGCAGGACGTCTTCTGTTTCTACGTCGCCATCGGACAGAAGCGGTCCACCGTGGCGCAGGTCGTCAAGGTCCTCGAGGACGCGGGCGCCATGGCGTTCACGACGGTCATCGTCGCCTCCGCGTCGGAGCCCGCACCGCTGCAGTACATCGCGCCGTACGCGGGCGTCACGATGGGCGAGTACTTCCGCGACAGCAAGCGCCACGCGCTCTGCATCTACGACGACCTCAGCAAGCACGCGGCCGCGTATCGGCAGCTCTCACTGCTGCTGCGCCGACCGCCGGGACGCGAGGCATATCCCGGTGACGTCTTCTACCTGCACTCGCGGCTGCTCGAGCGCGCCGCGAAGCTCAACGATGAGCTCGGCGGCGGCTCGCTGACCGCGCTGCCGATCATCGAGACGCAGCTCGGCGACGTGTCGGCGTATATCCCGACCAACGTCATCTCGATTACCGACGGCCAGATCTATCTGGAGTCCGACCTCTTCTACGGCGGTATTCGTCCGGCCGTCAACGTCGGCCTGTCGGTGTCGCGCGTCGGCGGCTCGGCGCAGGTGAAAGCGATGCGGCAGGTCGCCGGCAAGCTCCGGCTCGACCTCGCGCAGTATCGCGAGCTGGCCGCGTTCGCGCAGTTCGGCTCCGACCTCGACAAGGCGACGCAACAACAGCTCGCGCGCGGCCAGCGGATGGTCGAGCTCTTGAAACAGGGCCAGTACCAACCGCTGCCCGTCGAGAAGCAGGTCGTCATCATCTTCGCGGGTACGCAGGGGCTGCTCGACGACGTGCCGGTCGACGCCGTGCGCGAGTTCGAGACGTTCTTCTACGGCTGGCTCGAGCGCAAGCAGGCACAGGTCTTCACCGAGATCCGCGACAAGCGCGAGCTCTCCGATGCGTTGCGTGAGACGCTCACCAAGGCCGTCAACGATGCCAAGGCGGAGTTCATGGCGGCCAAGGGCATCAAGGCGGCCTGACACGTGGCGACGCTTCGCGACATCCAGCGGCGGATTCGCTCCGTGCAATCCACGCAGAAGATCACGCGCGCCATGAAGCTGGTGGCGGCGGCGAAGCTGCGCCGAGCACAGGAGCGCATTCTCGCGGCGCGCCCGTACGCGAACAAAATGGCCGAGCTGCTCGGCAATCTCGTGTCGGCCACGGACGCGGGAGAGGGAGCGTCGCATCCGTTGCTCGAGCAGCGCGAGGGGCCGCGCCGCCTCATCGTCATCATCACCGCCGACCGCGGGCTGGCGGGCGCGTTCAACAGCAACGTGCTCCGCAACTCCATGGCGTTCGTACGGACCTCCAACGCGACCGCGCTCACGCTGGTCGTGGTCGGCCGTAAAGCGCGAGATTTTTACCGCCGGCGACCGTACACGATCAAGCGTGACATGCTCGGCTTCTGGGACCGTCTGGCCTACTCGCACGCCTGCGAGCTCGCCGACTTCTTCATCGCGCAGTACCTCGAGGGTGAGGTGGACGAGGTCCACCTGATCTACAACGAGTTCCGCTCGGTCGCCCTGCAGCGGCCGGTGCGTCAGCAGCTCCTGCCGATCCCTAAGTCCGAGGCCGGCGGCGCCGCCGGTGCTCCCGTCGACTACATCTACGAGCCGAGCGCGCCGGCGATTCTCGCCGACCTGCTGCCGCGCCATGTGCGGATGCAGGTGTTTCGCGCGTTGATGGAATCGCTGGCGGGTGAGTACGGCGCCCGCATGACGGCCATGGAAGCCGCGACCAAGAACGCGAAGGACATGATTGAGATCCTCACGATCCAGTACAACAAGGCGCGCCAGGAGAAGATCACGAAGGAGCTGCTCGACATCGTCGGCGGCGCCGAGGCGCTCAAGCAAGGAGCCGAAGCATGAGCACGGGGAAGATCGTGCAGGTCATCGGACCCGTCGTCGACGTCGAGTTCGAGCCGGGCAAGCTGCCGGCCATCTACAACGCGCTGCTCGTGCAGGGCGTGGAGCAGAAGGACATCTTCGCCTACTCCGAGAAGCTCACGCTCGAGGTCGCCCAGCACATGGGCGAGGCCCACGTGCGCACCATTGCCATGGCCGCCACCGACGGTCTCACGCGTGGCATGAGCGTGCTGGACACCGGCGCGCCGATCACGGTGCCGGTGGGCCGGGAGACGCTCGGCCGCATCCTTAACATCGTCGGTGAGCCGGTGGACAAAGGCCCGGCCATCCACACCAAGAAGACGTACCCGATCCACCGGCCGGCACCGCCGTTCGACGAGCAGTCGACGAAGGTCGAGATGTTCGAGACTGGCATCAAGGTCGTCGACCTGCTCGAGCCGTACACGAAGGGCGGCAAAACCGGACTCTTCGGCGGCGCCGGCGTCGGCAAGACGGTGCTCATCCAAGAGCTCATCAACAACATCGCCAAGCAGCACGGCGGCATCTCGTGCTTCGCCGGCGTGGGAGAGCGCACGCGCGAGGGCAACGATCTTTATCACGAGATGAAGGAATCGGGCGTCATCGAGAAGACGGCGCTCATCTTCGGCCAGATGACGGAGCCGCCGGGCTCGCGCCTGCGCGTGGCGCTGACCGCGCTCACCGCGGCCGAGTACTTCCGCGACGAAGAGGGTCAGGACGTGCTGCTCTTCATCGACAACATCTTCCGGTTCACCCAGGCCGGCTCCGAGGTGTCGGCCTTGCTTGGCCGGATGCCCTCGGCCGTCGGCTACCAGCCGACGCTCGCGACGGAAATGGGCGCGCTGCAGGAGCGGATCACGTCCACGAAGAAGGGCTCGATCACCTCCGTGCAGGCGATCTACGTACCGGCCGACGACATTACCGACCCGGCGCCGGCCACGGCGTTCGCGCACCTCGACGCGACCACGGTGCTGTCGCGCCAGATCGCGGAGCTCGGCATCTATCCCGCCGTCGACCCGCTGTCCTCGACGTCGCGCATCCTCGACCCGAACATTCTTGGCGCCGAGCACTACGGCACCGCCCGCGCGGTGCAGTCGATCCTGCAGCGGTACAAAGATCTCCAGGACATCATCGCGATCCTCGGCATGGAGGAGCTCTCCGACGAGGACAAGGTCACGGTGGCGCGCGCGCGCAAGATCCAGCGGTTCCTCTCGCAGCCGTTTTTCGTGGCCGAGCAGTTCACCGGCTCGCCCGGTCGATACGTGAAGATCGCGGACACGATCAAGTCGTTCCGCGAGATCGTCGATGGCAAGCACGACGAGCTGCCCGAGCAGGCCTTCTACATGGTCGGCGACATCGGCGAGGCCATGGACAAGGCCAAGAAGCTGCGCGAGTAGGACGATGGCCGACCGGCTCACGCTGGAGTTGGCGACACCGTCGCGCGCGGTCATTACCGAGCAGGTCGACGAGGTCGTGGTGCCGGGCATCGAAGGATACTTCGGTGTCCTGCCCGGCCACGCCGCGTTGCTGACCACGCTCGGCATCGGTGAGCTGACCTATCGGGTCGGCCGCGACGAGCGGCACGCGTCGTTGGCTGGCGGCTTCTGCGAAGTCCGTAACGACAAGGTCATCGTTCTGGCGGACACGGCCGAGCTGCCTGGCGACATCGACCGCGCGCGCGCCGAGCGCGCTCGCGAGCGGGCCGAGCAGCGCCTGTCGGGCCGGTCGCCGGAAGAAGTCAACTACACGCGGGCCGCGGCGGCGCTCGCGCGTGCGCTCATCCGTCTGCAGGTGAGCTCTCGAGGGCAGTGATCACGCGCCAGCCGCAGTAGAGCGTCCTCCCGGCGGTCGACCGGTGCCCAGCCGCACGGGCACCGCGCCCGGTGTACGTGGCAGTCGCCCGGTGCGCGCAGCGAAAACGCGCATTATCGCGAGGCCGCGCCGTGGTACGGCGGTTGCGATGTCCGAGCGCCGTGCTTTCGGTCCTCATCGCCGACGACGAGCCGCACGTGGTCGAGCTGGTCCGCGTCACCCTTCAAGACGAGCGAGTGCACGTCTACGACGCGGCCAACGGTGAAACCGCGCTCGTCCTTGCCGACACGCTCATTCCGAAGCTCGTGCTGCTCGACGTTCACCTTCCCGATGTGAGCGGCCTCGAGGTGTGTCGCGCCCTGCGCAGTCGGCCGCGTCTGGCGGCGGTGCGCATCGTGATGCTGACGGCGGCGGCCCAGCAGGACGACGTCGCGCGCGGGCTCGCCGCGGGCGCGGACGATTACCTCACCAAACCGTTCTCACCGCTGCGATTGCTGGAGCTGGTCGATCGGCTCCTTCCGAGGATGACATGGCTTCCCGAATAGAGCGCGACGCGGCCGCGGACTATCGGCGACTGCACGCCGCCTATCAGCAATCGCTTCGATACGCGGAGGACGTGCGGCGCCTCTACCATCAGATGCAGCGCGCGATCTGTCAGTCGCTGCTCGGCCTGGCGAACGCGCTCGAAGCCAAGGACCCGTACACGCGCGGCCACTCCGAGCGCGTCGCCGCGCTGGGCCGGCGCGTGGCGTCCGCGCTCGGGCTGGGGTCATCGGTGGTCGACGTGGTGGGGCAGGCGGGACTGCTCCACGACATCGGCAAGATCGGCGTGCCCGAAGTCGTGCTGCGAAAGCCCGGAGCACTCTCGCGCGAGGAGTGGGAGCTGATGCGCTCCCACGCGGTCATCGGTGCGCAAATCGTCGCGCCGTTCGAGTTCTTCGAAGCGGCGGCGCGCGTGATTCGCCACCATCACGAGCGCTGGGACGGCTCCGGCTATCCCGATCAGCTCGCCGGGGACGACATCCCGATCGAGGCGCGCGTCGTCGCGGCCGTCGACGTGTTCGATGCGCTGACGTCGGCGCGCGCGTATCGCCCGGCGCTGACGCGCGACAGCGCGATCGGTGTGCTGCGACACGAAGCGGGACGCACGCTCGATGCGACGGTGGTGACGGCGCTGCTCGACGTGCTCGCGCGGGATCGCGGCTGAGCATGTATGCGATCGCGAATCCACACGAGCCACGCACGGCGGGCCTGCTCGCCGACACGCCGCTGCCGCTGCTCATCGCGCTCGGCGTGGTGACGGCGGTGGCGGGCGCGCTGGCGACGTTCGATGTGCTGCCGCTTGCCGTCGCGCACGCGCTGGGTGCCGGTGGCGCGCAGGGCGGACTGCTCGCCACCGGCGTGGCC
>JBKOUQ010000017.1:0-24636 GCA_046723475.1 Candidatus Methylomirabilota bacterium
CTCCAGCACTATAGCGCGCTCAAAGTCGCCGAGACGTTTCGCGTGCTCGAGACGCTCTACCCCGGACGTATCGACCTCGGCATCGGCCGCGCGCCGGGCAGCGATCAGCTCACCGCGCGCGCACTCGGTGGCACCGGCGCGCCGGAGTACTTTCCGCAGCAGGTGCAGGACCTCGTTGCCTTCGTCCACGGTGAGCTGCCGCCCGAGCATCCGTTCGCGAAGGTGCGCGCGATGCCGACGGGTCCCACGGCGCCGGAGCTCTGGCTGCTCGGCTCGAGCGACCAGTCGGCCGCGATGGCGGCACACTTCGGCGCCGCATTCTCGTTCGCGCACTTCATCAATGCCGATGGCGGCGCCGAGATCACGCGCGCCTATGCGCGCGAGTTCAAGCCCTCGGCGTGGCTCGCCACGCCGCAGGCCAGCGTGGCCGTCTTCGTCGTCTGCGCGCCCACGCACGCGGAGGCCGAGCGGCTGGCGCAGAGCCGCGACCTGTTCATTGCGCGTCTCTACACCGGCCGCGGTGGCCGCTACCCGACGGTGGCGGAGGCAGAGACGCATCAGTACAGCGCCTGGGAGCGGCAGATCGTCGAGCATGCGCGCGGCCGCCGCGTGGCGGGGACGCCCGGCGAGTGTCGCGAGCGGCTCGACACGCTGGCCGCGGATTACGGTGTCGATGAGCTCGTCGTCGTCACGATCACGGAGAGCGCCGAAACCCGTCGGCGATCGTACGAGCTGCTGGCCGAAGTGTTCGGGCTGACGCCGCGCCGCGCGTAGGAATCGCGTGACGCGCGCACCCGAGTTCCGGCGGCCGAGTCACGTCGAGCGTGTGTTCAATCGCCTGTTCGGCGTCCTCGTGCGGTTCGGGCTGGGCCTTCGCCACAACTACGTCGTCGAGGTGCGCGGGCGCACGACCGGCCGCGTCTATACGACACCCGTGAATCTTCTCGAGCTCCGCGGCCGGCGCTTCCTCGTCGCGCCGCGCGGACGCACGCAGTGGGTGCGCAACGCTGAGGCGGCCGGCCACGTCACGCTCGCGCGCGGCTCACGGCGTGAGCATGTTCGCGTGGGGCGCGTGTCCACGGCTGAGAGGGCGGAAATTCTCGCGGCCTATCTTGCGCGCTTCAAGCTCACGGTCCAGCGCTACTTTCCCATCCGCGCCGGCGCGCCCGCGTCCGCCTTTCTGGACGTGCTCGATCACTACCCCGTCTTCGAGCTCCTGCCGCTCGGCGCGGCACGCTCGTGCTAGGAAGACCGTCCGAGGAACGCGCCGCAGCCGGGTGCCGGCGACAGGCCCTGGCTGCGGCGCGTTGCTGGCGACGGTTCTTCTAGATACGCCGGATGTCGGCGCGGCCGAACAGTCCGTGCGGCCGCACGCACAGCGCGACCAGCAGCACCAGATACGACGCGATCGTGCTGAAGCCGCCGCCGACCAGCGGGTCCAGATAGCCGGCGGCGAGCGATTCCAGGATGCCGACGCCGAGCGCCCCGACGATCGAGCCGGCCACGCTGTCGAGGCCGCCGATGATGACGATGGGAAGCACGCGCAGGCCGAGCAGCACGATACCGAGCCCGCCGCCCGCCGCGATCGTCCAGAGCGTGCCGGCCAGCACCGCGATCCCGCCCATGAGCGCCCACGTCAGCGCGAAATACGCGTGCAGATCGATGCCCGCCGACATCGCGACCTGCTGGTCATCGGCGATCGCGCGCAGCGCGATCCCGGTCCGGCTGCGGTGAAGCAGCCACGCGACCGCGCCCGTGCACACCGCGGCGATGCCGGCCGCGACGAGCTTGTCCGCGGCGACGCCGATGCCGCCCACGACGATCGGCTCGTCCAGGGCGCGGACGGCGATGCGTGAGGGCACGTTCGCGAACGCGATGCCGGCCACGCCTCGCACGAGCGCGCCCAGGCCGAGCGTCACCATGAGGACCGAGATCAGCGGCTGGCCGATTAGCCGCGCGAGCACGACGCGACTGAACACGACGCCGAGCGCGGCGAGCCCCGCGCAGCCTGCGAGCACGGCGCCGGGCAGCCCGAGGCCGAGCGAGTGAAGGGCGAAGCCGACCACGCGCGAGCCGAGCATGACCCACTCGCCGAGGCCGAAGTTCATGATGCGCGAGGCGCGATACACGACGACGAACGACAGCGCCAGCAGCGCGTACAGCGCGCCGGCGAGCGCTCCGTCCACGACCAGCGCGACGAAAAAGCGCATCGGGCCGGTATAATGTTTCGAAGCTCGCCTCAGCACAAGGAGATCTGCCATGGCAGATGCCGTCATCGTCTCGACCGCGCGCACCCCGATCGGCCGTGCGTACCGCGGCGCATTCAACAACACTCACGGCGCCGACATCGGCGGCCACGTGATCGCGCATGCGGTGAAGCGCGCTGGCCTCGAGCCCGGTCAGATCGAGGACGTGGTCATGGGATGCGCGCTGCCGGAAGGCGCGACGGGCCAGAACATCGCCCGCCAGGCCGCGCTGCGCGCCGGCTTGCCGGTCACCACGTCCGGCATGACCGTCAACCGCTTCTGCTCGTCGGGGATGCAGGCGATCGCGCTGGCCGCGCAGCGGGTCATCGTCGATCGCGTGCCGATCGTCGTCGCAGGCGGATTGGAGTCGATCAGCCTCGTGCAGAACGAGCACATGAACCTCCATCGGCTGCGCGACGAGTGGCTGGAGGAGCACAAGCCCGAGATCTACATGACGATGATCGAGACCGCCGAGGTCGTGTCCAAGCGGTACTACATCACCCGCGAAAAGCAGGACGAGTACGCGCTGGCCAGTCAGCAGCGCACGGCCGCCGGACAGAAGGCGGGACGCTTCGACGCCGAGATCGTCCCGATGCCGACGAAGAAGATCGTGGTCGACAAGGCGAGCGGCGAGACGCGCATCGAGGACGCGCTGCTCCGACAGGACGAAGGCAACCGCCCCGACACGACGCTCGAAGGTCTCGCCGCGCTCAAGCCCGTGACCGGCGAGAAGGGCCACATCACCGCGGGCAACGCCAGTCAGCTCTCCGACGGCGCGTCGGCCTGCGTGGTGATGGACAGCACGCTCGCGGAGCGTCGCGGGCTGCATCCGCTCGGGATCTTCCGCGGGCTGGCCGTCGCCGCGTGCGAGCCCGACGAGATGGGCATTGGTCCCGTGTTCGCGGTGCCGCGCCTGCTCGAGCGGACGGGCGTGAAGATGGACCAGGTCGATCTGTGGGAGCTGAACGAGGCGTTCGCGGTGCAGGTCATCTACTGCCGCGACAAGCTCGGCATCCCGGCCGAGAAGCTGAATGTCGACGGCGGCGCGATCTCGATCGGCCATCCGTACGGGATGAGCGGAGCCCGCATGGTGGGTCACGCCCTCATCGAGGGCAAACGACGCGGTGCGCGCTACGTCGTTTGCACAATGTGCATCGGTGGTGGCATGGGCGCCGCCGGATTGTTCGAGGTCGCGTAGCACCCCCGACACCAGAGCGCCCCGGAGTGGCCGGGGCGCTCGGTGTCGGGTAACGGCGTCCGTCTACCGCGTATGTCGGTACCGGCGTTCGTCTCCTGCGTACTCCCAGCGACTACTGCTTGTTCGGGTTGTAGGGCGCGCGGTCCTTCGCGTCCGACTTCCCGTCTCGGTCGCTGTCGCGAACCGAAGACTTTCCGTTCGTGCTCGTCGTCGGACTGGCCGACGGCGCCGACGTGTTGTCCGTACTGGCGCTGCGCTCGTAGCGCGGCGCGTTGTCGAGCTTCGCCTCGTCCATGGTGATCGCGTTCTTCTTGCCCTCGGCGCCAGGCGCGAATTTCACCTCGGACCAGGGCACCACGACTTTCTTTTCACCGACGCCCATCAGGCCGCCGACGCCGATCACCGCATGCGTCACCCGGCCACTCCGCGTGTCGACGAGGAGCTGGTCGATCTCACCGATGTCTTTGCCCTCGGTGTTCTTGATGCGCGTGCCGATGATGTCCTTGGTGTCGTGAACGCCCGGGGTCACCTTCCACGCCGACGTCTTCGTGTCGGCGGACGGCCGAGTCGTCTGCGCGGAGACGGCGAGCGGTGCGGCGAAGACGAGCACGGCGAAGCCAGCGAGTAACTTTTTCATCAGGTCCTCCCTCCATTCGCCATGAGGGAGAACGCAACGGCGATGCCACCGTCAGCTCGCGGATGACTCCACGAGGCGCCACGCCGCTTCCGCGAGGGGCCGTGCGCGCTCGCCGCGCTCGCGCGCATTGGGATCGTTCGCGGTCCCGGCGATCACGCGGCCCATGATGCCTTGCGCGATCGCGGCGAGGCGGAATTCCGCGAACGCGACGTAGAAATCCCAGTGATCGATGCGCGCCCGGTCGGTGCGCCGGCAGTACGCCGCGAGATACTCCGCCTCGGTGGGGATGCCGAGCTCGGCGAGCGGCGCGTCGCGGAGGCCTTCCCACTCGTTACCGAGGTGATATGGCATGCAGTTGTAGGCGAGGTCCGCCATGGGATGCCCGAGCGTTGAAAGCTCCCAGTCGAGCACCGCGACGACGCGGGGCTCGCGCGGATGCATGATCATGTTGCCGGGGCGGTAGTCGCCGTGCACGAGCGTGGTGTCCGCGCTCGTCGGGATGTTCTTGGGGAGCCACTCCATGAGCCGCTCCATCGCCTCGATCTTTTCCGTCTCGGACGCGCGGTACTGCTGGCTCCAGCGATGGATCTGGCGCGCGTAGTAGTCCCCAGGGCGGCCGAACTCCGCGAGACCGATCGCCTTCCAGTCCACGCGATGCAGGCGCGCGAGGACGTCGTTCATCGAGTCGTAGATGGCGCGGCGATCGTCGCGCGTGGCGCCGGCGAGATTGGCATCGCGGAAGATACGGCCGTGCACGCAGTCCATGACGTAGAAGATCGTGCCGATCACCGCGTCGTCCTCGCACAGCAGATACGGCCGCGGGACGGGGACGTCGGTATGCGCGGCGAGCGCCGCGAGCACGCGGTATTCACGGTCCACCGCGTGCGCGGACGGTAGCAGCTTGCCCGGCGGCTTGCGACGCAGCACGTACTCGCGACCGCCCGCGGCGAGGTAGTACGTCGGATTCGACTGGCCGCCGCGGAACTGGCGCACGGCGAGGGGGCCGCGAAATCCGTCGATGTGCTCCGACAGATAGCGCTCGAGCGCGCCGACGTCGAACCGGTGGACGTCGCGAACCTCCGCGGTGCCCTCGATCATCGGGCGTCGAGCATACCATCGCGCCCGCCGCGGTATACTCCGGGGCCGTGACCTCCGCGGACTCCGAGCTCGCCGGCCGTGTCGCCATCGTCACCGGCGCGGGTCAAGGCATCGGCCGCGCCACCGCGCTCGAGCTCGCGCGACTCGGCGCCGACGTTGTCGTCGCCGAGCTGAACGGCGACGCCGCCGAGCGCACCGCGCACGAGGTGCGCCGCGTCGGCCGCAAGACGCTCGCGCTCCGCACCGATGTGACGCAGCGCTCGGATCTGGCCGCCATGGTGGAGCGCACGCGGAGCGAGCTCGGCCGCGTCGACGTTCTGGTCAACAACGCCGGTATCTATCGCGCGGCGCTGCCCCTCGACGTCAGCGAGGAGCACTGGGACGCGATCATGACGATCAACGCGCGCGCGGTGTTTTTCGCCAGCCAGGCGGTGCTGCCTGTGATGATCGCGCAGCGCCGGGGCGCAATCGTGAACCTCGCGTCCATGGCCGGCAAAATCGGCAGCCCGAACAATCTGCCATATAACGCGAGCAAGGCCGCGGTGGTGAGCATGACGAAGAGCCTTGCGCTCGCGCACGCCAAGGACGGCGTTCGGGTGAACTGCGTGTGCCCGGGCTTCGTCGAGACGGACATGTGGACGACGGTCGCCCGCGAGCAGGCCGCGCTGCTCGGGTGCACCCCTGCCGAGTTCACGAGCCGCCGCGCCGCGCAGGTGCCGCTCGGCCGCATGGAACGGCCCGAGGACGTCGCGGCCGTCATAGGGTTCCTCGCCTCCGACCGCGCGAGCTACATGACGGGCCAGGCGCTCAGCGTCGACGGCGGGCTCGTCATGCACGGCTGAGGCGCGCATGGAGTTCGACCCGGCCGCGCTGCCCCCGAACGCGATGTACAAGCTGCTCATCAGCTCGGTCGTGCCGCGTCCGATCGCGTGGGTGTCGACGGTCGACGCGGCCGGCGTCCGCAACCTCGCGCCGTTTTCGTATTTCATGGCGATCACGGACGAGCCGCCGACGATCGCGTTCGCGTCGTCGTACCGCGGCGCGGGCCGCGACGGCAAGAAGGACACGCTGCGCAACGTGGAAGCCACGCGCGAGTTCGTCGTCAACGTCGTCGACGACGACCGGGCCGTGCAGATGAACGTGACGTCGGGCGACTATCCGCCGCAGGTCGACGAGTTCGACATCGCCGGCCTCGCCGCCGCCCCGAGCACGCGCGTCGGCGCGCCGCGCGTGGCCGAGGCGCCGATCGCGATGGAGTGCGAGCTCGATCGCATCGTGCCGGTCGGTCGCGCAAACCTCGTGCTCGGTCGCATCGTGTGTCTGCACGTTCGCGACGACCTGTACGATCCCGCCACGGGCCGCATCGACATGCCCCGGCTGCGCCCGGTGGGCCGCCTGGCCGGCAACCTCTACACGCACGTCCACGACATCTTCGAGATGAAGCGTCCGAGCGCGGACTACCGCGGCTGAGGACGCCGGAGGCGCTGTGCACGACCTCGTGATCGAGAACGCGTCGCTGATCGACGGACTCGGCGGTCCGGCGCGCCGCGGTGGCGTCGCCGTCGCCGCCGGGCGCATCGTCGCGGTCGGCACCGAGCTCGGCCCGGGCCGCCAGCACATCGACGCGGGCGGGCTGACACTGGCGCCCGGCATCATCGACCTGCACACGCACTACGACGCGCAGCTCACGTGGGATCCCTTCGCCACGCCCTCCACCGCGCTGGGCGTCACCACCGTCGTCATCGGCAACTGCGGATTCACGATCGCCCCGTGCCGTCCCGCCGACCGCGATCTGACGCTGCGCGCGCTCACGCACGTCGAGGGAATGTCGCTCGAGGCGCTGCGCGCGGGGGTGCGCTGGGACTTCGAGACGTATCCCCAATACCTCGACGCGCTCGAGCGGCGCGGCGCCGTGCCGAACGTCGGTGCGTTCGTCGGGCACTCGTCCGTGCGCACGTTCGTGCTCGGTGCGGATGCGACCCGCCGCGCGGCCACCGACGCGGAGATCGACGAGATGCGCCGGATCGTCCTGGACGCGGCCCGTGCCGGCGCGATCGGATTCGCCACGTCGACGCTCGAGCAGCACAACGGCGAGAACGGCATCCCGATGCCGTCGCGACTGGCCGACGAGCGTGAGCTGCGCGCCCTCACCGGCGCGCTCGGCGAGGCCGGCCGCGGCGTGTTCATGTTGACGAAGGGCAGTCGGACCACGGTGCCGTGGCTCGAAGACGTGGCGGCCGCGAACGGGCGTCCCGTGATGATCGCGGCCATGTTCGTCGATCCCGGCGATCCGACGCGCGTCTTTCGTGAGCTCGACGAGATCGACGCGGCGCGCTCGCGCGGACGCGAGCTGTGGGCGCAGGTCGGCTGCTTTCCGCTCGGCATGGAGTTCACGCTCCGCCATCCCTATCCGCTCGAAGCGTTCCTCGCGTGGCGGCCCGCCATCGAGGCGCCCGACGAGACGGCGTACCGTCGCGTGCTCGGCGACGCCGAATTCCGCAAGCGCCTGAAGCATGAGGCGGCGATCCCCGGTGTGCCGAATCGGTTCTCGAACAAGACGTGGCCGCACTTGACGATCATGTCGGTCGAGCGCCCCGAGCACCGCGGCTGGGTCGGCAAGACGATCGGGACGCTGGCCGCGGAGTCCGGGCGCGAGCCGTTCGACGTGTTTCTCGACTTCGGTCTCGACGGCGAGCTCGACGCGATGTTCGATTGCCGTTTGTTCAATACGGATGAAGACGAGGTGCGCCGCTTGCTTTGCCATCCGCACGCCGCCGTCGGGCTTTCCGACGCCGGCGCGCATTTGTCGTTCCTGTGCGACGCCGGCTTCGGCTTGCATCTGTTCGGTCACTGGGTGCGCGAGCGCGGCGACCTAACACTGCCCGCGGCGGTCAAGCGCGTGACGAGCGATATCGCCGCGGCGTATCGCATCCGCGATCGTGGCCGCCTCGTGCCCGGCGCATGGGCGGACCTTCTGCTGTTCGACCCCGCCACGGTTGCGCGCGGCCCCAAGCGCCGCGTGCGCGACCTGCCGACGGGCGCCGAGCGGCTCGACACGCCGGCCGTCGGCGTGCATGGTGTCTGGGTCAATGGCGTTCGCACCGTCGATGAACGCGGAGTCATCGCCGACTGCGGACGCCCGGGGCGCGTGCTTCGAGATTTTTCCAGCTGACGTCGATCTCGGTTCCCTCGTCAATCCGCCTCGATCGCGTGTGAATCGTCGATGGCGCTAGCCTTGCAAGAACAGCACGTATGCGAATCGCTCAGGTCGCGCCGTTGTACGAGCCTGTTCCCCCGCCCCGCTACGGAGGCACCGAACGCATCGTTTCGTATCTGACCGAGGAGCTCGTCCGTCGTGGCCACGACGTCACCCTCTTCGCGAGCGGCGATTCGCGAACGGCGGCGCGTCTCGTGGCCGTGACCGAACGTGCGCTGCGGCTCGATGCGAACAGTCGTGAGGTCCTGGCCGCGAATTTCAGCCGCGAGCTCGGCCGCGTGTTCGGCACGGCCGAGAAGTTCGATGTGATCCACTGTCACGTCGACTACCTCGCGTACCCGTTCTCTCGCCTCGTACGGACGCCGACCCTGCACACGCTGCACGGGCGGCTCGATCTGCCCTACCTCGGTCCGGTGTTCCGTGACTTTCCCGACGTGCGACTCGTCTCGATCAGCGACGCGCAGCGTGAGCCGCTCGCGTCGCTGAAGCTCAACTGGGCGGGGACGGTCTATCACGGCCTGCCCGTGGACCGCTTGCCGTTCGTCGCGCAGCCGGGGGACTATCTGGCGTTCCTCGGCAGGCTCTCACCGGAAAAGCAGCCGGAGGTGGCCATCGAAGTGGCCCGGCGCGCCGGTGTCCCGCTGCGCATCGCCGCCAAGATCGACGCGAACGACCGCGAGTACGTGGACCGTGTCGTCAGACCGCTGCTCGACGATCCGCTCGTGGAATTCATCGGCGAGGTCGAAGACGACGAGAAGGCGGCATTCCTCGGTGGGGCGCGCGCGCTGCTCTTTCCCATCGACTGGCCCGAGCCCTTCGGACTGGTTATGATCGAGGCGATGGCGTGCGGCACGCCGGTGATCGCGCGGCCCTGCGGATCCGTCCGCGAGATCGTCGAGGATGGGTCCACAGGCTTCGTGGGCGACACCGTCGACGACCTCGTGGAAGCGGTGAAGCGCATCGACACGATCGACCGTGCCGCGTGCCGGCGTCACGTCGAGCGACGCTTCAGCGTTGCCCGCATGGTCGCCGATTACGAAACGCTTTACCGCCGCGCGGCCTTCGCGCGGCAGGTGGCATGACCGACCGACTACCCAGCGACGACGTCCTCATCGGCGAGCATTACTACATCCTCGCCTCGAGCGTCGCCGCGGACCTGCCGAAGCTCGTCCTCAAGCACGACGACGCGTTTCTGGTGGCGGACCGGCGCGGCGACTTTCCGAACGTGGCCGGCGAGTTCGGCTTCTACGTCGGCGACACGCGGTTCCTCTCGCTCCTCGAGCTGCGGCTGCACGGCCTCCGCGGCATCGCGCTGAACGCGGGCGTCTCGGACGACGCGCTCGAGGCCGCCATCGACCTCACGAACCCCGACATGCCGCTGCGCCCGGACGTCATGCTACCGGGGCGGTCGATGCGGCTGGCGCGCCGGCTGACGATCTACGGGCCACAGCTCTACCACTGGCTGGCCGTGGAGTCGTTCGTTCACGAGCGTCACGATCTCGCCCTGACGCTCTCGTTCGCCGCCGACTTCGTCGACGTGTTCGAGGTCCGAGGGCACCCGCGCCGGCAGCGCGGGCAGATGCTGCCCCGCGACGGCGACGCGCGTGTGGTGCGCCTGGGCTACCAGGGTCTCGACGGGCTCGTCCGCACATCGACGCTCGCGTTCGACCCGCCGCCCGACCGGCTCGACGCCACCGGCGCCGACTACCATCTGGCGCTCAGGCCCGGCGACCGCATCGAGCTGTCACTCGTGGTGACGGCAACGCTCGAGCCCGCGCCAACGCCGCGCAGCCTCACGTTCATGGACGCGACGGCGCGCCGCCGTGCGCCCGTCGAGCGCCTGACGCGCGAGACGACGCGGGTGCGCACCAACCATGATCTCTTCGACCATTGGCTGCAGCGCTCGCGACACGACCTGCACCTGCTGTTGACGGAGACGTCCGACGGCTTCTTCCCGTACGCGGGCATCCCGTGGTACGTGGCGCCGTTCGGCCGCGACGCGTTGATCACGGCTGCGCAGCTCCTGCCGTTCGAGCCGGAGATCGCGCGCGGCACGCTGCGCTACCTCGCGCGGATGCAGGGCACGGTCGACGATGCCTTCACCGACCAGGAGCCCGGCAAGATCCTGCACGAGCAGCGACGCGGCGAGATGGCGACGTGTCGCGAAATCCCGTTCATCCCGTATTACGGCACCGTCGATGCCACGCCGCTGTTCGTGACGCTGGCCGCCGAGTATCTGCGCTGGACGGCCGACGTCGACTTTGCCCGGGAGCTCTGGCCCGCCGTCGAGCGCGCGCTCGCATGGATGTGGACCGTCGGCGAAGCGCAGGGGCGGGGATATCTAACGTATGAACGCCGCTCCCCCGTCGGGTTGCCGAACCAGGGCTGGAAGGACTCGAACGACTCCGTGATGCACGCCGACGGGCAATTGGCCGAGGCTCCGATCGCGCTGGCGGAGGTTCAGGGCTATCAGTACGCCGCGCTGCTCGGCGCCGCGGGCATGGCGGAGGCGCTCGGACGCGAGGCCGACGCCCCGGCGCTGCGCGCGCGCGCCCGGCGCTTGCAGGAGCGCTTCGAGACCGACTTCTGGCTGCCCGACGAGGCGTTCTACGCGCTGGCGCTGGATCGCGAGGGTGCGCCGTGCCGCGTGATCTCCTCGAATCCGGGCCACCTGCTCTGGACGCACATCGTCAGCAACTCACGCGCGCAGATCGTCGCGCGGCGCCTGATGCAGGACGACATGTTCACCGGCTGGGGGCTGCGCACGCTGTCGAGCCGGGAGCGGCAGTACAACCCGATGAGCTATCACAACGGCTCGGTGTGGCCGCACGACACGGCGCTGGCCGCGGTCGGCCTGCGCGATTACGGCATGGCGTCGCAGTTTCTGGCGCTCGCGACCGGACTCTTCGAAGCGGTGCTCCGGTTCGACGACATGCGCATGCCCGAGCTGTTCTGCGGCTTCCCGCGCGTGTCGGGCTATGCGCCGACGCGCTATCCCGTCGCGTGCTCGCCGCAGGCGTGGGCGAGCGGGGTCGTGTTCCAGCTCGTGGGAGCGATGCTCGGGCTGCAGCCCGAGGCCGCTGACAATCAGATCACGCTCTCCCGACCGTGCCTGCCGGGCTGGCTGACGTGGATCGAGCTGCGCGGACTGCGCGTGAGCAAGTCGCGGCTCGGCGTGCGCGTGTCGCAAGGTTCGGACGGTGCCGCCGTGGAGCTGCTCGCGCGCGACGGCGACGCCGAGCTCGTCGTGCGACGCTAGGAGCCAACGGGCTCGGCCATCGGCGCGGTCACGAGCCGAGACGCGGCTCGCACCGAAATGGCTCGCCTGTACGCCGCAACTCGCTCGGACGGAACTCGCTCACCCCCCATCCCCCGACGGGGGTCGCTCAGCGAGCCAGTCGAATCGTTGTCGGCGTCGCTCGTTCCGTCCTGCGCTTCGTGCGGCAACGGCTCGCCATACGGTGCTCGCCGCCGTCTCGGCTCGCGACCCCACCGATGGCCGAACCCGTTGCTCAGCCGCCGAGGTCGAGGAAGAAGCCGCACACCAGCCCGACCACGAGCGCAGCGCCAATGACCGCGTAGCGCCGATCCCGGGCCGCGACGAAACCCACGACTGCCGCGATCAGCGCGATGCCTGGCGTCGCGAGGAGCACGACCACACCGCTCGTGATGACGGCGACCGGATCCGGCGGTTGCCGCTGCAGCGCGTGCGCGAGCTGCGGCAGCGAGACGAACACATCGACGGCGCGGCCGGCCTCGCGATTCTCGACTACGTGGGCGATATCGAGCGGGTGCGCCGTTCGCGTGGCTCGGATTTCGAGCGCCACGACTCCGACGAGCATGCATGCGACCGCGACGCCACCGCCGGCCAGGAGAATGCGCGAGACGAGACGCTCGACGCGCCTCAATGGAGAACCCCCAGGCCGCGCAGCAGCATCGAGACGGCAAGGTAGAGGACGATCGGCAGAAAGAGCTTGCGCACCGTCGTGTTCCGCATCCGGCCGATGAGGCGCGTGCCGCCATACGAACCGACCAGCACACCGAGCGCCACGGGCGTGGCGATGACGGGGTGGATGTCGCCGCGGCCGAAATAGACCCCCGCGCTCGCGGCCGCCGTCAACCCGATCATGAAGTTGCTCGTCGCGGTGGAGACTTTCATCGGCAGGCGCATGAACGTGTCCATGGCGAGCACCTTGAACGCGCCGCTGCCGATGCCGAGTAACCCTGAGAGCACGCCCGCGCCGAACATGACCGCCGCGCCCGCGCGCACGCGCACGGCGTGGTAGGCGACGTCGCGGCCGAGCACGTGATCGTGATACACACCCTCGAGGGCGAACCGCTGCGCGAGCGGGTCCGCGGCGAGCGTCTCCGGCACCTCGACGTGCAGCTGTCGAATCGTCGTGAACGCCGAATAGCCCAGCGCCAGACCGAAGAGGACTTGCAGCGCCCGCGCCGGGACGACCCCGACGAGCGTCGCGCCGGTCAGCGCGCCGCTGACCGTGAAGAGCGCCAGGAACAACCCGAGACGGATGTTGGCGAGGCCGGAGGTCAGATGACCGGCGGCCGCACCACACGACGTGGCGATGACGGACAGAATGCTCGCGCCCATCGCGTACGGCAGGCTGACGCCGAAGAACAGCGTGAGCACCGGCACGAGCAGGATGCCGCCACCGAGGCCCAGGATCGCGCCGAGCACACCCGCGGCGGCAGCCGCGCCGAGCACCATGGTGAGGAACGCGACGTCGTTCACGTCGCGCGGTCGATCACGAGCAGCGCGCGCACGATGGCCGCGTTCGCGTTACGCGCGGGGAGGAATGAACGGAACGGCGAGGGCAACGGCACGCCACGTCATCAGCGCCATTGTACGCGCCGCTCCGCGCATTGACGCGCGGGGGCGCCGAGGGCTACGCTCGGCGTCCCGGAGCCGCGCCTCCGATACGAACAGAGCCGGGCGCGCCTATCCCAGGCCACCCGCGGTGGCGGTGGACACGAACCTCCGACAAGAAGGAGTCCGCATGCACGTCGGCATGGCCTCGGTCTTTCAGAACCCGAAGAAGGCGCACGCCGATCGCGAGGTGTACCGCAACGAATTGCGCCTCGCCGATTTGGCCGAGCCGCTCGGCTTCGAGTCGGTATGGGGCGTCGAGCACCACTTCACCGACTACACGATGTGTCCCGACGTCTTGCAGTTCCTCACCTGGGTCGCGGCCCGCACGGAGCGCGCGCAGGTCGGGTCGATGGTGGTCGTGCTGCCGTGGCACGATCCGATGCGGGTGGCCGAGGAAATCTCGATGCTCGACAACATGTCCGACGGTCGGCTGATCCTCGGCCTGGGTCGTGGCGCGGGCAAGGTCGAGTTCGACGGCTTCCGTCAATCGATGGACGAGTCGCGCCAGCGCTTCGTCGAGTGTGCCGAGATGCTGCTGCGCGGGCTCGAGACGGGCTACTGCGAGTACGACGGCGCCTTCGTCAAGCAGCCGCGGGCCGCCATCCGGCCCGCGCCGATCAAGTCGTTTCGTGCCCGCACCTACGCGGCGGCCGTCTCACCCGACTCCTTGCCGATCATGGCCCGCCTCGGCGTCGGGATCCTCATCATTCCGCAGAAGCCGTGGCACGAGGTCGCGAAGGAGCTCGACACATATCGGACCGTCTATCGGCAGGTGAACGGGGTCGACGCGCCGCGGCCGATCTCGGCCGGGTGGACGTTCTGCGATACGAACGCGGAGCGCGCACAGGAGATGGCGCGCCGCTACATCGGCGGTTACTACCAGACGGTGCTCGATCACTACCATTTCGAGGCCGATCACCTCGCGAAGACGAAGGGCTACGAGTACTACGGAAAGATGAGCGAGAAGATCGCCGAATACGGAACGGATACGGTCATCGACTACTTCGTCAAGCTTCAAGTCGCCGGCACGCCCGAGCAGTGCTACGACAAGATCCTCGACATTCACCGCCGGACGGGCAACAGCCACTTCGTCGGCGTCTTCTCGTACGCCGGCATGCCGTACGACGAGGCCGAGCGCAACATGCGGCTGTTCGCGCGCGAGGTGATGCCCGAGCTGCGCAAGCTCGATGTCAGCGGTCCACACGCCGGCGAAGCGGCCGTCGCCGCCGCGGGCAAAGACATGCGAGCCCTCGGCTTCTGATGGCCGACTTTCAGACCCTGCTCTACGACATCGCCGACCGGACGGCGACGATCACGCTGAATCGTCCGGAGCGGCTCAACGCCGTCAACAGCGCCGTGATCAATGAGCTCGTGCAGGCGTTCGACCGCGCGGACGGCGACGACGGCGTGCGTGCGGTCATCGTCACCGGCGCGGGCCGGGCATTCTGCGCTGGCGCCGATCTCGGCGGCGGCAGCCGGACGTTCGATGGGCGCGGCGAGCGGCCCGAAGCGCATCGCGATGGTGGCGGGCTCGTCACGCTCCGCATCTTCGAGATGAAGAAGCCGGTGATCGCCGCGATCAACGGACCCGCCGTCGGCTTCGGTATCACGCTGACGCTTGCCATGGACGTGCGGCTGGCGTCGACGACCGCGAAGATCGGCTTCGTGTTCGCGCGGCGCGGCGTCGTGCCGGAGGCGTGCAGCACCTGGTTCCTGCCGCGACTCGTCGGCATCGCGCAGGCGGCGGAGTGGACGTACACGGGCCGGGTGTTCTCCGCCGAAGAGGCACGCGCCGGCGGTCTGGTGAGCCGCGTGTTGGCACCCGACGCGCTGCTGCCGACCGCGCGCGCGCTTGCGCGCGAGATCGCCGACCACACGTCGGCGGTGTCGGTCGCGCTCATCCGGCAGATGCTGTGGCGGATGCTCGGTGCCGAGCATCCGCGCGCCGCGCACCGACTCGATTCGCTCGGCATGTGGCACACGGGCCGCTCGGCCGACGCTCACGAAGGCGTCGCGGCGTTTCTGGAGAAACGACCCGCGCAGTTCACGGGACGGCCCAGCAAGGACATGCCGCCGTTCTACCCGTGGTGGACGGATACGACCGAATGACGACGCCGCTGACGGTCCACCTGCCGTTCAACCGCGACATCCTGGGCGCGGCGTTCACCCCCGCCAAGCGCGGCGCGAAGCCGCCGATCGAGCGCGGCCACTGGATCCTCGTGCAGGAGCAAAACCTGCTCGTCATTCCCGAAGGTGCCGACTTCCGCCTGCCCGACGGCGACTGCCCGGTGCCGAGCGAGACGGCGCCGTTCTGGCTCGGCACCTATCACGACACGCCGTGCTGGGTCGTGCCGGTGGCGCGGGACGCGCGGATTCCCGACGGCCTCGTCAGCGAGACGCTCGTGCCGATGCGCAACACCCGGCTGCCCGACCCGCTGCTCTCGCTGGGCGGGATGGCGATGCAGGCGCTCTGGTGGGAATCCACGAGTGGCCACTGTCCGCGCTGCGGTGAGGTCACCGAGCGCATCGAGGGCGAGTGGGGCAAGAAGTGCCCGCGGTGCCGCTACGAGCACTACCCGCACCTGCACCCGGCCACGATCGTGCTGGTGCGCGATCGCGATCGCGTGCTCCTCACGCGCAAGGCGGGCTGGGCCCCCAACCGCTATGCGCTGGTCGCCGGGTTCGTCGACAACGGCGAGTCGCTTGAGAGCTGCGTCGCGCGCGAGATCAAGGAGGAGGTCGGCGTCGACGTGAAGGACATCCACTACGTCGGCAGCCAGAACTGGCCCTTCCCCAGTCAGATGATGATCGGGTTCGTCGCGACGTATGCCGGCGGCGAGCTCCTGATCGATACCGAGGAGCTCGAGGACGCGCGCTGGTTTCCGTGCACCGCCCTGCCGGGTCTGCCCACGCGGCACTCGATCTCGCGCTTCATCATCGACCACTACGCCCAGCCGTAGCCAGCCGGCGGGCCACTCAGCCGGCCGTGTAGCCGCCGTCGACAGCGAGCGAGACGCCCGTCACGAAGCTCGCCTCGTCGCTCGCCAAATAGAGGATGGCCGACGCAACCTCGTCGGCCTGGCCGAAGCGCTGCAACGGGTACTTGAGCAGCACGGCCTCGCGGAAGGCGGGATCCTCGAGGAGCGCGCGCGTCATCGGCGTCTCGATCATCCCGGGGCACACGCAGTTCACGCGCACGGCGGGCGCCCACTGCATCGCCATCTGACGCGTGAGATTCACCACCGCGCCCTTGGAGGCCGCATAGGCCGGCGAGAGCGAGCCGCCGACCATGCCGTAGACCGACGAAAGATTGACGATCGCGCCGTGCCCGCTGCCGCTCAGCGCTGGGAGCGCGGCGCGCGACGGATAGTACGTGCCGGTGAGATTGGTGTCGACGACACGCTCCCACTCGGCCGGTGCGGGCGCGCGGTCGCGGCCCTCCGGACGCACGCCCGCGGAGTTGACGAGCGTCGTGAGGGCGCCGAAGTGCGCAACGACGTGGTCGACCATCCGCTCGCACGCGGCGGCATCGGTCACGTCAGTCTCGACGGCATGGGCGTCGCCGCCGGCCGCGCTGATGAGGCGCGCGGTCTCCTTCGCGCGCTCGCCCATGCGGTCCACACATGCGATGCGCGCCCCCTCGGCGGCGAGCCGCTTCGCCGTTGCCGCACCGATTCCCGAGCCCGCGCCGGTGATCAGCGCGACCTTGCCGCGCATCCTGCCTGCCATGACTTTGCTCGACGCGGAGGATACAATCGGGCCCTCGACAACGCCAGAGGGGGCTGTCACATGGAATTCGAATACTCGAAGAAGACGAAGATGTACTTGGAGCAGATCGGCGACTTCATGAACAAGTATGTCTATCCCAACGAGCACGTCTTCCACGAGCAGCTGAACGCGGGCCCCACGCGCTGGCAGATCCCCCCGATCATGGAAGAGCTCAAGGCCAAGGCGCGGGAGCGCGCGCTGTGGAACCTGTTCCTGCCCGAGAGCGAACGCGGCGCCGGCCTCACGAACCTCGAGTACGCGCCGCTGTGCGAGCTCATGGGCCGCTCCCACATCGCGCCGGAGGTGTTCAACTGCTCGGCGCCCGACACCGGCAACATGGAGGTGCTCGAGCGCTACGGCACGGAGGAGCACAAGAAGCAGTGGCTGAAGCCGCTGCTGGAGGGCAAGATCCGCTCCGCCTTCGCCATGACGGAGCCGAAGGTGGCGTCGTCGGATGCGACCAACATCGAGGCCTCGATCATCCGCGACGGCGACGAGTACGTGATCAACGGCCACAAGTGGTGGACGTCGGGGATCGGCGATCCACGCTGCAAGGTCCTCATCTTCATGGGCAAGACCGACGCGAAGAACCCCGACAAGTACAAGCAGCAGTCGATGATCGTCGTGCCGCGCGAGGCGCCAGGCATCAAAATCTTGAGAATGCTGACGGTCTTCGGCTACGACGACGCGCCGCACGGCCACGGCGAGGTGCTGTTCGAGAACGTCCGCGTGCCGGCGTCCAATCTGTTGCTCGGCGAGGGCCGCGGCTTCGAGATCGCGCAGGGTCGGCTGGGTCCCGGCCGCATCCATCACTGCATGCGCCAGATCGGCGTGGCCGAGCGCGCGCTGGAGCTGATGTGCAAGCGCGCGATGAGCCGCGTCGCTTTCGGCAAGCGCATCGCCGACCACGACGTCACCCTGGAGCGTATCGCCGAGGCGCGCATCAAGATCGACCAGGCGCGCCTGCTCGTGCTGCACGCGGCCTACATGATGGACACCGTCGGCAACAAGGCGGCCAAGCAGGCGATCGCCGAGATCAAGGTCGCGGTGCCGACCATGACGGGACAGGTCGTCGACTGGGCGATGCAGGTGCACGGCGGCGGCGGCGTCAGCCAGGAGTTTCCACTGGCGTCGATGTGGGCGCACTCCCGAACGCTGCGCTTCGCCGACGGTCCCGATGAAGTCCATCGTCGGCAGATCGGCCGCCTCGAGCTGCGCAAGCACGCCTGAACGGACGCAGAGGTTAGTGGTGCGTCCGTTCGTGATGCTCGCTCTCATCGTGCTCGCCGGCTGTTCGACAGCGCCCCGCACACCGACGCCGATCCCGCGCGCCACGAGGGCGCCCCGTCCAGTGACGTTGTACGCGCTGAACGGTCGCGAAGTTCGTCTGGCGCACGTGGGCCCAACGTCTGAGCCGACACCCCGTGGCACGCTCTTGAGCGCGGGGAAACCGATCGGTGACGTCCAGCCGTGGCCGTCTGTGCTGTCAGACCGTCACCAAGCGGCACTCGAAGAAGCGCAAAAGCAGCACGCAGCGCACAACTACACGAGTGCGCTCGCCCTGCTCGAGCCGGCATATCAGGACGAGCCAACGAATCCTTTCATACTCGAAGCCTATGGGCGCGCGCTGTACTACAACCGAGAGCGTGAGCGCGCGTTCGCCGTCTATCGCAAATTGGTCGACCTGGTTGATGGCGTGTGGGCCAACCCCGACCCGATCGTGCTGACAATCGATGTCTGGTTTGCTGACGCGTACTGGAAGGTCGGTACGCTGCACATCGACCGGGCAGAGTGGGAGCGGGCAGCGTTCGAGATCAGCCGCGCGCTTGCCGTCCCTTTCATGTGGGAGCGCCTCGCGGAAGACCAAGCGTTGTCGTACCTGATCAGGGCGTTTGACGAGCAGGGACGGCGTGATGTCGCTCGGTATTACGCGGAACGCGCGGTCGAGCGTAATCCGAACAATCGCGTCGCGAAACGCTATCTCGATCCGCTGTCCCGTGACAGCAAGTAGTAGCAATTGGAAAGGCGGAAACCATGGCACGGATGACCGGTGGTGAAGCGCTCGCGAGGCAGCTCGTTCGCGAAGGCGTCAAGGTCGTATTCGGGCTGCCGGGCGTGCAGCTCTACGGGGCCCTTGCCGGGCTGCGTGACGAGGGCGTGCGCTTCATCACGACGCGGCACGAGCAGGCGACGACCTACATGGCGGACGGCTATGCGCGCGCCGGCGGCGCGGGCGGCTTCGGCACCGCGCTCGTCGTGCCGGGTCCCGGCCTGCTGAACGCGGCGGCCGGTCTCTCGACCGCGTACTCGGCGTCGTCGCCGGTGCTCATGCTGTGCGGCCAGGTGCCCAAGCGCTATCTCGGCCGCGACGTCGGCGTGCTGCACGAGGTGAACGATCAGATGGACGCGATCGCGCCCGTCACCAAGTGGCGTCGCCGCGTGCTCGAGGTGGCCGACGTGCCGGGCGCGGTGCGTGCCGCCGTGCGCCAGCTCAAGACAGGCCGGCCGCGGCCCGTACACCTGGAGTTCCCGCCCGACGTGCTCGAGGAGGAAGGCGACGCCACCCTGCTGCCGCCGGCGGAGACCGAGCGCACCGCCGCACCCGAGCCGCTGATCACCCGCGCCGCACAGATGCTGCTGTCCGCGCAGCGACCGGCGATCTACGCGGGCGGAGGCGCCGTGACCGGCGACGCGCACGAGACGCTCGTCGCCGTCGCCGAGCACCTCCAGGCGGGAATCGCGACCACGGCCGAGGGCAAAGGGGTCGTGAGCGACGCCAACGACCTGTCGCTCGGTGCCGGTCTCTGGCCCAAGAACCCGCTGCGCCGCTGGCTCGACGCGGCGGATGTGATCCTCGTCGTCGGCTCGCGTCTGCAGGTCGCGGGATTCCAGCCCACGCAGCAGCTCATTCAGATCGACGTGGATCCCGACGAGATCGGACGCAGCCACGGCCTGACGTTCGGCCTCGTCGGCGACGCCAAGCTCACGCTCGAGCGCTTGCTGGAGCGGTTGCGCGTGTCAGCGCCCCGGCCGTCGCGCAAGGCCGAGTATCAGGCGCTGCGGGCCGAGATGGCGGCGCAGGACACGATCGAGCCGAATGCGCCGATCATCAAGTCACTCCGCGAGGGTACGCCCGAGGACGCTGTCGTCATCGCGGGCATGACGCAGATCGGTTACTACTCGCGCCCGTTCTGGCCCGTGTACCGGCCGCGCACCTATCTCAACTCCTCGTACTCCGGCAACCTCGGCTTCGAGTATCCGACGGCGCTCGGTGCGAAGATCGCGCAGCCCGAGCGGCCGGTCGTCGCGATCTGCGGTGACGGCGGATTCATGTACAACGCGCAGGAGATGTCGACCGCCGTGAAGTACGGCATCAACGTCGTCGCCGTCGTGTTCAACGACAACGCCTATGGCAACGTGGCGCGCGACCTCGACGAGGCGTGGGGCGGAACGTGGGAGGCCGACTTCCGCAATCCCGACTTCATGAAGCTGGCCGACGCCTATGGCGTGGCGGGCATCCGCGTCGACAAGCCGACCGACGTCGGCGACGCGGTCCGCCGCGCGCTCGCGCTGAACCGTCCGGCGCTCGTCGAGGTGCGCGTCGGTCGTATGCCGCGGCCACCGTTCTTCGCGCCGCTCAAGGCGCCCGACAAGTACAAGAAGTGACGGCCGATCCCCGGGCGCGTGTCCTCGACCTGATCGGCCGCGCCATGGGGCGCTTCGCGATGCTGCGCCCCGGCGATCGCGTCGCCGTCGGCGTGTCGGGCGGCAAGGACAGCCTCTGCCTGCTCGATGCGCTGCTGGCGTATCGCGCGCGTGCGCCGTTCGCGTACGACGTGATCGCGGTCACGATCGAGCAGGGCAAGTTCACGCAGGACATCGGCGCGCTCGCGCCGCAGATCGAGCGGCTCGGCGCGCGCTGGGTCGTGCGTGACGAGCCCGCGACGCTCGAACTGGTGCGGGACGGCGTCGCGCACGGCTGTGACGTCTGCAGTCGGCACCGACGCCGCGCGCTCTATCGCGTGGCAGCCGAGCTCGGGTGCACCACACTCGCGCTCGGCCACACGGCCGACGACTGCGCCGAGTCACTCTTGCGCAACATCCTGTTCAACGGCCGGATCGCCTCGCTGCCACCCGTCGCGACCTCGCGCAAGGGCACGCTGCGCCTCGTACGACCGCTCGTGTTCGTGAGTGAAGAGCTGACGGCGGCATATGCGCGCGCTCGCGGGCTGGCGACCATCGGCTGCGTCTGCGGTGAACGCGCGAGCGTGCGCGGCGAGATCCGTGCGTTTGTCGATCGGCTGCGCGCTCGGCATCCCGGCGTGGCCGACTCGATCGTCGCCGCGCTCGGCAACGTCAACCCGTACACGCTGTTCGACCCGGCGCTCGAAAAGCCGGGCGCCGACGTCTCGCCCGCGTTCGAATCCCAGTCACTGGCCTAGCGCTTGCCGGTCCCCCAACACAAGGAGGACTGCCATGGCGAAGGGTCCACGCGAGCAGCAAAAAACGGACGCAGACCGCATCCCGGACAAGGGCACCGGCAAGCTCGACGCCGACAACAGCCGGCTGCCCGAGGAGGAGCGCCCCGAACACCGGCGCTTCCCCCCGGACGAGCCGCAACAACCCGAACGGCCGTGATCGCGCACTAGGCGGCTCTGAACCCGCGACCGGACTGCTCGTCGCCCTCGCGACGCGTGCCCTCGCGATCGACGCGCAGCTCGTTGCGAACCTGCTGCACGCCGGACACGCGCTCGGCGAGGTCCTCGGCGATGCGTTTTTCGTGGCGCTCATGGACGCTGCCCTGCAGCGTGACCTCGCCGCCGTTCACGCGCACCTCGATGTCGCTGGCGTCGACGAATCCGTGCTCGGCGAGCCGATCGCAGATGTCCTCGCGGATGCGCTCGTCCGAGCGCGTGTACCCGCGCGGGCCACGGCCGGCGTGCGGGCCCTGCCGCACGTCACCGCTGCTCCGCTGCCAGCCCGTCTCCGGGCCCCACCCGGATGGATCGCCCCAGCCTTCGCGGCCATACCCCGACTCGCGCGTCCAGGACGAGCCGACGTAGGGCTGCGACGGACTCGACGATTGCGGCTCGCGATAACCGCGATCGCGATATTGCCAAGGCTGCTGCTCAGAACCGCGTCCGCGACCTTCCACGTAACCCCACTGGCGCGCCCAGTCCCGATCGACGTCGTGGTCCTCGCGCGCCGTCCAGCCGCGCGCCGATTCGCCCCACCCGCGTCGCTCGTCGCGCTCGTCGCGCATGCGTCGTCGCTCCGCGTCCTCGTCACCGAACCACGAGCGCACCTCGTCGCCGGCGCGCTCGAAGAATCCGCGGTCGTCGCCACGCGGGCGATCGCTCTCGCGGCGCTGCGCGCCGCCACGCTCCCATTCGCGGTGCTCCCGGTCGCGCTTCGGGGAATCGTAGTAGCCGCCGTAGTAGCCCTCGCCGCGGTATCGACGCCCGCGATCGTACTCGTCGCGATGATCCATCACATCCTCCTCGTCGACAGTGTTCGGCTCTCGCGGAGCAACGCCTGTGCCGCCGACTCCCGCGAAGCCGTCGACCGCGGTACGCTGGATGCGAATGTTCCGCTGGGCCGTCCTCGTGCTCGTGACGCTGGCCCACGCGCTCGGCGCGCTTGCCGTGCTCTCGGTGGCACCCCTTTCGCCATTCCTTCGTGACGCGCTCGGTCTCAATCGCACCGAGGTCGGATTGTTGCTCCCCGCCGTGTATCTCGGCGGTGTGCTGATGTCGTTGCCGGCGGGATGGCTGACGGATCGACTCGGCGTTCGCATCACACTCGGCGTCGGGCAAGCGGTGATCGGCGTCCTCGTGCTCGTCGCCGCACTCGCCGGCGGGCTCGCCACGCTGCTCGCGATGCTCGTCCTCGCCGGATTCGGTTTCAGCGTGCTGAATCCGTCGACCGGCAAGGCCGTGCTCGAGTGGTTTCCGCCGCGCAGCCGGGGGCTCGCGATGGGCATCAAGCAAACGGGCCTCACGCTGGGCGGTCTCGCCGGCGCGCTCGCGTTGCCGCCGCTCGCGCTCGTCGCGGGATGGCGTACGGCGCTGGCCGCGGGCGGGGCGGCGGCACTGCTCTCGTCGATCGTGACCCTGCTCCTCTATCGCTCACCCGCGCCGATACGCCGCGGCGCGTCCGCGCCATGGCCGCGACTCGGCGAGCTCGGTCTGTTCCTGCGACGTCCCGGCGTCATCATCGTCTTCGTGTCGGGGCTCGCGCTCTCGGTTGCGCAATCGTCGGTGCTCGCCCATCTCACGCTGTACGCGCGCGACACGTTCGCGCTCTCGCCCGTCGCGGCCGGCCGGATGCTCGCGCTGGCCCAGGCCGGCGGCACCGCAGGACGGCTCGCGTGGGGCATGATCAGCGATCGGTTCATCGGTGGGCGACGGCGTCCTGGCGTCGTCATCAACGCGCTCCTCGGCGCGGCGACGTACGGGCTGCTCGCGCTCGGCCCGCGCCTGCCGGCCGAGGGGCTGGCGCCGCTCGCGGTCGTGGCGGGCATCGGCGCATTCGGCTGGGTCGGGCTCTACTTCGCGCTGGTCGCCGAGATCGGGGGCGCGCGCTACGCGGGACTCTTGACCGGCGTGGCGGTGGCATTCGCGTGGAGCGGCGTCTTGATCGGTCCGCCCGTATTCGGCCTGATCGTCGATCGCACCGGCTCGTACGTGGGGCCGTGGCTCGGCCTGGCCGCCATCGGTCTTGCCGTCGCCGTGACACTGCCGCGGCCCGCGCCGCTCGTCCAGCGCGAGCCGGTGTCCGCGCCGCGGGACGAGGCCGCGTGACGCTCGTCAACGTCGTCGTCGCGCTGCTGATGCTCGCGGGCCTCGTCGGCTCGATCGTGCCATTCGTGCCGGGGGCGCCGCTCATCTTCGCGGGCGCGCTGCTGCATGCCGTGGCCACCGATTTCAGGCCGATCGGGGCCGGGCGGCTCGCGATCCTGGCCGCGATCGGCGTCCTGGCGTGGGCGCTCGAGCACGTGGCGGGCGTACTCGGGGCGCGCCGCGCCGGCGGCAGCCGCGCGGCCGTCATCGGCGCGATCATCGGCATGGCGGTCGGCGTGATCGTCGCGCCGATCGGCCTGCTGCTCGGACCCATCATCGGTGCGATCGCCGGCGAGCTCCTCAGCGGACGCGCCCCGCAGGCGAGCGTGCGCGCCGGGATCGGGGCGGCGATCGGCGCGCTCACGGGCGTCGTCGCACACTTCGCCCTGGCGCTCGTGATGGTCGCGCTCTTCGTGTGGTGGCTGTGGCGGGGGTAAGGTGAATCCGAGCGAGGTGCGCATGACCGTTCGCCCCGACGACGCCCGCGTCCACCAGATCGGTCGCGAGCTGTTCGAGCGGGTCGTCGGCGACCGCCAGGCGTTCTACTCGGCCGACCGGTGGACGGCCGCGCTGTTCGCGTGGTCGCTCGCGCACGAGGACGCCAAGCTGCAGCTCTTCCGGTTCGTCGATGTCCTGCCCGCCCTCGACAGCGACCGCGACGTCGTGCGCCACCTGCGCGAATACTTCGAGGGCCGCGACGCGCCCTACGCGGGCCTGCTGCGCGCCGCGCTCGGCATCGCGC
>JBKOUQ010000131.1:0-11241 GCA_046723475.1 Candidatus Methylomirabilota bacterium
AACCGTCCCCGCTCCGCAGACCGGCGCTGCGCAGCCGGGCGCCGGCGAGCAGGCGGCCGCGGCGCCGGGCGCGCCCGCGGCGTCGGCGTTCAAGCCCGAAGAGCTCGAGCAGATCGCCGCACCGATCGCCCTCTACCCCGACCCGCTGGTGGCGCAGATCTTCATGGCGTCCACGTATCCGGTCGAGATCGTGCAGGCCGCGCGGTTCATGCAGGCGAACGCGAATCTGAAGGGCGATCAGCTGAACGAGGAGCTGAAGAAGCAAACCTGGGACGACAGCGTCAAAGCGCTCGTCAGCTTCCCGGACGTCCTCGTCATGATGAACGAGAAGCTCGACTGGACACAGAAGCTCGGCGACGCCGTCCTCGGGCAGCAGAAGGATCTCATGGACGCCATCCAGCGGCTGCGCGCCAAGGCGCAGGCGTCGGGAAACTTGAAATCCACGCCGCAACAGAACGTGAGCGTCGAGGCTGCGCCCCAGCCCGCCGCGTCGCCGCCACCCGCGTCCGCGCCTCCGGCAACCGCGCAAGCGGCGAGCGCACCGCCGCCCCAGACTCAGATCATCAAGATCGAGCCGTCGAACCCGCAAGTGATCTACGTGCCGACGTACGAGCCGACCGCCGTCTACGGCGGTTGGCCATATCCCGCATACCCGCCGTACGCGTACTACCCGCCTGGCTATGTGGCGGGCACCGCGATGTTGTCCTTCGGTGTCGGCATGGCGGTGGGCGCGGCGGCCTGGGGTGGCTGTAACTGGGGTGGCGGCGAAATCGACGTCGACGTCGATCGGCAGAGCAACTTCAATCGAAACGTGAACAGGACCTCGAACACCAACACGCAGCGCGCGAGTCAGCGGGCGAACGCGCAGGGCGGCAGACAGAACTGGCAGCACGATCCCAGCCATCGGAAAGGCGCGCAGTACCGCGACACCGCGACGCAGCAGCGCTACAACAAGCAGGGCGCACCGAACGCCGCGTCGCGCGAGGCGTACCGCGGCCGCGCCGAGCAAGGGCGGCAGGACCTCGCGAGCGGCACCAACCGCGCGGCGGGTCGTGAATCCGCGCAAGCGGGGGCCGCCGGCGCGCGTGGCGGTGCCGAAAGCGCCTCGATCGGCAGTGGCAATCGCGCGGCGGGCGCCGGTGAGGCGCGGGCGGGCGGAGCCGCCGGTGGTCAGCGCGCCGGTGCCACCAGTAGCGGCAGCAGTGCTCAACGTGCGGGCGGCGGAGCCTTCGAAGGCGCGGGGCAAGGCCGCTCGGCGCAAAGCGCCAGTCAACGCGGAAGCTCCAGCATGAGCTCGGCACGATCGAGCGGCTTTCAGGGTGGTGGTGGCGGCGGCGCGCGGGCCGGTGGCGGTGGACGAGGAGGAGGAGGGCGTCGATGAGGGCTCTGCGTGTCGCGCTCGTGATTCTCCTCACCTGGAGCACCATGGTGTTCGCGGCGCAGGACGCAAGGCGGTTCGGCTCGCTCGATGACGCGGTAAATGCGTTGGTCGATGCCGTACGCGCGTTCGACCGAAAGGCGCTCGGCGACATCCTCGGTGCGCAGGGCCGCGCGCTCGTAGCCTCGGGCGACGACGTTGCGGACCATAACGCCGCGGAGCGCTTCGTCGGCGAATACGAAAAGGCGCACCGCCTCGAAGGCGCCGGCGGCAAGGTCACACTCTACGTCGGCGCCGACGACTTTCCGTTCCCGATCCCGCTCGTGCCGGATGGCCCCAGCTGGCGCTGGGACGCCGACGCGGGGCGCGACGAGATCCTGCGACGCCGCATCGGTCGCAACGAGCTCAGCGTGATCCAGGTCTGTCTCGCCTATGTGGATGCGCAGCGCGAGTACTACGCGCAGAGCCACGCACGCGACGGTGTGCTCGAATACGCGCGACGCTTCGCCAGCAGCCCGGGCAAGCGCGATGGCCTCTACTGGGCAACCAACGCCGACGAGCCGCCGAGCCCGCTCGGCCCACTCGTCACCCGCGCGCAGGCCGAAGGTTATGCCCGCGGCCGCGGCTCGGCGACCGGCCGAGTTCCGTTCCACGGCTACTTCTATCGGATCCTGCTGCGCCAGGGGCCCAGCGCTCCCGACGGCGCGTACGACTACGTCGTCGGCGGCCACATGATCGGCGGCTTCGGCTTGCTGGCCTACCCCGCCCGCTACGGCGCATCCGGCGTGATGACGTTCATCGTGAACCACGACGGCGTCGTCTATCAAAAGGACCTGGGGCCGGCGACCGCGCGCGTCGAGACGTCCATCACGTCGTTCGATCCCGACACGACGTGGACGCGCGTGGACCAGACGGCGGCCGCCGCGCGCTGAGGGATGGCGGACGCCGGCGTGATCGTCATGATGGTCCGCGATGTCATGACGCGGCGGCTCGTGGCGATCGGGCCCGACACGCCATGCGACAAGGCCCGCCTGCTGATGGACGAGCATCGCATCCGTCACTTGCCGGTCATGTCGGAAGGCCGGCTGATCGGCATCGTGTCAGACCGTGACGTTCGCTCGGCCGCTCGGGGCGCGGCCAGCACGCCCGCGCGGCGGATCATGACGCCGGACCCACTGACAGTGACCTCCCAGACTCGGATCGAACACGCGGCGACCCTGATGCTGGACGCGCGCATCGGGGCGCTGCCGGTCGTCGATGACCACCTGGCCGGAATCGTGACGTACACGGATCTGCTGCGCGCATTCGTCCGCGTCCTCGAAACGGCGACACTCGAGCGGATCACGGCCGAACTCGTCGACGAGTCATGAACCGCGACGTCGTGATCGCCGGCGCCTGCCGAACGGCGATCGGGACGTTCGGTGGTGCACTGAAGGACTTCTCCGCCGTCCATCTCGGCACCGTCGTCATTGCCGAGGCGCTCAAGCGTGCGGGCGTCGCGCCGCAGGCCGTGGACGAGACGATCATGGGCCACGTGCTGCAGGCCGGGCTGGGCGAAAACCCGGCCCGCCAGTGCGCCGTCAACGCGGGGATCCCGATCGAGGCGCCGGCGTTCACCGTGAACAAGGTGTGCGGATCCGGGCTGAAGGCGGTGGCGCTCGGCGCGCAGGCCATCGCCGCCGGTGACGCCGATATCGTCGTCGCCGGCGGCATGGAAAGCATGACCAACGCGCCGTATCTGATGAACAAGGCGCGCTGGGGCCTTCGTATGGGCGACGAGCCACTCGTCGATTCCATGCTGCGCGATGGGCTGCTCGACCCGTGGACCGGCGCCCACATGGGGATCACCGCCGAGAACGTCGCCGAGCGATTCGGCATCGGCCGGGCCGAGCAGGATGCGTTCGCGTCCGAGAGCGTGCGTCGCGCGTTGCACGCGGTCGGTGCCGGCGACTTCCGAGACGAGATCGTGCCGATCGAAGTGAGGCAGCGCAAGGGGCCGTCGTTCGTGTTCGAGACGGACGAGCTGCCTCGCACCCGGCCGGATCCCAACGTGATGCGAACGCTTCGTCCCGCTTTCAAAAAAGACGGAACCGTCACCGCCGGCAATGCGTCCGGCATCAACGATGGCGCGGCGGCGGTCGTGCTGCTCGCTGCCGAGCGGGCCGCCGATCTCGACGTCATGTCGCTGGGCCGCGTACGCGCCAGCGCCTCGGCGGGTGTGGAGCCGCAGCTCATGGGGACGGGACCGATCGCCGCGGTGCCCAAAGTCCTTGCGCGCGCGGGTCTCACCATCGCCGATGTCGGTCTGATCGAAGCGAACGAGGCGTTCGCGGCCCAGGCGCTCGCGGTCGCCCGGACGCTCGGCTTCCCGCCCGAGTCGACGAACGTCTCGGGCGGCGCCATCGCGCTCGGACATCCGATCGGCGCCAGCGGCTGCCGAATCCTGGTGACACTCGTGCACAACCTGCGTCGGCTCTCGCGGGATGTCGGCCTGGCCACCCTCTGCATCGGCGGCGGACAGGGCATCGCGATGATCATTCAGCGCGAGCGGTAATCGCGATCACGCCATGATGTTGACGCCGCCGTCGACGTACAGCGTGGTGCCGGTGAGCCGCCGCGCGTACGGCGTTGCGAGGTACGCGCACGCGAACCCGACGTCCATGACATCCACAAGATCGCCGAGCGGCGCGCGCTCCATCGCCTCGTTCAGCATGAGGTCGAAGTCCTTGAGGCCGGACGCGGCCCGCGTCTTGAGCGGCCCCGGCGAGACCGCGTGCACGCGGATCTTCTTCGGGCCGAGCTCGTAGGCCAGATAACGGCACGCGGCCTCGAGCGCCGCCTTCACTGGGCCCATGACGTTGTAGTTCGGCACCACCTTCTGGGCGCCGTGATAGCTCATCGCGAACATCGTGCCGCCGTCGGTCATCAGCGGCGCGGCGAGCTTCGCCATTCGGATGAACGAATGACAGGAGACGTCCATCGCCGTGGCGAAGCCTTGCGCAGAGCAATCGAGCAGACCGCCCTGCAGATCCGCCTTGGGCGCGAAGGCGATCGAGTGCAGCAGGATGTCGAGTCGCCCCCACTGTCGGGCGATCGTGTCGATGACGGCGTCGAGCTCGCCCGGCGTCGACACGTCCAGCGGTAGGAACACCGAGGCCTGCAGCGCCTCGGCGAGCGGCTTCACGTGGGGCCGCGCGCGCTCGTTGAGGTATGTGATCGCGAGCTCGGCGCCAAGCTCGCGGAACGCGCGCGCGCAGCCGTACGCGATCGAGTATTCGTTCGCGATGCCCACGACGAGCGCGCGTTGGCCGAGCAGAACCGGACGATGGGCGGTGGCCGTCATCTTCGGGCACCTCAGGGCGATTGGGTCCAGTAGCCGCGACCGCTGTCGCGCCACAGCGCCTGCGCGATGATCTGACGCCGATCGCCGGAGACGTAGCCGTCGACGACGACCGCATCGCCGTTGCGCAGCCCGCGGTAGGACGACTGATCGGCACCCGTCAGGTCGATCATGATCGAGGCGCCGCTGTCGGTCACCACCTGCATCTTCGTACCGGCGATCCATTGCACGGTGCCGGCGAGTCGTACCGATTGCGCATCGACGACGACGACGGACAGCAGCACGACGAACGAGACGGATACGGGGAGCAGCGCCCGGGCACGGGGCCGGCCATGCGCGTGCGCGCTCACGCGGCGCCGGTGATGACGGCGAGTGTGTGCTCGGCGATCATGCGTTCCTCATCGGTGGGAATCACCCACACCGAGACCGGCGACGTCGCCGCAGAGATGCAGTGGGCGTTCGCGCGGTTGGCCGTCTCGTCCAGCCGCACGCCGAGCCACGCGGCGCGAGCGCAGATGCGCGCGCGGATCTCGGGCGAGTTTTCGCCGATGCCCGCCGTCAACACCAGGGCGTCGAGGCCCCCGAGCGCGGCGGCCAGCGATCCGAGCTCGCGCGCGATGCGATAGACGAAGTAGTCGAGCGCCCGCCGTGCCGCGGGCGCATCGCTGGCGAGCAGCTCGCGGACGTCGTTGCTGATGCCGGACAACCCGCGCAGGCCGGCGTCGCGGTACAGGAACCGCTCGACGTCCGTTGTGCTCCAGCCCTTCTGAGCCAGCAGATAGAGCACGACGCCGGGATCGAGCTGGCCGCACCGCGTGCCCATCGGCAGGCCGTCGAGCGCTGTGAAGCCCATCGTGCTGTCGACGCTGCGTCCCGCGGACATCGCGCACATGCTCGCGCCGCTTCCCAGATGCGCGACGACGACGCGGCCGTCGGCGATGTCGGGCGCGACGCGCGGCAGCGTGCGCGCGATGTACTCGTAGGAGAGGCCGTGGAAGCCGTAACGGCGCACGCCCTCCCGATAGAGGCTCTCCGGCAGCGCATACCAGTCGGCGACGTCGGCATGGCCGCGGTGAAACGCGGTGTCGAAACACGCCACCTGCACCATCCCCGGAAAGCGCCCTCTGATGGAGCGGATCGGCTCGACGTTCGAGGGCTGGTGCAGCGGCGCCAGCGGGATGAGCCGCTCGAGCGCCGCCAGCACGGTATCGTCGACCCGCAGCGGCGCGGCGTACGTGGGTCCGCCATGGGCCACGCGATGCCCCACCGCGATCGGCACGGCGCCGCGCAGCTGGGTACGGAGCCAGCCCGCGACCGTGAGCATCGCGGCCGAGACGTCCGGAACCTCGCCGCTCGCATATTTCTGGTCGGTCAGCGCGCCGCCGTTCGCGTCGCGAACCCGTAACCGCGGCTGCGTGCCGATTCCGTCGATCTGGCCTTTGAACACGTGGCGCAGCATGCGTCGCTCCGCGACGATCTCGTACGACGAGAACTTGATGCTCGAGGAGCCGGCGTTGATGACGAGGATGGCGTCGGCCATCAGCTTATGCGGCGACCGGCGCCACTCGACGCCGCGCGTCCGCATAGAGCGCGGCGACGCCGCACGAGGCGATGCGAGCCCGTTCGGTGTCGGCACGGCTCGTCAGCACGATCGGCACCCGCGCGCCGAGCACCAGCCCCGCCGCGTCCGCCCGGGAGAGGAACGTGAGGTTCTTCGCCAGCATGTTGCCGGCTTCGAGGTCGGGCACGACGACGATATCCGGATCGCCGGCGACCGCGGAGGCGATGCCCTTGGTACGCGCCGCCTCCACGCTGATGGCGTTGTCGAACGCGAGCGGACCGTCGAGGAGGCCGCCGCGGATCTGGCCACGATCGGCCATCTTGCACAGCGCAGCCGCTTCGATCGTCGACGGAATCTTCGGCGTCACGATTTCCACCGCGGACAGGATCGCGACCTTGGGCCGCGCGATGCCGAGCGCGTGCGCGAAGTCGATCGCGTTCTGAACGATGTCGCGCTTGTCGTCGAGCGTCGGGAAGATGTTCACGGCCGCGTCGGTGACCATGAGCGGCTTGTGGTAGGTCGGCACGTCCATCACGAACACGTGGCTGACGCGCCGGTCCGTCCGCAGCCCGGTCTCGCGGCGGACGACCTCGCTCATCAGCTCATCGGTGTGGAGGCTGCCCTTCATCAGGAGCTCGGCCCGCCCGAGCCGCACCAGCTCGACGGCGCGGGCGGCGCTCGCGTGGCTGTGCGGGGCGTCGACGATCTCATGGCCGTCGATGTCGAGCCTCGCGCCGCGGGCCACGGCGCGGATGCGGTCGGCCGGGCCCACCAGAATCGGGGCGATGATGCCCGCCCGCGCCGCGTCCAGCACGGCCGTCAGCGAGGCGTCGTCGCACGGATGCGCGACGGCGGTCGCAATGGCGTCCAGCCCTTTGCAGCGCGCGATCAGCTGCTCGTACTTCCCGCTGCCGCGGCTCTCGGGCCGCGTCACCACGTCGGTCGCCATCTCAGACCTCCTAGGCGGCCGCCGAAACCGGCGACGCGCTGAGAATCGCTTCGACGCGCGCCAGCCGTGCGCGCCGTTCCTCCGTCAACTCTCCCCTCGCCGATAGCGTCTGGCGCGCCATGTCCAGCGCGGCCGCTCGATCCTTGCCGGACGGCAACATGCGCGGCAGCGCCGCGAGCGCCCCGGCCTCGTCGAGCAGGAGGAGGAAAAACTGCTCTCGGAACAGCTCGCGGCGCCGGGTTCCCGGCAGGCGCTCGCCCCCGAAGTGCTGGTCGCGCAGGCGCTCCGCCATGCGGAATCCGCGCACGTCCACGCGCGGCTCGTCACTGCCCGTATATAAGAGGATGCGAGCCGTCGCCTCGCGCAGCCCGCCTTCGCCCATCCGCGCCCGCAGCGCCGCGATCTTGTGCGTCACCAGCGCCTCGAACGCCTCGTCGCGTGCGCGGGGGGCGGGCCGGCCGCCATCGGCGCCCCGCAGTCCGACCGCGGCCTGCAGCCACGCCGACTGGTAGAGTGCGGCGAACATCCGCTCGGTGGTCCGATCGCGCGCGTCGCGATAGCGATCGAGCGAGTGCTCGATCTGCTCGGACATCTTCTTCTCGAGTACCAGAAACGGGTTGTCGGCGGCCACCGGCCGCCGGTGACGGCGCACGGTCTCGGCGAGCGGCTTCACCGCGGCCATCCACGGATTGCGATCCGACCAGAGCGAGTACTGCAGCCGATTCGGGTGCGCAGCTCGGAGCGCCTCGGCCGTGCTCTCGGTGACCCACGCGCGGATCCAGGGGCTCACGAACGTCCGGTAGAAGCCCTCCGTGATGTGCGACACGCGCGCCACCGCCTCGAACGGCCGCTCGTCCTCGCGCGTGGACTCGAGCGCGCGGATGTCGTCGAGCGTCCGCCGCTCGAAGCGGACGAGGTAGCGCCCGGGGACGAGCTCGGCGTGCGACATCTCCGGCTGTTTGTCCTCGATCACCATCTCCCACAGCCCGGGCGGCAGCGTCTCGATGATGTCGAGCGTCTGTACGATCTCGGTGTGCTCGCGCTGCGCGATGCGCCCGGAGACGAAGATCCCGAGATGACCGATGTCCTGATGCAGGATGTAGACGATCGTCTGCTCGCGCACGACGATGTCGCGGTCGGTCGCGTAGCAGTCGAGGATCCAGTTGAGCGCCTGCTGCGGCGGCGTGATGTTGTCCCCCCACGAGGCGAAGACCACGATGGGCGAGCGGATGTCGCGCAGGTCGACGCGCCGCCCCGCCGACGTCATCATCTCGCCGGACGCGAGCCGGTTACCGACGAAGAGGTTGTCGACGATGAATCGCATCTCCTGCTCGTTGAGCAGGTAGAAGCCGCCCCACCAGCGCTCGAACTCGAGATAGCGCGGCTCTTCGGTGTCGACCTTCGAGTAGAGGTTGTACGACTTCGTCCACAGCGTGTTGGCCGGATTCAGACTCTCGAAGTTGGCGACCAGGTGGGCGCCGTCGAAGCGGCCGTTGCCGAGATCGCTCGCGAGGGCGGCGAGCCACGATCCGCCCATGATGCCGCCCGCGTAGCGCATCGGATTCTGTGTCCCCTCGCCGGCCCAGTAGGACAGTGGCGCGCCGGCGAGCACGATCGCTCCCATGAGCTCCGGGGCGACGGCGCTGAGCATCATCACCGCCCAGCCCGCCTGGCAATTGCCGATCACGCACGGCCGACCATCCGCCTCCGGATGCAGCGCGGCGATCGTCTCGAGGAACCGCGCCTCGGCACGGCCGACGTCTTCCAGCGTCTGGCCGGCCACGGGCTCGGTGCGGAATCCGACGAAATAGCACGGGTGCCCGGCGCGAAGCGCGACGCCGATCTCGCTGTCGACCTTGAACCCGCCGATGCCGGGACCGTGTCCCGCACGCGGGTCCACGATCACGAAGGGTCGCTTGCGCGGATCCGAATGCGTCCCGGCCGGCGGCGTGATCCGAAGCAGGAAGTAATTGACGGGCCGCTCGAGCGTGCGGCCGTCGAGCACGAGCTCATGGTCGAAAATCAGGACCGGTGGCTTGCCCTGCGCCTGGTGCTCGAGATACTGGTTGCCCCGTTTGCGCATGACATCCCAGAACAAGACCGTGCGCTGAGCCGCGTCGATCCAGTACTCCCACGCCGCCTGCCACATCGTCTGCCACATCGCGGTTCCTCCGGACAACACCCTGGCATCGAAGCATGCGGTGCGTCATCCGGGACTTTGGTCGCGAGGGCCGAAACGCGCCGCGGCCGCGGACCGATTGGCCCTGCGCGGAGGCTCAGCCCTTGCGGCGGTGCTCGGAGGGCGGCGAGCCGGTCCAGCGCTTGAAGGCGCGGCTGAACGCGCTGATTTCGGAATATCCCAGCAGATAGGCCACTTCACTGAGCGTGTACTTGGGGTCCCGCAGGTATCGCAGCGCGAGCCGCCGGCGGATGGCGCCGACGAGCGTCTTGTACTCGATCCCCGCTTCGTTGAGCCGGCGCTGGAGCGTTCGCCCACTCACGCCGACGGTCCGCGCGGTCTCCGTCAGCTGAAGCTCGCCGTTCGGCACCGCGGTCTCGATCGCCGCCGCGACGACGTCGACGAACGAATCTTCGATCGGGCTTCGCTCCCATACACGCTGCACATAGTCTTCGAGGATGAGATACAGGCGGCGGTCCGCAGCCGGGACGTGGCGATCGCAAAATTCGCGCTCGACCACGATCGCGTTGCGGTCGGCGCCGAAGATCACCGGAGAGCCGAAGATGCGACGGTGCTCGTCCGTGTGCGGCGGTGCCGCGTGCTCGAAGCGCACTTCGAGCGGTCGCCATTCGCTGCCGGCCATCATGCGAATCGTCGCGACGGCGACGCAGAACGCGTACTCCTGGTGCTGGCGGCGCCGCGCCACCGGGACGCCGCTGAGTCCGTGGTGCAGCACGCCGTGCCGCTCGGTCCGATCGAACGAAACGGTCGCGGCCTCGTTGTAGAGGTGCAAGTACCGCGCAACATTGTCGAAGGCGACCGCGATGGTCGGTGAGTTCAAGACGACGTACGCGAGCGCGCCGAAGTCCTTGGGATGGTAGCCCTCCCCCAGATGCAGGCCGAAGCAGTCGTCGCCGGTAACGCGCGCCGCCTCGTCGAGGGCGAGCGTGAAGGCGGCCGACGGAATGAACGCCTGGCGATCGGTCACTCTCGCGCGGTCGAGCCCGACGGTGCGCAGGACCTCGTCCGGATCCCGACCCGCCGCCTCGATTGCTTCGACGAAGCCCGTCGCGGCAACGCTGGAGATCATCGGCCCGCTTCGGCGAACCGAGCTCACGGCGGTCACGCGATTCGTCATGTCAAAGAAATGGCGGTGGCGGTCAAGACGGCTCGCTCACCGACCGGCTATCGTCCGGCCGGCGCAGATCATGGTCGAGACGCATCGGATCGGCAATGTCGTCTACTACGACTACACATCGGCTACCATCGACTACCTCAGCGAGCACGATGGGTTCGCGGTAGCGCGCGCCGACGTGTATTCGACGCTCCACCCGCATCGACTCACACTCGTGATGATCGGAACCGCCGCCGAGGTCGGCAACCAGCGACCGGCCATCGAGCAGACGATCGCGCGGACGCGGCCGCTGCTGGAGCGGCTGATCGAGGAGCATCGCGCGCTGGCCGATCATCTGACCGCGAACGTGAGCTGGGTCTTCAACCTGGCCGGTCAGCGTCTGCAGTAACGCGCTCACACGGCGCTCGGCGCCCGAAAGACCGTGACGATCGTCTCGCGCCGGCAATTCTCGCACCGCGCCGTGCCGCGCTCGACGCCGGGCCGCTCGCGTGGCAGCGCGTCCGCGACGACCCGCATGTCGATCAACGCGACCGCGGCGGCAAACGCCAGGCACGCATCACACAGCGCATCGCCGGGCGTCTCCTCGAGCAGCCGTTCCACGACGCGTCGCAGATGCGTCACGGCGACGTTCGCGGGCGCGACCGGCGCGTCGACGGGCTGGCGCGGGGGCGCGGCCTGCTCGACGCCGTTGCTCTCCGC
>JBKOUQ010000152.1:0-11403 GCA_046723475.1 Candidatus Methylomirabilota bacterium
CGCGGCGGCGGGCCGGGCCGGCTTCGGCGGCGCCTGCATGTCACGCAGGCGGTTGCCCGTCGCCCACGACTGCTCGAACGTCAGACCGAGCGCGTGCAGCCGATCCTTGTCCAGCAAGAGCTCGCGGCGGTCGGCGGTCGCCAGATCAAACGACTTCAGCATCACGATCGCGTCGGTCGGGCATACCTGCACGCACAGCTCACAGAACTCGCAGGAGTAGAGCTCCAGCGTGAACGTCTTGGCATAGTTGCGCTTCTCCGCCTTGAGCATCTCGACCTTGATCACCTGCGGCGGGCAGATGTACTCGCAGAGGCGGCAGCCGATGCAGTTTTCCTCGCCGGTCTCCCGGTCGTAGGTCAGCGCGAGGAGCCCGCGAAACCGATCGGGGTACACGCGCTTCACCGTCGGATAGCGCACCGTGATCGGCCGACGCAGCAGATTCTTGAACGTCACGCCCATCGCGCGCCCAACGGCCCGCACGAGCTGCGTCGTCTCCGTCCAGAACCCGGCGCCGTTAGACGCCATGCGCACCTCGAGCGGCCACCCAGAACGCAGTCGCGAGGAGCAGGACGACCGACGCCGGCAGCAGCAGCTTCCAGGAAATCGCCAGGATCTGGTCGACGCGGATCCGCACGAAGCTCCAGCGGACCCACGTGACGACGAGGAACACCAGCATCGCCTTGAGCAGGAACCACAGCGCGCCGACAAGGACGTGGTCGGATCCGGGTCCGAGCCAGCCGCCCAAGAACAGCAGCGCCCCGAGGAACGACGTGCCGATCATGTGCGCGTACTCGCCCAATTGGATCAGCGCGAACTTCATGCCGCTGTACTCGACGCGGAAGCCGGCGACGAGCTCCGATTCGGCCTCGAGAATGTCGAACGGCACGCGGTTCTCGGCGGCGAGCGTGGCAACGAGGAACGCGATGAACGCGAGCTGCCCGATCACGGGGTAGAACACGAACCATCGCGGCACCACGCCGAGCCACGCGCCGCTCTGTGCGGCGACGATCACCGACATCTGAAGCGAGCCGGCGAGGACGACCGGAACGAACGCGGCGAAGACGAACGGCAGATCGTACGAGATGATCTGGTTCACCGCCCGCATTGCCGAGAGCAGCGCGTACTTGTTGTTGCTCCCCCAGCCGCCCATGAACAGCCCGACGATCTCGAGCGAGGACACGGCCAGGAAGAACAGCACGCCGATGTTCAGGTCCGCCACCCCGAGGCCCGGCGCGAACGGCAGCGTCGCGAAGATCAGTACGCACGGCACGAGGAAGACGATCGGCGCCAGGTTGTAGACCCAGCGGTCGGCCCGCGTCGGCACGACGTCTTCCTTCAGCATCAGCTTGATGGCGTCCGCGATCGGCTGCAGCAACCCGTGCGGCCCGACGTAGTACGGACCGATGCGCGATTGCATGCGCGCCGCGAATTTGCGCTCGAGGAGCGTCACGTACGTCACCATGCCGATGACGACGTTGAGCACGATGAAGCCGGCGAGCGCGTCCCAGAGCACCGCCGGCACTAGCGGTCGACCTCGCCGAACACGGGATCGACGGACCCCATGATCGCGACGACGTCGGCGATCTTCACCCCGGGCAGGATGTGCGGCAGCACGGCGAGATTCGAAAACGACGCGCCCCGCCACTTCAGGCGATAGGGCTTGGGGCCGCCGTCGGCCACGAGATAGCAGCCGACCTCGCCGCGCGCGCCCTCGATCGGCGCATAGCCCTCACCCTTCGGCACGCGCACCTGGCCGACGGACTTCACGCCCGGACGGGACGAGATCGGCCCCTCCGGCAAGCCGTCGAGCACCTGGCGCGCGATGCGAATCGACTCGCGGAACTCGACCATCCTCACGCGGTAGCGCGCATAACAGTCGCCCGCCGTCTCCATGGGCACGCGAAAGTCGAACTCCTCGTACGAGGAATACGGCGCTGCGCGGCGCAGATCGTGGCTGACGCCGGAGCCGCGAAGCAGTGGGCCCGCGACACCAACCTCCTGCGCGAGCTCGCGCGAGATCACGCCGACGCCCTGCGTGCGCACGAGAAAGAACGCGTTGTCCTCGAGCATGGCCTCATACTCGCCGATGCGCTGCTCGATGAGGTCGAGCGTCTCGCGACACTTCTGCGTCCAGCCCTCCGGCAGGTCATACCGTGTCCCGCCGGGCTGGTGGAAGCCGTAGAGCAGCCGCGCGCCGGTGAGCGCCTCGAACAGGTCCAGAACGAGCTCGCGCTCGCGGATGCAATAGAGAAAGACGGTCGCCCCGCCGCCGAGCGCGCCGCCCATGTCCATGCACCAGGTGCCGAGCCAGAGCAGGTGTGAGGCGACCCGCTGCAGCTCCGCGACGAGCACGCGCAGCCACTGCGCCCGCCGCGGCACGTCGATCTTGCCGACCAGCTCGACGGCCGAGACGTAAGCGAGCTCCACGGTCATGGCCGCGACGTAATCCGTCTTCGAGGCGATGGTCGGATACTGGACGTACGTCAGCGACTCCGCGAGCTTCTCGTGGCAGCGGTGCAAGTAGCCGATGACGGCATCGACACCGACGACCGTTTCGCCCTCGAGCGTGAGGATCGCGCGGAACACGCCGTGAGCGGACGGGTGCTGCGGCCCCATGTTCATCGTGAGGCGCTCGCTGCCCCCATAGCCGAGCTCGAGCGTGTTACGCGCGGTGGTATCCGGCATGTCTTTCTTCTTTACCGTCGGGGCGGCTTCGCAGGGCTCCGCCGCCCGACGGTCGGCCACAAAAACATCCGTGCACTCATTTCATCGGGGACACGGTCGTCGGGATCAGGACCGTCGACTGCATGCTCATCAGCAGCGGCAGCGCCTTGCCGAGAAACGCCTGCCACTCGGGATCCCCGAGGGCCTTCGCGCGAGCGGCCGCTCGCTCGTTGAGGTCCTTGTAGACCCACAGATGCACGGCCTCGTTCAGCTGGCCGGCTTCCGTCTGCCAGTAGCACACGTTGCGCGAATACTTTTCGCGGCTCGGCAGGACCGTTTTCGCGAGATTCAGCCACTCACCGAGCCTGCCGACCTGCGCGCGATACCAGCGCAGTTCGTAGAGGTTGCCGCTGTCGGTCGGCGGCTTGAACGGCGTCACGGCCGACAGCATCTTGTTCTCCTGGGCCAGGAGCAGCGGACGGATCTGGGGCACATAGCCCTTCGTCCACTCCTCGTTCTTCGCCAGCTCACCCCGTAGCCGCTCGCGCTCGTCGAGGCTCGGGTAGCTCCACAGATGGACATACTGGTTGAGCATGCCGAACTCGGTGGTCCAGCCGCCCTCGAACTTGCCGTAGCGGTCGCCCCGAATTTTGCGACCGACCTCCGCGTTGAGCTTCAGGTACTCGGGCTGCTTGCCGGGCTGCAGTGTGTACGTGCGCAGCTCGTAGATCATCGCGCGGCTCCTCTCGGTGCTCTCGGTTCAGCGGTACGGTGCGTGCGGCGTATCCACGGCATAGTCCTTCCGCAGCGGATGCCCCTCCCACGTCTCGTCCAGCAGAATGCGGCGATGGTCGGGATGCCCGTCGAAGCGCACGCCGAACATGTCCCAGCACTCGCGCTCCATCCAGTCGGCGCCGCGCCAGATGCCGGTCAGCGTCGGACAGTGTTCGTTGCCGGCCCCGAGCCGCGTGCGCAGCGCCACGGTCACCGGCGTGTCGAGATTCTGAACACGGCACAGGATCTCGAGTCCCTGCTCTTTCCAGTCGATGGCGGTGAGGAACGAGAAAAAGATGCAGCCCAGGGTGCCGCGCACGAACTCGGCGGTCGCCTGCCACCGCTCGGGAGGGACGGTCACGGTGACAACCTCGCCCGCGACGGTCGGCTCGACGGCAAGCTGCTCGCGAAGACGCGCAGCAGCGTCGACGGCGGTGAGCGGGCTCACTTCGTATCGGCGGCCGCGGGAAGACGCTCGCCCGTTGTCTGGAAGTGCGCCACCTGCTCCTGCAGCTTCAGCAGCCCGTACATCAACGAATCCGGCGTCGGCGGACACCCAGGCACATATACGTCGACGGGGACCACGCGGTCCACGCCCTTCACGACGTGGTAGCCGTGACGGAACGGTCCGCCCGAGTTCGCGCACGAGCCCATCGACACGACCCACTTCGGGTCGGGCATCTGATCGTAGATGCGCTTCAGCATCGGCGCCATTTTGATCGTGACCGTGCCGGACACGATCATCAAATCCGAGTGTCGCGGCGACGCCCAGGGCACCATCCCGAACCGCTCCACGTCGAAGCGTGAGGCGAACGTCGCCATCATCTCGATCGCGCAGCAGGCGAGCCCGAACGTCACAGGCCAGATCGACGACTTGCGGGCCCAGTTGAAGATCTTGTCCGTGCCCGTCGTCACGATCCAGCCGCCGGGCATGTGGTGGATGGTGTCCGCGATGGACGTCAGCGCATTCGACGTCTTGTCGTCATCCGCCCGATGCTGCCGGTACTTCTCGAACTCCTGAAGGTCCTTGAATTCTGTCCACACCGGGGCCGGAATCTGCGGGACCGGAGGCTTTACTTCCACTCCAAGACCCCCTCGCGATACGCGTAGAGCCACCCCAGCGCGATGATGCCGACAAAGCCCGCCATCCCCCAAAATGCAGGCAGTCCCAACGGCGCCAGGACGAGCATCCAGGGCACGATGAAGACGGCAAGCACGTCGAAGACGATGAACACCAGCGCGACGAGGTAAAATCCGACGGGGAAGCGGATCCACGCCGGGCCGACCGGCTCGGCACCGCATTCGTAGTTCATCAGCTTGACGATGTCCGGCCGGCTCGGCCGGAGCAACCAGGCAATCGCCAGAGAGACGAGACCGAACGCGACGATGAACCCTGCAAAGATCGCCACCGGGACATACCCGGACACCCGTCTCCTCCTCTGGAAAATCGGCCCGGAAGACGAGTATATAGCACGCGTGGTCGGACCGGAAGTCGACGTGCGATTCCCGGTACGCGCGTGCGCATTCCAACGTCGCCACACGCTCGAGTCCCCCGCCAATCGACGCGGCACGCGCGTTGCGATAGCAAGCAAAGCATGAGTCCTGGAGGCCATCTCATCACAACCGCGATCGCGTGCGCGGGTACCGCCGCCCTCACCGATTCGTGGACCGCAACGGCCGCGATTGCGGCCGGCGGCTTCTTCATCGACATCGACCACGCCGTCGATTACGTGCTCTTCGAGCGCAACCGCAAGCTGACGCCGGACGCCTTCCTGCGTCACTACGTCGAAGGTCGCGTCCGGCGATGCGTCCTCGCGCTGCACTCCTATGAGCTCTTCGCGGTACTCGCGCTCATTGCCTGGTGGACCGGATCGCTCGGGCTGACCGCGTATCTACTGGGTGCGACGCTGCACCTGGCGCTCGACCTGACGTTCAACGGCGAAACGACCCCGAACTCGATCTTCGCCTTCTACAGCTTCGCGTACCGGCTCGCCCACCGCTTCGACGGGAGCCAACTGCTGGGGCGCTCTGATCTCGCCGCCGCTCCCGCGGGATTCTGGGCGACGTTCTTCTCCGGGGCCCGTGTGGCCGATACCGACCGCGGTCTCGACCGTCGCGCGAGCCTCGCCGTCGCCGAGAGCGTCGTGCTAGACTCGCCCACGAAATGCGCGTCCTCGTCGTCGAAGACGAGACGGATCTAGGCGAGGTTTTCCGCGACTTTCTGAGCGAGCTCGGGCATCAGCCCGTGCTCGTTCGCAGCGCGGAGGCCGCGCTGGGAAAGCTTTCGTCCGATCGGCCGGACGCGATCATCCTGGACATCAACCTCCCGGGCATGAGCGGCCTCGATTTCCTGCAGTCGCGCCCCGTCCGCGAGGCGGACGTGCCGATCGTCGCCGTCTCGGGCGTCGTGACCGAAAGCCAGGCGCGCGAGTGCCTGCGCCTGGGTGCCCTGGATTTCGTCGGCAAGCCGGTCCCGCTCGATCGGCTGCATGACGTCCTCATGTTCCTCGAGCCCGATGCCCTGCACCGCGCGCGGACCGATCGGGCGCGCCGTGGCGAGCGGCGGCATTCGACGCGCGCGGTCGTCAACATCCCCGTCACGCTGCACGAATATCGGGGTGCCGCCTGCCGCGGCACGTGCGTCGAGCTCTCGGCGACCAGCATGAAGGTGCAGACGGACGCCTCACTACCGACCGGCGTGGCGCTGAAGTGCTCGTTCACTCCGCCGGACGAGGGCACTCAGATCGACGTCGTCTGCCTGCCGGTGCGCGCCGACGCCGACGGAACGGTCGTGTCGTTCGTCAACCTCGGAGGGCACGAGGCGCATCGTTTGGCCGACGTCGTTCGCCGCTTCAAGCGCTGATCTTTCAAGCCGCCTGGAAAACTTTGGACATTCTCGCGACGCGCTTGCCCTGACTACCCACGTCCACGCGGCAAGAAGTAGCGTCGGCGGGCGCGCGATGGCGAGTTCATAGCGTGTTGCTGCGCCCAGGCGTGGCAGCGGAAATGCTTCTGGTCCGGCGCCGGAGGCAGTCATGCGATTCTTCCGCTCCGAAGTGGAAATCGCGCTCAAAATCGTCGGGATCGCGGCGCTCATCAGTCTCATCCTCCTTCCGGTGGCCTGGGGCTACGAGCAGCGTCAGCAAGCGCGCACCTGGCAGAACGTCGCGTGCGCATACCGGATCAAGGAAGTGGCTCGGCAAACGCCGATGATCGCGAGCGTCGAGTACCGGCGCGACGCCTGCGTCGCGCTGACGCGTCTCGGCCTCGAGCTGGACCTGCCGCGCTAGGCGAGCGCGGGCGACTTCACGAGCGCGTAGAGGGATTCGACGTTCCCGGCGGTGACCGCGGTTTCGGCGGCTGTCGCCAGCGCCGCCGCCCGCCCCTCGCCGTCCGGTCCCTCGAGCACGAGCGTCCGGAACCGCTCGGCGACCGCGGTTGCCAGCGATACGCCGGCGCCGCGCTGGGCCTCCAGCTCGCCGACCCGCATGGTTGCTGCGAGCCCGACGTCGAACAGCGCAACCAGCCCACGGCGCACGTCACCGTACCCCTTGACGAGCCTGGCCAGGCGCGCGACTTCGCAGGCCAGGCTTTCGTCCCACTCGGCCGCGTGCGCGGCCGCCGCGAGCCAGCGCTCCATCCGCTCGTGCTCCATGTGCGCACGCCAGGAAATCGGGCGCATCGCACGCAGTCCGGCGAGGAGCCAGACGCGCAGATAGCCCGTCACCGTCGTCGTCCGGACGTGCTGGCCGAGCGTCGGACGCCCGTGCGGCCAGCGACGCTCGGCCCATCGAGCGACGGGCGCCACGAGCCGGTACGGAAGGATGCCCCACAGCTCATCGAGGTCGGGTTTCAAGTAGTCGGTGACGTCGATGACCGCGTGGCCCGCGCGCGTCTCGTCGCGGATGCGCGCAAAACGGCTCGCGCGAGTCTTGGCCTGCGCCACGCGGATCGCGTCTTCGTACGTCATCCAGGTCGCCAGGTGCCGCGCGACGATCGCGCCGACGCGCTCGCGCGCGGTGAAGGCCGCCAGGCGCGCGAGATAGCGGCGCGCGTACGCGGCGTCCTGGTAGTCGACGAGCCGGGGGAGCGCCTGCTCCGCGACCACGCGGATCGACGGTGGCAGCGTGCGGAGATCGGCGTCAAACGCGGCGGCGAGCTCGGGTGACGACGCGTCGAGACCAGCGCGGGCGTGGAGCGTCGGCGCCGACGCGCCGGCGTTGTCGACCACGCGCTCGGCGCCACGACGGGCGAGATCGAGTCCCACATCGAAACCCGTGAGGTTCGAGGCGACGGCAACGCCGCGCGCCTCGATCGCCTGACGAAAGGCGTCGACGCTGACGGGCAGCGCGCCGCTGCCGGCAAGCGCTCCGAGCAGCACCGCATTGACTTCGGTGCCCCGCTCGCGCGCGATCGCCAGCGCGTCGAACGCCACGACCCGCCGGGCGGTGGCCCGCACGAGCGCGTCGAGTCGCTCGCTCGGATAAATCGCGCGCCCGGTCGCCGTCTTCTCGTGAATCGTGTAGAGCCGGTGCGTGCTGCAGACCACCGTCGTGCGCGCCGGTGAAACGAAGCCGGCCTCGATCATGCGGCCGACCTCGAGATATTCCGGGGCCAGCAGCACGTCGAGCGCTCCCGGAACGGGATAGAGGGAAAACGCGGGGTCGTCCACGGCGCTGCGGTCCGCGACGAGTTCGACGTAATACGTCGTAGAGCCGGTGCGCTGCGCGACGCCGGGAATCGACGTGCCGTGTACGCGATAGCCAGCGAGGGCCGCCGCGTCGACGATCCACTCGGAGAGCACGCCGCCCCCCTGCCCGCCCACGGCGGGGATCAGCACCGACAGCAAAATAGATTCGGGGCTCACGCGCGCGCGAGCGCGCCGATGACGGCGCGGCGAACCCGGTCGAGCAGACGCGTCCACGGACCGGCGTTCGCGATGACGCTGACGCGATAGAACGAGGGGCACAGCACGGCCGCGTGCGCGACCTCGCCGCACACGCCGCAGCCGACGCACGTCTGGTCCACGTGCGCGATCGGATCTTCGCGAAGCGGGTCGGGACTCTCGCGCAGCGTCAATGACGGGCAGCCGTTGAACCGCATGCACGAATGATCGCCGGTGCACACGTCGGGATCGACGCCGAACCGCGGCTGCACGACGGTCTGGCCGGCCGTCATGCGCGCGCGCTGCTGCGGCCGCAGCCGTCGCTGCCGCTCCAGTTGGCATTCGCCGCGCGCGATGACGACCTTCAGCCCTCTGGCTCGCGTCGTGAGCGCCTCACGCAACGTCGCGATCATCTTCGCGATGTCGTACGAGTCGACGGTGCGGATCCACGACACGCCGACACCGCGAAGCGCCTGCGGGATCGTCATTCCCGTCGGCTCCTTGCGCGCGTTGGTGCCGGTTGACGGATTGTGGTGCTGGCCGGTCGCGGACGTGTAGAAGTTGTCGAGGATCACGAGGACGGAGTCCTGGCGGTTGTACATCGCGTTGGCGACGCCGTTCGTGAGACCGTTGTGCCAGAAGCCGCCATCGCCCATCACGGACATCACGCGTTTGCCGAACAGCGGGGCGACCGCGCTCGATGATGCGAGCCCCATGCCGTAGCCGAGCACCGAGTTGCCGACGTTGAAGGGCGCTTGCGTCGAGAACGTGTGACAGCCGATGTCCGCGGCCACGTGCGTGTCGCCGACCGACGGCTCGTGCGTCTTGAGGATCTTCATCGCGCTGAAGACCGGGCGCTCCGGGCAGCCGGTGCAGAACGAGGGCGGCCGTTTCGAGATCGGCTCCGGCAGGGCCGCGCGTACCGTCTCACGGTGCGCCGTCAGCGCGGCGTAGCGATCCTCGATCGCGGTCGCCGATTGCGCGGTCGGGTTCGCGGACACCAGGAACTTCCGCAGGCCGCCGATCACGAGCGCGGGAACGTACTCGCCGTGCGGGGAGAACAGCTCCTTGCCCTGGATCTCGACGTCGAGACGCGCCTCGTGAGCCAGCGCCTTGAGGTCGCGCTCGATGTAGTTCGGCATCCCCTCCTCGACCACGAGGACGCGCCGCTTGCCTCGCAGGAAGCCGAGGAGCTCTTCGGGCACGAGCGGGTGGATCGCGTTGAGAACGAGCAGCGGGACGGCGGAGCGACCGGTGACGTCGGCGAGCCCGAGCAGATGCAGTCCGCGCACCGTCGTATTCCAGAGTCCACCTTGCATCACGATGCCGAGATGCGAATCCGGGCCCGGCTGGTGCTCGTTCAGCCGGCGCTCGACGATGTAGCGGCGCGCGGCCGGCAGCCGCTGCTCGAACTTCTTCGCCTCCATCGCGTACGTGAACGGCGGCAGGTTGATGCGCTCGAGGCTGAACGACGGGGCCTGCAGCGGCGCCCGCATGCTGATGGCCGGCCGCACGTTGTCGCGACACGCGAGCGTGCCACGCATGTGACACGCGCGGATGCGAATCGAGAAGAACACGGGCTCGTTGCATGCTTCGGACAGACCGAAGCCTTCCTCCACGAAGCGCGCGAACGACTGCAGCGTGTTGCGCGGATCGAGCAGGGGGACCGAAGATTTGAGCGCGGCGGAGTGCGTTCGCTCCTGCAGGATCGAGGCGCCCTCGCCGTAGTCCTCGCCGATGACGACGAGCGCGCCGCCGAGCACCCCCGCGGACGCGACGTGCGAGAGCGCGTCCGAAGCGACGTTGGTGCCGACCACCGACTTCCACGTGACCGCGCCGCGCATCGGATAGTTGATCGAGGCGCCGAGCAGCGCCGCCGCGGCCGCCTCGCTGCCCGACAGCTCGAAGTAGATGCCGAGCGGCGCGAGCAGCGAGTCGTTGGCGTCGGCAAGGACGTCGAGCAGGTGGGAGATCGGCGCGCCCGGATAGCCGCCGACATAGCTCACGCCGGACTGCAGTAGCGCCTTCGTGATGGCGAGGATCCCCTCGCCTCTCAGGACCTGCCCATGGCCGTACCCGAGCTGTTTGACGTCCTCGGCGAACGAGCGCTCCGCCACGTCAGGCGCCCGAGGCCTGGGACGGGCGATCGCGACGGCGCGCGTCGGTCATGCGCTTGCGCTCGTCATTCCAGATCGTGTAGCAGCGCGGATGGAAGAGCGCCGTGAGGCTGCCATTGAAGTCGAGCTCGTACTCCGTCGCCGTGTTGATGACTTCGCCACAGCACGAGCACAGCTTCGCCGTGCTCGGCCCCGCCCACAGCTTCACCGGGTCGATCCCAGGCAGCCGGCCAGCGGCGAGCAGCGCTCGCACCCGATCGCGGACCTGCGCGTCGTCCAATCTTTTTCCCCCACCAAGTGATCGACGCCGCCCGACGCGGGCACGGCTGAGTGTAGGGGAGGCGTCCGGGTGCGTCAAGGCGAGGTGTCTGAATGATTGGACGTTGACGCGGATGGAGAGGCGCGAAATGGTGGTGAATGCGGCCCACCACCTACATCCACATCGACGTCGATGCGCTCAGGCAGCTCTATCTCGACGAGCGTCTGCCAATGATCGAAGTCGCCAAACGAGTCGGATGCTCACCGATCACGGTCGCGCGCCGCCTGCGGCTGTACGAGATCGCCGCACGACCGCGAGGCCCAATACCGCTGAATCAAACGGTGTCAGCACCGCGCAACGGCTGGTCAGCGGAACTGGCGTGGGCGATCGGGCTGATCGCGACCGACGGCAATCTATCGCCCGATGGCCGACACCTGTCGGTCCGATCTAAGGATGCCGACGTGCTCGAGGCGCTGCGCCAATGTCTCGGGTTTAGCGAACCGCATCTCAGTCACATCAAACCGTCGCGGCGGCTGGTACTACACACTCCAGTGGGCAGACCGCGCGTTTTATATTTGGCTGGTTCAGATCGGCCTGACTCCTGCGAAGAGCCTCACGCTCGGACCGCTCACGATACCGGACGAGTACTTCGTCGATTTTTTTCGCGGCTGCGTCGACGGTGACGGTTCGGTTCTCGTCTACAC
>JBKOUQ010000239.1:0-31047 GCA_046723475.1 Candidatus Methylomirabilota bacterium
TCGCAGGGCCACCGCGACTTCTACGCCGACCGCCGCGCCGCCGAGCGCGGCGCCGGCAATAGCCGATGCCGTAACGGGCAGCCGCAGGGCGACGGCCGCCGCGGCGCCGGCCACCGCCGCGCACACGACAACCGCAAGACGAGCAGCGACGACGTTCAGGGCAGCAGCACCTCGATAGCCTCGGCCACCGTCGCCACGCCGCGCACGCTGAGCGGCGCCGCGCCGAGATCCGCGGCGCTGGTCTTCGGCACGATCGCCGTGCGGAAACCGAGCTGGGCCGCGGCGCGTAGCCGGGTGTCGAGCCCCGCCACCGCGCGCACCTCGCCGGTGAGCCCGACTTCTCCGACGACGATCACGTCCGACGGCAGCGGACGTTCGGTGTACGACGACGCCGCGGCCAGCGCGATCGCCAGATCGGCGGCGGGCTCGACGACTCGACCGCCGCCCGCGACGTTGACGACGACGTCCTGGTTGCCGATCGGCAGCTGTGCGCGCTTCTCGAGGACCGCGAGCAGAACACACACGCGGTTGTAGTCGGCGCCCAGCACGGTGCGACGCGGCGTGCCGAAAGACGCCCGCGACACGAGCGCCTGCAGCTCGAGCAGCATCGGCCGCGTGCCTTCGAGGCTGGCGACGACGACCGATCCCGAGGCGCCCACGGGCCGCTCGGACAGAAAGAAGCCCGAGGGGTCGGGCACCTCGACGAGACCGCGCGCCGTCATCTCGAACACGCCGATCTCGTTGGTCGACCCGAAACGGTTCTTCACGGCGCGCAGCACGCGGTAGGCGTGACCGGCGTCGCCCTCGAAGTAGAGAACGGTGTCGACGAGGTGCTCGAGCACGCGCGGGCCCGCCAACGCGCCTTCTTTGGTCACGTGGCCGACGAGGAACGTCGCGAGACCTCGACCCTTGGCCTGCGTCATGAGTCGCGCTCCGCATTCGCGTACTTGCGCGACCGACCCGGGCGCGGACTCCAGCTCCGGCAGGAACACCGTCTGGATCGAATCGACGATCAGCGCCTGTGGCTTCACATCGTCGAGCATCGCCTGCACCGCGTTGAGATCGTTCTCGGCCCACAGCAGCAGGCCGTCGCCGACGATACCGAGCCGATCGGCACGCATCTTCACCTGCGCGGCCGATTCCTCGGCCGAGACGTAGAGCACGGGCGGCCGCGCCTTCGCGAGCGCCCGCGCGGCATCCAGCAGCAGCGTCGACTTGCCGATTCCGGGGTCGCCGCCGATCAGCACGAGCGAGCCGCGCACGACGCCGCCGCCGAGGACGCGATCGAGCTCGGCGATGCCCGTCCGCACGCGCTCGCCTGCCTCGAGCACGATGTCTCGGAGAGGCTGGGGTCGCCCCGACGTCGGCGGCCCGCCGCGTCGCGCGCGCGGAGCCGCGTCGGTGCGCTCCTCCACGAGCTGCACATACGCGCCGGCGCCGCGCAGGCAATCGGGACATGTGCCGGGTTTGGGGCTCGCAAACCCGCACTCCTGGCAGCGATAGACCGCGCTCGCGCGCGGGCTCATTCGCCTTCCTTCGGCTTGGCGCTGCTGCCCAGGCTGCGCAGCAGGCCGCGGAGCAGGAACGACCGCTGTGCGCCGTCCAGGATGGACACGAGGCGCTCGTAGACCGTGGGATCGGCGATCAGCGCGCCGAGCGTGCCTTCGCCTTCGTTGAGCTTGCCGGTGATCTGCTTGAGATTCGCCAGTGCGGCCTGAAGGTCGCTCGTCGCCTGGCGGATGCCGGCGTCGGCCGGCTCGTCCTTGACGAGCCCGCCGAGCGTCCCGCGGCCGCCGACGAGGCGCTCGGACACTTCGCGGAAATTGTGGGCGACGACCTTGACGTCATCGAGGACGTTTTTGTACTTCGGGTCGAATAGCAGCGCCGGAACCAGCCCCTCGTCGGTGCTTCCGGGCTGTTCGGCCATACGCGAGAGCCGATCCATCGCCGCCACGAAGCGGCGCGCGGCCGCCGTCGACTGATCGGACGTCAGCACGCCCGCCGCGCCCTCGCCACGGTCGACGCGATCCAGCAGGCGCTGGGTCGTCGCGATGACGTCGTTCATCTTGCGCAGCGCCACCGGCTCCTCGTAGATCAGCGCGTGCGCCCAGCCCCGTCCCTTCTCCACCTCGTCGACCATGCGCGAGACGCGCTCGGTGACCTTGCGCGTCGACGCGAGCGTCGCGGACGCGTCTTCGATGACGCGAGACTGCCGGAGCGAATCCGCAGTGGCCTTGAGACTCTCGGCAAGCGCCGCCACGCTGCGAACGGTCTCGGCCCCATCCCGGACGATGCGCGAGAAATCGGTCGGGTCGCGGGCGATGATGACGTCCCCGTCCTTGGTCGGCGGCGAGTCCGCCGTGCCGACCGTCAGCTCGATGATGCGATCACCGAGCAGGCCCTGCGTTTCGATCCGCGCCACGGAGTCCTTGCGCACACGGTTCGAGAACTGCTTGGCGATCGAGAGATCGACACGGACCTTGCCGCCGGGTTCGGCGGGGAGGCTCACCCGGCCCACCCGACCGATCTGCACACCCGCGAGCCGGACCGTCGCGCCCTCGTTCAGGCCGCCGACTTCGCTGAAGTCGGCGTGCACGGTGTAGCGCGCTTCGAACAACCGCGCGCGCGCGCCGAGCGCGTACACCATCGCGATGCCGGCGACCAGCGCAATCAACAGAAAGGCGCCGACCCGCAACTTTTTACCGAGGTCGCTCCGCTCGTCGTTCACCTCATCACCTCGCGTCGCCCGCCAGGAACGCCTGCACCGCGGGCTCGCCCGACGCCATCACCTCGTCGACGCGACCGACCACGGCGAAGCGGCCGTCCATCAGGATGGCCAGTCGGTCGGCCACCGTCCGCGCCAGCTCGACATCGTGGGTGACGACGATCGACGTGTCGCCGACACCGCTCTTCAGCTGCAAGATCAGCTCCGCGACCATCTTCGAGTTCGTCGGATCGAGCCCGGCCGTCGGCTCGTCGAACAACATCAGCTCGGGCTCGATCACCAGCGCACGGGCGACGCCCACGCGCTTGCGCATGCCTCCCGACAGCTCCGACGGCAACTTCGGCAGACACTCCTCACCGAGGCCCACGAGCGACAGCACGTGCACGACGCGCTCGTGAATCCCACGCTCGCCCAGGCTCGTGTGCTCGCGCAGCGGGAACGCGACGTTCTCGTGCACCGACAGCGAGTCGAACAAGGCCGCGCCCTGGAAGACGTACCCCATGCGCCGGCGGATCGGGAGCAGCTCCTCTTCCGACAGTCCCTCGATCGCGATCCCGAATACGCGCACGTGGCCAGCGTCGGGACGGACGAGCCCCGCGATGTGGCGCAGGAGCACCGTCTTGCCGGAGCCGCTGCCGCCCATGACGACGAGCGTCTCGCCCTTGTCCAGCCGGAACGAGACGCCGCGCAGCACTTCGGCGCGATCGAAGGCCTTGCGCAGCTCGGCGACGTCGACGACGGGTTCGGCCATCGCTCACCAGAAGATCACGAGGAAGATCTTGGTGAGGAAGAAATCGGACACGATGACCGCCATGGTGACGTGCACGACGGTCGCGGTCGTCGCGCGCCCGAGTCCTTCCGTGCCGCCCGTCGTCGACAGCCCGTTGTAGCAGCCGATCAGAGTGACGATGCCGCCGAAAAAGAACGCCTTGCCGATCCCCGTCAAAAAGTCACGCGGCAAGACCCAGTACGTCGTGACGTTCCAGTACACGTACATGTCCGCGCCGCGCTCGATCCACATGATCACCATGCCGCCGAGCACGCCGAGCACGTCGGACAGCACGGTCAGCAGCGGGAAGACGACCAGCGCCGCCAGCACCCGCGGCACGATGAGGCGCTTGACGTAGTTGACGCCGAGCGTGCGCAGCGCGTCGATCTGCTCGGTCACCCGCATCGACCCCAGCTCCGCGGTGATGCCGGACGCGACTTTGCCGCCGACGAGGATCGCGGTGAGCACCGGCCCCAGCTCACGCAGAATCGCGAGCGCCGCGACCGGGCCCACGTACGCCTCGGCGCCAAAGCGCGCCATGTTCACGGCGCTCTGAATCGCGAACACCATCCCCGTGAACACCGCCGCCGTCAGCGCGACGCCCAGTGAGCGGACGCCCATGACTTCGATCTCGTGGGTCACCAGGCCGAAGTACTTCGGCGGCAGCGCGAGGCTCCGCGCGACCTGCGCGGTCAGCAATCCGACCCCGCCATACCACAGCACCGTCCGCCTGAAATAGGCATCCATCGCTCACTCCAGCGCGAAGCTCTGCACGAACCTCGAAAAATCGCCCCGACCGGCATCGAACGCGTCGGGCGACGCAACGTAGAGCAGGTCGTACACGCAGCCCCCGTGCTTCAGCACGTAGCTCTCGATGCGCACGCGCTCCTCGGCGTCCCGGGATCGCCCCTCGAGCACCCGGTGCGCCGCGGTCCGTCCGTCGACGGCAAGCTCGTCGTCTTCGAGGGTCGCGCGATCGCGCAGGCCGAGCAAGAGGTGACGCTCGAGCACGCCGACATCGCGCCGCGCCATATCCGGCCGGCACGTCGCATGCGCAAGCATCCCCGCCACGCCATCGGAGCGTCTCAGCTCGAGCTCGGCGCGCGACCCGTCGACCACGCGCCACGCCGCACCCGGGATCGTGACGCGGAATCCGTGCTCCGAACGGTACACGCCATCCTGCAGCCGGCGTCCCGCGCATCCGCCGAAGACCGCAGCCAATGCCACGGCCGCCGTGATGAGCGCCGCGCGCCGGGCGCCGGCGCTCACCCGATCAGCCTCGTGAAGCTGCGCGGTCCCGGTGCCGGCGCGCCAGCTCTTCGAGGACGTCGCGGAGGGCGATGCCCCGCTTCCCGAGCAGGACGAGCGTATGGAACCAGAGGTCGGCGACCTCCGACACGACGCGCCCGTCGCCCTCGCCGCCGAGCGCCGCCGTCAGCACCTCGATGGCTTCTTCGCCGATCTTGCGGCACACCGCCGCCTCACCCTTCGCGAGCAGACCGGCGACGTAGGATCCGGATGGCGACGCCGACTTCCGCTCCTGCACGATGCGCTCGATGCGGTCGAGCATTGTGGCGGACGCCGCCGGTCCCGCGAGCGCGTTGAAGAAACAGCTGCGCGCGCCGGTGTGGCAGGCGACGCCTTCCTGGTGGACCTGTACGAGCAGCGTGTCGCCGTCGCAATCCGCGTACACGCCCTGCACGTGCTGGACGTGCCCGGAGCTCTCCCCCTTCTGCCAGGGCGCCTGGCGCGAGCGCGACCAGAAGTGCGTGAGGCCGCTCGTCAACGTCTTCGCGACGGCATCGCGATCCATCCACGCGACCATCAGGACCTCGCCCGTCTCGGCCTCCTGCACCACGGCGGGAATGAGCCCGCGCTCGTCATACGTCAGCTCGGCGGGCGTCACAACCGTACCTCCACGCCGCGCTCGGCGAGGTATCGCTTGGTCTCGCCGATGGTGTGGATGCCGTAGTGGAACAGCGAGGCGGCCAGCGCCGCATCGGCGCACCCGTCGGTGAGCGCCTCGTAGAAGTGCTCGAGCGTGCCCGCGCCGCCCGAGGCGATCACGGGAACGGTGACGGCTTCGGAAATCGCGCGCGTCAGCTCGAGATCGTAGCCGTCCTTGGTGCCGTCGCGGTCCATGCTCGTCAACAGTATTTCGCCGGCGCCGAGCGCCACCGCTTCCTGCGCCCACGCCACGGCGTCGCGACCCGTCGGATTGCGACCCCCGTGCGTAAAGACATGCCATGTCGTAGCCGTGCGTTTCGCGTCGATCGCGACGACGATGCATTGGCTCCCGAACCGCTCGGCAGCCTCGCGGATGACCGCGGGTCGCGCCAGCGCCGCGGTGTTGAGTGAAACCTTGTCGGCCCCCGCGCGCAACAGCCGCCGCACGTCATCGACGGAGCGAATGCCGCCGCCCACGGTGAGCGGCATGTAGATGCCCTCCGCCGTGCGCCTCACCACGTCGAGGATGATGTCCCGCGCCTCGTGCGAGGCGGTGATGTCGAGAAATACCAACTCGTCCGCGCCCTGCGCGTCGTACGCGATCGCAGCCTCGACCGGGTCGCCGGCGTCGCGAAGGTCGACGAACCGGACGCCCTTGACCACGCGGCCGTCCTTCACGTCGAGACACGGGATGATGCGCTTGGCCAACAACGTTACGCCCCGCGCGCGGCGACGCGCATCGCGTCGGCCAGCGAGATCGCGCCCGTGTAGAGCGCGCGGCCAACGACGACGCCTTCGATCCCGGCGTCGGCCACCGCGGCGAGCGCCGCGATGTCCGCAACGCTGCCAACACCTCCGGACGCGAGGATCGGAATGTCGGCGGCGTTGGCCAGGGCGACGGTGTCGTTGACGTTCGGTCCGTGACCGGTACCGTCACGGCTGACGTCGGTATAGAGCAGCGCCGCGATACGCTCCGCCGCCCCCTGTGCGCGCAGCGCCCGCGCGAGCTCGATCGGCGTCAAATCCGACAAACCCGTCCAGCCCTTCAGCGCGATCTTTCCGTCGCGGGCATCGACGGCCACGATCACGCGCCCAGGAAATAGCCGGCCGATTTCGTCGAGGAACTGGGGCTCGACGGCGCGCGTGCCGACCACGACCCAACGCGCGCCGGCCTCGAGCATCGACTCGATCGACGCCACCTCGCGCAGGCCACCGCCGACTTCGACCGGCACGGGCGCGACGGCCGCGATGATCTTTGCCAGCAGCGCCGTCTGCCGCGGCTTGCCGAATGCGCCGTCGAGATCGACGACGTGCAGGCGCTGCGCGCCGCGGGCGACCCACTGCGTGGCCATCGCGATCGGATCGTCGGAGAACACCGTCTCGGCGTCGGCCCGCCCTTCGCGCAGCCGCACGCAGCGGCCGTCCTTGACGTCGACGGCGGGGATGACGATCACGCCGACTCTTTCACGATGGCCGCAAAGTTCTCGAGCATTCGGAGGCCCCAGTGCTGGCTCTTCTCGGGGTGGAACTGCGTGGCATGGATTCGGCCCAGCTCGATCGCCGCGGCGAAGCGGATCCCGTACTCACACCACGCTTGCTTCAGCGGCCTCGTGCCGGTCGTCGCGCAGTCGCCGGTGTGCGCCTCCGGATAATAGGAGTGGACGAAGTAGAACCGCGCGCCGTCGGGGACGCCGTCGAACAGCCGGAGCGCGCCGTGGTGCTCGACGGCGTTCCAGCCCATGTGGGGCACCTTACGTCCCGGCGGGAAGCGGCGCACGACGCCAGGAATCACGTCGAGGCCGCGGCCCTCACCGAACTCCTCGCTGCTCGTGAAGAGCAGCTGGTAGCCGAGACAGATGCCGAGAAACGGGCGCGTGCCGTCGAGCGCGCGTCGCAGCGGTGCGAGCAGCCCGAGCGTCTCGAGATTCGTCATCGCGTCGTGAAACGCCCCGTCGCCCGGCAGCACGACGGCGCGGGCATCGTCGACGACGCGCGGATCTTGCGTGATCGTCGCCGGCACCCCGACGCGCGCGAACGCCTTCTCGACCGAGCCGAGATTGCCCCGGCCGTAATCGATGACCGCGATCACGAGAGCGTCCCCTTCGTCGAGGGCAGGAGCCCCGCGATGCGCGGGTCGTGGCGCGTGGCCTGGGCCAGCGCGCGGCCGACCGCCTTGAAGACCGCCTCGGTGATGTGATGCAGGTTGTGCCCGTAGTGCATCGTGACGTGCAGCGTGATGTCGGCGTTGAACGCAAACGCGCGGAAGAACTCCTGCAGCAGGTCGCAGTCGAAGTTCGAGACGCGCCCACGCGCGACGGGCACGCTGAAGACGAGGAACGGGCGCCCCGACACGTCGACCGCCGCCGACACGAGCGTCTCGTCCATCGGAATCGACGCGGTGCCGAACCGGACGATGCCGCGCTTGTCACCGAGCGCCTGCTTGAGCGCCTGCCCCAGCACGATGCCGACGTCCTCGACCGTGTGATGCTGGTCGACCTCGACGTCGCCCTGCGCGTCGACGGCGAGATCCATCAGCCCGTGCTTGGCGAACGCCTCGAGCATGTGGCTGAAGAACGGGATCGGCGTGGCGATCTTCGCCGCACCGGTGCCGTCGAGGCCGAGCGATAGGGTGATCTCGGTTTCCTTCGTCTTGCGCTCTACCCGCGACAGCCGTCCCTCGCTCACTGGCTTGGCCCTCCCTGGCGGTCCCGCTCTTTCGCATCGTGTGCCCGCGCATGCCCGCTCCGGACCTCGGCCGCGATACCGTGCGCGCTGAGGCCTTCGACCTGCGCCAGCCTCGTGAGGTGCGGCAAGGCCGCGGCAAGTCCCGACGGCGAATACTCGAGCACGCTCGAGCGCTTCACGAAGTCTTCCGTGCCCAGCGGCGATGCGAAACGCGCCGTCCCGGCCGTCGGAAGCACGTGGTTCGGTCCGGCCACGTAGTCGCCGACGACCTCGGGGGTGTGCGCCCCGAGGAAGACCGCGCCGGCGTGACGAACGCGCGGCAGGAGCGCGGCCGGCACCGCGACCATCAGCTCGAGGTGCTCCGGAGCGAGCTCATTGGCGATCTCGACCGCGTGCTCGAGGCTTTCGGCCACGATGAGGGCGCCATGCTCACGCAGCGCGGCGGCCGCGATCTCGCGCCGCGGCAGCGTCGTGAGCCGCGTCGCGAGGGCTGCCGTCACGCGCGGGACGAGCGCGGGGCTGTCCGTGATGAGGACTGCGCGCGCCATCGGGTCGTGCTCGGCCTGCGCCAGCAGATCGGCGGCGATCCAATCGGGGTCGGCGGCCGCGTCGGCGACGACTACGACCTCGCTCGGTCCGGCGACCATGTCGATGCCCACCTCGCCGAACACGCGGGTCTTGGCCAGCGCCACGTAGATGTTGCCGGGACCGACGATCTTGTCGACGCGTCGGATGCTGACGGTGCCGTACGCGAGCGCGGCAATCGCCTGCGCCCCGCCGATTCGCCAGCCTTCGGTTACGCCCGCCACGCGCGCGGCGGCGAGCACGACCGCGTTGATGCGACCATCGGCACCCGGCGGCGTGACGAGGACGATCTCGCGCACGCCCGCGACACGGGCCGGCACCGCCGTCATGAGGACGGTCGATGGATAGGCCGCCCGCCCGCCCGGAATATAGATCCCCACGCGGTCGAGCGGACGTATCTCCTGTCCGACGCTCGAGCCGTGCTCGTCGGTCAACCGCCACGACTTCGGCATCGCGGCCGCGTGATATCGCTCGATGCGCTCGGCGGCGTAGTCGAGCGCCGCGCGCGTCGCGGGCTCGAGCGTGCGCAGCGCCGACTCCATTTCAGCCGCGGAGATCGCGAGGGCGCCGAGCGACGCCGCGGCGAAGCCGTCGAACCGGCTCGTGTACTCGACGAGCGCGGCATCGCCTCGCGCCCGCACGCCCGCGACGATCGTGTCCACCGCCGTCGATACGTCGGCGGGTACTTTCGACGGCGGACGCTCGAGCGCCCGCGCGATCGCCTCGACCCCCAGCGCTCGGGCGTCGAGCGTGCGGATCATCGCGACGCCGCCAGGAGCCGCGTGCGCATGTCATCGATCAGCCGCGTGACCGCGGCGTGCTCCGTCTTCATGGACGCGCGGTTGACGATCAGCCGCGCGGTCGAGCGCGTGATCTCCGCAACCTCCACGAGACCGTTCGCGCGCAGCGTCTCCCCCGATTGCACGAGATCGACGATGCGATCAGCGAGGCCGACCAGCGGAGCGAGCTCGATCGAGCCGTCGAGCCGCACGATCTCGACCTGGATACCGCGCGCCGAGAAATATTGCTCGGTGAGGCGCGGATACTTCGTCGCGACCCGAACCCAGGACCACTTCGTCGGGTCGTCACGCTCCCACAGCGTCCGCAGCTCCGCGACGACGAGGCGGCAGAAGCCGAAGCCGAGGTCCAGCGGCTCGTACACGTCCGGGTCCTGCTCGAGCAGGATGTCCTTGCCCACGACCCCGAGGTCCGCCGCGCCGTACGTGACGTAGGCGGGCACATCCGACGGCTTGAGCAGCAGGACTTCGAGGTCACGACCGGCGTCCCGGAAGATCAGCTTGCGCGAGTCGGGGTCGATGCCCGTCACGCCGAGCTGGCCGAGCATCTCCAGCGCCGGCTCGAGGAGGCGTCCCTTCGGCAACGCGAGCGTCAGGCTCGTCTTCACCCGCGACGCCCCGCGATGAAGCGCTCGACGCCGGCAAGATCGCGTCGCGTCTGCACTTCCACCCAGCCCGCCATGTGCATGAGCTCGACGACGGTGCGCAGCTGCTCACCGCCTCCGGTCTCGAGCACGAGCGCGCCACCGGACGCGAGCCGCGCCGGCGCCTCGGCGACGACTCGGCGGATGAGCGTCAGCCCGTCCGCCCCGCCATCGAGGGCGATCCGCGGATCGTGACGACGGACCTCGGGGCTCAGCGTGGCGATGAGCTCGGTCGGCAAGTACGGCAGATTCGCGACGACCACGTCCGCAGCGACCGCGGGCGACGCCGCGAAGAGATCGGACACTTCCACGGTGACGCGATCAGCCAGCCCGAGCGCGGTGACGTTGTCGCGCGCCATGGCCGCGGCACGCGTCGAGACTTCGAGCGCGATGACGCGGACGCTCGATCGTTCCCACGCGATCGCACAGGCGATGCACCCGGAGCCCGTGCCGACGTCGATCACGAGCGGAGAGGCGATGCCGGCCGGGATCAGCTCCATCGTCCACTCGGCGAGCAGCTCGGTCTCGGGGCGCGGCACCAGCGCGTCGGGCCCAATGCGCAGCGTGACGTGACGGAACGGCGCCGTGCCGAGCACGTGCTGCAGCGGCTCGCGGTTCATGCGACGCCGCAGGCGTGCGACGTAGCGGCCGGCTTCAGCGGGGTGGAGCAGCCGCCCCGACTCGAGCTGCAGCGAGCCGCGCGGTATTCGCAGAACGCTGGCGAGCAGCCACTCGGCGTCGATACGCGCGCATTCCACGCCGGCCGCCTCGAGCGCGTCGGCGCCGGCCGCGAGCGCCACCGACACCGTCGGCCGCGTATCGAGCAGCGCGTCGGGATCGGCGGTCTGCATCACGAGGACTCGACCTTTTGCAGGCGCTCCGCCTGCTCGGCCGCGGTGAGCGCCTCGATGATCTCGTCGAGATCGCCCTCGAGAATCTCGGGCAACCGGTGCAGCGTCAGGCCGATCCGGTGATCCGTCACGCGGGCCTCGCGGAAGTTATACGTGCGAATTCGCTCGCTGCGCTCGCCCGTGCCGACCTGCGAGCGGCGGTCGGCCGCCATCGCCGCCTGCTGCTCTTCCTGCGCGCGCTCGAGCAGCCTGGCCTTGAGGACTCGCATCGCCTTCGCACGGTTCTTCAGCTGGGAGCGCTCGTCCTGACACGTCACGACCAGCCCGGTGGGGATGTGCGTGATACGCACCGCCGAGTCGGTGGTATTGACGCCCTGACCGCCGGGGCCCGACGACCGGTAGACGTCGACCCGCAGGTCCTTTTCCTCGACGCGAACGTCGACGTCTTCGGCCTCCGGCAGCACCGCAACGGTGACCGTCGAGGTGTGGATGCGGCCGCTCGCCTCGGTGACCGGAACGCGCTGCACGCGATGCACGCCGCGCTCGAACTTCAACCGGCTCCACGCGCCGCGACCCTGCACGAACAGGATGACGTCCTTCAGACCTCCCACGCCGGTCGGGCTCGAATCCATGACCTCGACCTTCCAGCGATGCGCTTCGGCGTATTTCGTGTACATCCTCGCGAGGTCCCCGGCGAAGAGCGCGGCCTCGTCGCCGCCGGCGCCGGCGCGGATCTCCACGAACACGTTCTTGTCGTCGTTGGGATCCTTCGGCAGCACGAGCTTCTTGAGCTCGTCCTCGAGCGCGGTCTGGCGACCCGACAGCTCGTCGATCTCCGCCTGCGCCAGCTCGGCGAGCTCGCGGTCGCCCCCCTCGGCGAGGATGTGGCGCGCCTCGCTCAAGCGCTTGAGCACCTCGCGGTACTCGCGGAACTTCTCGACGACCTCGACGGTGTCGGCGTGCTCCTTCCGCAGGCGCGCGTACTCCGTCGGCTGGCTGAAGATCGCGGGGTCGGCAAGAACGCTGGCGATCCGCTGCGAGCGCTCTTCGATCTGGCGCAGCTTATCGAAGAGCATGCATCAGCTCCGGCGCGGTCGACGGATCGACTGTGGCAGGGGCCAAGGCGCGGCCCCCGAGGTGGCTACGACGTGGCCGTCGGCTGGCGCTTGTACTTGCGCTGGAAGCGCTCGACACGACCGGCCGTGTCCACGAGCTTTTGCTTGCCGGTGAAGAAGGGATGGCACTTCGAGCACACCTCGACGCGGATCTCGGAACGGGTCGAGCGCGTCTTGATGACCTCCCCGCAGGCGCACACGATCGTGGTGTCGACGTAATCCGGATGAATACCCACCTTCACGGCTCAACCCTCCCTCAGAGGGCCTAAGAGTACCAAGATGACCATGGGAATGCAAAAACGCCAGGCACTTGCGATCGCATCCCGATGTCGGAGAGGTATAAGCGGCGGTGGCTGCGCGGGAACCGTCGCGCGCCCCTTGCCGCGGGGGGCCAGCGCGACGGTTCCCGCGCGGAGGCAGTCTCGGAGGAAGCTACCCCATCGAGTGCATCGAGGCGAGGAACTCCTTGTTACTGCGGGTCAGCTTCAGCTTGTCGAGGAGCAGCTCCATGCCCTCCACCGGGTTCAGCTGCGACAGCGCCTTGCGCAGGAGCCAGACCTTCTGGAGCTCGTCCTTTTCTAGGAGGAGCTCTTCCTTGCGCGTCCCCGACTGCTCGATGTTGATCGTCGGGAAGATGCGCTTGTCCATCAGGCGGCGGTCGAGATGCACCTCCATGTTGCCGGTGCCCTTGAACTCCTCGAAGATCACATCGTCCATCCGGCTGCCGGTGTCCACGATGGCGGTGGCCATGATCGTCAGCGAGCCGCCCTCCTCGATGTTGCGTGCTGTCGCGAAGAACCGCCGCGGACGCTGCAGCGCGTTGGCGTCCAGACCGCCGGACAGCACCTTGCCCGATGACGGGATCACCGCGTTGTGCGCACGGGCGAACCGGGTGAGCGAATCGAGCAAAATGACGACGTCGCGCTTGTGCTCGACCAGTCGCTTCGCCTTCTCGATGACCATGTCGGCCACCTGGATGTGGCGCTGCGGCGGCTCGTCGAACGTGGACGAGATCACCTCGCCCTTCACCGAGCGCTGCATGTCCGTGACTTCCTCGGGACGCTCGTCGATGAGCAGGACGATCAGATAGACCTCGGGGTGATTCTTGGCGATGGCGTTCGCCAGTTTCTGCAACATCATCGTCTTACCGGTGCGCGGCGCCGCCACGATCATCCCGCGCTGGCCCTTGCCGATGGGGCACAGCAGATCCATCACGCGCGTCGTCAGGTCTTCGGCGTCGTACTCGAGGCGCAGGCGCTCCAGCGGATAGAGGGGCGTCAGGTTGTCGAAGAAGATCTTTTCGCGCGCCTGCTCGGGCGTTTCGAAGTTGATCGCTTCGACCTTGAGCAGCGCGAAGTACCGCTCGGTGTCCTTGGGGGGCCGCACCTGGCCGGAGATCGTGTCGCCCGTTCGCAGGTCGAAGCGTCGGATCTGGGACGGTGACACATAGATGTCGTCGGGCCCGGGAAGGTAGTTGTAGTCCGGCGCGCGCAGAAATCCGAATCCGTCCGGCAAGACTTCGAGCACGCCTTCCGCGTAGATGAGCCCGTCCTTTTCGGCCTGGGCCTGCAGGATCTTGAAGATGAGCTCCTGCTTCCGCAGCCCACCGACGCTCTGGACGTTCAGCTCGCGGGCGATGGCGTTGAGGTCGGAGATCGATTTTTCCTTCAGCTCCGACAGGTTCATGCCGTTGGACGGCATCTGCGGGTCCTGCTGCGTCGCGTTTGCTTGACCTCGTTCTCGGCGGGCGCTCATCAGGGGGCTCCGGGGGCGGCCTCAGGCCGCATGGCGTTAGAGTTTTGCGCTTTCTGCAGAGTTTCTACGGGGTTGGAGCTACGGCGCTACTTGCATCCTCGCATCGCAAGGATGCCGCTGTCAATCCTTTCATCACATACGGACCTCGATGATCGCCCGCTGCTTGATCTCCTTCAGCCAGGCGTCCAGACGAGCCTCGTACTTCTGACGGAACAAGATTTCGCGCACTTGCTGCTTGATCCGGGTCAGGCCGTCGCCTTCCAGGGAGTCCTTCGACTCGAGGCGAAACACATGATAGCCGAGCGCGGAGCGGTATGGTCGCGACACCTGCCCGACGTCGAGTCGGAGGATCTCCATCTCGATGTCTTGCGCGAGCTCACCACGCTTCAGCGCGCCGAGGTCACCACCGTCCTTGGCCGTGGCGTCCTGCGAGTACTGCTTCGCGAGCGCGACGAAATCGCCGCCCTCGAGTGCCTGCGTGCGCAGCATGTCCGCCTTGATGCGCGCCTTTTCCCATGCCGCGTCGTCGGTGCCCTCGGGCACCACGAGGATGTGTCGCGCGTGATACGAGAGACCGGTCTCGAGCTTCTGCCGGTTCTCCTCGACATACTCCACGATCTCGGCGTCGGTGACGGAAACGCGCAGCGCGACCTTCCGCCGGATGACCTTTTGCACGCGAAGCGCGTCGCGGACGCGCTTCTTGACCGCGTCCATCGAGATGCCCTGCTCTTTGAGGAGCTTCTCGAATTCCTCCACGCTCTTCGTGTTGTAGCTCTTGATGCGCTCGTTGAGCTCCTCGGAGATTTCCTGGTCCTCGACGGTGATCTTCTCGCGCTCCGCTTCCTGCAGCTGCAAGCGGCTGTCGATGAGCCTTGGCAAGAACTGCTTCGCGAGCTCGTCATCGCTGAGCGTGCCGCTGCGGCCCTGCCCTTTCTCGGCGCGGTAGGCGACGATCGTCTCCTGCAGCTCGCTCAGCGTGATCGCGTCGTTGTTGACGACGGCGACGACGCGGTCGGCGATGCTGTCGTCGCGCTCGGCCGGACGGACACGAACGTCGCCCGGCATCGGCATGTCCGGTGACAACGGCTTGCCGGCCACGGGGGGCGGCGGCAGCGGCTGGGCTTTGCCGACCACCGGAACCCACGACGGCAGCGCGCACCCGCCGAGCGCCAGCACCAGGCCGACGATGCAGAGTGGACGCGTCATGCGCGCGCGAGCTCGTCGAGCGCGCGCAGGATCGAGTCCCGTACCGCGGGCCACGAGCCCTTCGCGATCGACGCCTCGATGGTGAACTCCCGCTTCATCGCCAGCCGTCCGCGACTGACCTGAATCGCGTGCACGAGCCGGGCGGGATCGATCTGCGTGGACGGCGCGAACGTGATCAACGCGCGCCCCTCGCCGGCTTCGATCTTTTCGATCCGCAGAGCGCGGGCGGCGACGCGGATCCGAACGATGTCGAGCAGGCGCCGCGCGGGCTCGGGCAGCGGGCCGAACCGGTCGACCAGCTCTGCCCGGATGTCCTCGATCTCGGGCTCCGCGGCGGCGCCGGCGAGCCGCTTGTACAGCGCCAGACGCTGGTTGACCTCGGGCACATAGTCTTCGGGGATGAAGCCTTCCTCCGCGACGCTGATTACCGGCTCGACGGTCGCGGCCGTCGCATCGCCGCCCAATTCTCGCACAGCCTCGGCCAGGAGCTTGGCGTAAAGATCGTAGCCGACCGCCGCGATGTGGCCGTGCTGCTGGGCGCCGAGAAGGTTGCCCGCCCCCCGGATCTCGAGATCCCGCATCGCCAGCTTGAAGCCCGAGCCGAGCTCGGTCAGCTCCTGCAGCGCGCGGAGCCGCCGCTGCGCCTGCTCGTCGACGCGCCCATCGGCGGGCACGAGCAAATACGCGTACGCCTGCTGCCGCTCGCGGCCCACGCGACCGCGCAGCTGATAGAGCTGCGCCAGTCCGAACCGGTCCGCGCGGTTCACGATGATCGTGTTCGAGGCAGGGATGTCGAGACCCGACTCGACGATGGCCGTCGAGACGAGGATGTCCGCCTGGCCGTCGATGAACTTCACCATCGCGGCCTCGAGCTCGCGCTCCTGCATCTGCCCGTGCGCCATGATCACGCGCGCGTCGGGCGCAATCTCCTGGACGAAACGCGCCATCGACGGGAGCGACTGCACGCGATTGTGAACGAAGAACACCTGCCCGCCGCGCTCGAGCTCGCGGTCGAGCGCCTCCTTGATCACGGCCCGGTTGAAGCGTCGCACGACCGTCTCGATGGGGAGCCGGTCTACCGGCGGCGTCTCGATGACCGACATGTCGCGCACGCCGGACAGCGACATGTAGAGCGTGCGCGGGATCGGCGTGGCCGTCATCGCCAGCACGTCGACGGAGGCGCGCAGCTGCTTCACGCGCTCCTTGTGCGCGACGCCGAAGCGATGCTCCTCGTCGACGATGAGCAAACCCAGGTTCTTGAACGCGACGTCCTTGCCGAGCAGGCGATGGGTGCCGATGACCACGTCGACCGTGCCCTTCCGCAGCCCTTCGACGATCGCCTTCTGCTCCTTGGCTGACCGAAAGCGCGACAGCAGCTCGACCTTCGCGGGAAACGTGGAGAAGCGTTCGGTGAACGTCGACCAGTGCTGCTGCGCGAGCACGGTCGTGGGCACGAGCACCGCCACTTGCATGCCATCGGCCACGGCCTTGAACGCGGCGCGCAGCGCGACCTCCGTCTTGCCGTACCCGACGTCACCGGCGACGAGGCGGTCCATCGGGCGCTCGCTCTCCATGTCGCGCTTGACGTCTTTGATCGCGCGCAGCTGATCCGGCGTCTCCTCGAACCGGAACGCGGCTTCGAACTCGCGCTGCCACGGCGTGTCGGCGGCGAAGTGGTGCCCCTCGGCGACGGAGCGGCGCGCATACAGCTTGAGCAGCTCCTCCGCCATCTCGCGCAGCGCCGCGCGCACGGACTCTTTGACCCGCTGCCACGATGCGCCGCCCAGCCGGTCGAGGCGCGCCGCACCCGTGTCCGCGCCGAGGTACTTCGACACGAGATCGAGGCGGTCGACGGGGACGTAGAGCTGGTTGCTGTCGGCGTACTCGAGCAGCAGGAAGTCGGCGTCTTTGTCACCGATATGCATCGTGCGCAGGCCGAGATACTTGCCGATGCCGTGGTCCTCGTGCACGACCAGGTCCCCGACGGCGAGGTCGGTGAACGCCGTGAGCGCCGCGCCGCGCTGATACTTCGGCCGACGCAGCGTGCGCCGGCGCGCACCGAAGATTTCGGTCTCCGCCAGCACGACGAGGCCGACCGCAGGGATGACGAAGCCGCCCGTCAGCTCGCCCACCACGATCGCGATCGCATCATCGGCGTCGAGGCGTTCGATCACCCGCGTGTCGAGCTCGTGGTCGTGCAAGATGTCGCGCAGGTGATCGGCCTGGCCGGCGTCGGCGGCCACCAGGCGCACCGTGAAGCCTTCGCTCCGCCAGCGAGTGAGGTCGTCGACGAGGCGATTGAACTTGCCGGAGTACGGATCGAGCGCGAGCGCTTCGAGCCTGACGTCACTGTCGTCCGCGGCGAGAACCTCGAGCTCGAGGCGGGGACGGCCCGCGACGATGTCGGCCAGCGGGCGGCGGCCGGGCGCGTCCTCGGACGTCTCGTCCAGCAGACGCGGAGCATCGACGACGACGGGCGCGTCGGCCGGGAAGTACCGCATCAGTCGCGTCGCGGTCTCGTCCGGCGTGTCTGGCACGGCGATCAGCGGCAGGACGAGGAGCTCGTCCACGGTGGCGGTCGATCGCTGCGTCGTCGGATCGAAGAGGCGGATCGATTCGACGTCGTCGCCGTCGAACTCGAGCCGCGCCGGGATCGGGTGCATGGGCGAGAAGATGTCGACGATGCCGCCGCGCGCGCTCCACTGACCGACCTCGGCCACGGTATCCACGCGCTCGTAACCCGCCGTGTCGAGCGCCTCCAGCAACAGCTCACGGTCGAGACGATCGCGCGTCGCGAGCCGCAGGGTGCCTTCGCGAAACTCGCCGGGCGTCGGGAGCGGTGTGTCGAGTGCGGCCGGAGTGGCGACGACGATGATGGGGTCGCCGGCGGCGAGGCGCCGGACGATCATGGCGCGCTCCGCCTCGGCCTCGCGATGGTGTCCGCCCTTCCACAGCTGGGGCTCGCGCTCGGGGAACTCCACGGCCGGCGCGCCGAAGAACTTCAGATCCTGCGCGAAGCGGTGGGCCTCGGCGAGGGTCGCCACCACGACGAGCACGGGGCGCGGATGGCGCTGCAGCAGCTCCGCGACGACGAGCGCGCGCGCCGAGCCCGTGAGTCCGCCGGCGCGCAGACAGACGTCTCCCTGGGCGAACCTTTTCGCCAGGTCCTCGAACGCCTGCCAGTTCCTCAACATCGCGGTCGACTCACGGTATCACGGCCGCGGGGCACCGGGCGCCCAGCGATCGGCTAGGAGCGGAAGCCCTGAGCGAGGTAGAACGACAGCGTTTCGAGCTCGATCGACAGATCGACGTTTTGCAGGCGCACGTCGCGCGGCACCCTCAGCCGGGCCGGCGCGAAGTTCAGGATCGCCCGGATGCCGGCGGCGAGGAGCTGATCGGTGACCGCCTGCGCCGACTCGGCGGGCACGGCGACGATCCCGATGAGGATGCCCCGGGCCCGAACCTCGCGCGCGAGGTCGCGGCTGGCGATAATCGGGACGCCCTCCACCTCGCGCGCGAGCTTGGCCGGATCGTCGTCAACGATGGCGGCGATTCGGAAACCCTGACGGCCGAACCCTTTGTAGTGGAAAAGCGCCGAGCCGAGGTTGCCGAAGCCGACGAGCACGACTGGCCAGGCGCGATCGAGTCCGAGGATTCGCTGTAGCTCCGTCTTGAGGCCGGCCACGTAATAGCCGATACCCCGCACGCCGAACTCGCCGAAGTACGCGAGGTCTTTACGAACCTGAGCGGAGTTGAGCCCGAAGCGGTCGGCCATCTCCTGCGACGAGATGGTCTTGACGCCATCCTCTTCGAGCTGCGACAGACAGCGCGTGTACACGGAGAGACGGTGGATCGTCATCTCCGGAATCCGCAAGGCACGGGACGCCGAGCGTCGTGGCATGTCAGCACATCGGCCGGACGCCCGTCGCGACGGACGTCCGGCCGCCCGACCTCACGCGACTGAGATCACGCGAAGTTGATGCCCTTCACGAACAGCAAGATGAGCGCGATGACGAGGGTGTAGATCGCGAGCGACTCGATGAGCGCCAGACCGATGATCATGGCGGTCTGGATCCGGGCCGCGGCGCCCGGCTGCCGACCCATGGCCTCCACGGCCGCGGCGACGGCGCGTCCCTGCCCCAAACCGCACAAACCGGCGGCGATGGCCATGCCGATACCGGCTGCGATGACGGTAAACGGCCCCACCCAGCTGCCGGTCGCCGCGCCCGGAGCCTGCGCCAGGGCCCAGCCCGGGTAGGCGAGAACGAACAGACTTGCCAGCATCAGTGAACGTCGCACGACGGTCCTCCTCTGTACGGTGGTTGCTAGTGATGGCCGGAGTCGTGGTGCTCCGCGCCATGGCCGCCGTGCCCTTCCTCGGCGTGCTCGATGGCGCCGGCGATGTAGAGCATCGTCAGCATCACGAAGATGAAGGCTTGCAGAAGCGAGACGAGCATCTTGAGCGGGTAGAGAAACCCCACCGTGAACGCGATCGCGATGAGCCCGCTGATACCGCCGACGACCGCGCCGGCGGCGCTGCCCGACAGCGCCCAGCCGATCAGCCCGTTGAGCCCCATCAAGAAGAAGATGACGGCGAGCAGGATGTGGCCGCCGACCATGTTGCCGAACAGCCGGAGCGTGAGCGACAGCGGCCGGGCGAGGTGACTGATGATCTCGATCGGCATCATCAACGGCGCGAGCCACACGACCGGTCCCATGAAGTGCTTGATGTACGTCGCAACGCCTTGCTTTTTGATCCCGATCGCGTGGTAGGCGAAAAACACGACGAGCGCACATGCCGCGGTCGTGTTCAGATTGGTGGTGGGCCCGGTCGTACCGGGAATCAGGCTCATCAGATTCGCGGCGAAGATGAAGAGGCCGAGCGTGGCGATGAGCGGCAGATACGGGCGCCCCTGTGGGCCCATCACGTCGTCGATCATCCCCTGGATCTGCTCGAGCACGATCTCCATGAGATTTTGCGCACCGCGCGGCACGAGCTCCAGTCGGCGCGAGGCCATGAACGCGATGACCGTCAGCACGATCATCACGACCCAGGTATAGGTCACGTGGTCCGGGATTCCGGGGAGGTGAAAGATCGGCGGGTGCTCGATCGCTTCCATCACACGTCCTCGCGCGCGGCCCGCAGGCCCTGCGAGATCACGGTGATCGGGATCACGCTGAGGCCGACCACGAGAGCGAGCGGGTGAGCATGGCCACTGACGAGCACCGCGGTAACCATCGCCGCCAGCGCCGTCAGGCGAAGGGCCGCACCCAGCGTCCACATCGGGCGCTCGGCGGAGGCGCCGGCGAGCGCGCTGCTGACACGGGAGGCGAGCCAGCGGAAGTTGACCACCGCGATGCCTGCGCCGGCCGCCGCGCCGAGCGCGCCTTCCAGTCCGGCGAGCCACGCAGCGGGCGCGGTGAGGGCAACGCCGAGCACGCACGCGTCGCGCGAGACGCGCGCGGTCAGATCACTTCGACTCATCGAGCTCCCGGTTCGCTCTGTTGACCGAGCGAAAGAAGATCACGAACCCTGCGGCAATGCCGAAGCCCAGGCCCACGAGCAGCAGCCACGGCGTGGTGCCGAGCCATCGATCCAAGTAGTAACCGCCGGCCAGCCCGATCACGGTGGCGAGTACCATCGCGAAGCCGACCGAGGACAACTCACCGAGCGCCGACCAGGCCGATTTTTCCCCGGGCTGCGCCATGCGAGCCGAAACACTAGCACAGGGCCCAGAGCTTGTGAAGAGACAGTACAACCTAGCCGAACATCCCACCCACGCGCGCGCCCGCGACGCGGTTGATGACGACGACACTGACGGCCGCGACGGCGATGAGGATGACGCCGAGCGCTGCCGCCTCGTTGGCGCTGCCGGCGATGTAGAAGGCGAAGATGCCGACCGGAATCGTCTCCCAGCCCCCGAGCGAGAGAAACAGCACCGCGGACGCCTCCTGCAGCGAGGTCATGAACGAGAACAGCGAGCCGACCAGCACGCCGCGCCACACGAGCGGCAGCGTGACGTCTCGGAATGACCGCGCGCCGGTGGCGCCCACGCTGGCCGCCGCCTCCTGCAGGGAACGGGGCACGAGCAGCAGCGACGCGTACGAGCCGCGGACCGTGTACGGGAGCCGGCGCACGGCGAGCACGATCGGCACGATGATCCACAGACTCGTCAGCGGCACGCCAAGCCACGGCAGCTCGACGTGGAAGGCTCGGATATACGCGATGCCGATCGCGGTGCCCGGCACCGCGAGGATCAGCGTGTTGAGCCCGTCGAGGATGTCGCGGCCAGGCAGCCGGGTGCGCGCGATGATCCACGCGAGCGGCACGCCGATCACCAGGCACAACACGACGGCGAGCCCCGAGTACAGGAAGCTGTTGACGACGTACTTCGGCGTCTCGACGATGACCCGCTCGAAGAACAGGCCCGTGTAGTGCACGGGAAACGGCGTCATCGACCAGCCACGGCCGACGGAGGCGAGCGCGACGCCCAGATATGGCACGAACGCCGCGAGCATCACCGCGGACAGGAACGTGATGGCACCGGCGGCGGCCAGCGGACGCAGCCGGCGGCGGGCCACGCGTGAGTACGACAGCGACGAGTAGTCCTTGATGGCGACGTAGCGCCGCGCCGCCACGAGGAATACGACGGCGAGCACGACCATGAGCGCCGAGATCACGAGCCCCATGCGGAACAAGCGGCGGTCGACGAACTGCACGATGTTCAGGTACGCCTGCGCGGCCAGCAGATCGTGCACGCCGAGAATGAGCGGCGTCGCGAAATCCGAAAACGTCCAGATGAACACGAGCAGCGCCCCGGCCACGTAGCCCGGCGTCGTGAGGGGCAGCGTGATCGCCGCGAGCCGGCGCCACGTCCGCGCCCCGACGCTCTCGGCGGCCTCCTCGAGCGAGGGATCGATGCGGCCGAGCGCGTCGATCACGTTCAGCGTGATCATCGGAAACAGGTGCAGCGTCTCCACGAGCAGCACACCGTGGAGGCCGTAGACGAAATTGATCGGCCGGGCAAGCCCGAGCCAGTCCTCGAGGAGGATGTTGACGGTGCCGGCCTTGCCCATGATGAACGTAAAGCCGAGCACGCCGACTAGTGGCGGCGAAATCATCGGAATGAGCGTGAGATACCCGAACACGTCGCGGCCCGGGAACTCGTACCGCACGAGCAGCAGCGCGATCGCGACGCCGAGCGCTGAGGTCGTCACCACCGTGCCGAGCCCGAGCACCAGCGAGTTCCAGAGCGAGCGGCGGTAGAACGCATCGCCGACGAACGCCACCACGTTGTCGAGCGTCAGCCGTCCCGCCTCGTCGCTGAAGGCGTCGTAGAAGACACGCGCGAGGGGGTACAGGAGGAATACGGCGAGAAAGGCCCAGATGAGCGCGACGCCGAGCGCCGGTACGGCGGCGCGCCATCCGGTTCGCCGAGCCATCGCGCCGGCCGTGGCGGTGTCCGCCACGGCCCGTTCAATCGTCACGCAGCACGATCGCCGTCGACGCGGCGAATGCCGCGGTCACGGCGCGACCGACCGGCAAGACTTCGTGCTGCCACGGGTCGCCGACGTCGACCTTGAGCACGACGCCGGCCGCCGTCTCGAGGTCGTAGCGCAGCGTGTTGCCGAGGTACGCGGCGAGCCGCACGCGTCCGTCGACGACGTTGTCGGCCGCGCCGTGCAGCGTCACGTTCTCCGGACGCACGGCCACGACACACGCGCCGCCCGCCGCGACACCGCCCGGGCGTGCCCGGATGAGGCCGAGCGGCGTATCGACGAGCGCGTGCGCCTCGGTGCGCTCCTTGACGACGCCGGGGATGAAGTTGTTGGTGCCGACGAAGTCCGCGACGAAGCGATTCACCGGCCGCTCGTACACGGTCTTCGGCGCGGCGACCTGCTGCACGCGGCCGTCGCGCATGACCGCGACGCGGTCGGACAGCGACAGCGCCTCCTCCTGATCATGGGTGACGTACACGGTGGTGATGCCGAGCTCGTGCTGCAGCGCGCGGATCTCGCCGCGCACCTGCACGCGGATCTTGGCGTCGAGGTTCGACAGCGGCTCGTCGAGCAGCAGGATGTCCGGATTCAGCACGAGCGCGCGCGCCAGCGCGACCCGCTGCTGTTGCCCGCCCGAGAGCTGGCCCGGATAACGGTCCTCGAGGCCCGTGAGATTCACTTTCGCCAGGCCGGCCGCCAGCCGCCGCGCGATCTCGGCAGCGGGAAGCTTTCGGAGCCGCAGGCCGTACGTCACGTTGCCGCGCACGGTCATGTGCGGCCACAGCGCGTAGTTCTGAAAGACCATCCCGATGTTGCGCGCGTACGGCGGCATGCCATCGACTCGACGTGTGCCAAAGAAGATCGCCCCGTCGTCCACCGCGGCAAAGCCGGCGATCATCCGCAGCAGCGTCGTCTTGCCGCATCCGGATGGACCGAGGAGCGTGAACAGCTCGCCGTCGGCGATGTCGAGCGACACACCGTCGACGGCGGTCGTGGTCGTGAACCGCTTGGTGACGTCTCGCAGCGTGATGTTCATCCGATCATGGTTTCTTCCAGGTCGCCTCGATGTCGCTGTGGAACTTCGTCTTGAGTGCCTCGGAGCGCTTGGCGGCGACCGTCTCGTCGTACACGTTGGAGACTTCGCGGTCGAAGTACGAGCGCACGCCACCGGTGAACTCCACGGCCATCTCGGCGGTCGAGCCGGGCGCGCCCTGCACCTTGTACTTCGGTGTGATCGGAAACAACCCGCGCTCCATGAAGACCTTCTGACCACGCTCCGTCAGCAGGAACTCGATGAAGGCGCGCGCGGCCTTCGGGTTGCGCGCGCCGGCCAGGATGGCCATCGGCTCGGGCGTCACGAACGCGTTCTTGGGCGCGACGAACTTGAGGTCGAATCCCGCGAGCTTCTCCTCGAACGCCATGTACGAGGGCACAGCGAAGCCGGCCGTGTACTCGCCCTTGGCGACGACGGTCGGCACGTCGCGGCTGCGCGCGGTGAAATGGCCGGTGTTCGCGGCGAGCTTGCGGAGCCATTCCCAGCCGTTGTCTTCGCCGTACATCGAGAGAATGACCTCGTACGTCGCATTCGACGACGACGAGCGCGTCGGCGCGCACTGCGCGACCTCGCCCTTGAGCTTGGGATTGAGCAGGTCGTCCCAGTCCTTCGGTTCCGGGATGCCCAGGCGCTGGATCTTCTTCGGGTGATAGACGAGCCCGTATGGCTCGAGCGCGGTCCCGATCCAGTAGCCGTCCTTGTCCTTGAGCGGGATCGGCTTCGGCCGGCCGATCGACGCAGGAATCGACTCCCACGCCTCGCGCGAGATCTCGACCTTCTGCAGCAGCTTCTGCTCGGCGAGCTTCTCGAACAGCGCCGACTCGCCGCCCCAGAAGATGTCGACCTCCGGCTTGCCCTTCCACTCGACGATGCGACCGTACGCGATCGGCGTACCGGCAGGAATCGCATTGACCTTCAGCGCGACGTTCCACTTTTCCTTCGCGTACTCCGCGAAGGCTTTCAGCGCCGCGTCGTGGATGAACTTCGAGACCGGCGTGATGAGGTTGAGCTCGCTCTCGATCGGCGCCTGTGCGAGCGCGCCGCTCGTCACGAGCAGCATCGTCGCGGCCAGCACCACTCCAAACGTTCGTCGCATCATTCGTGGGCTCCTTGTCGCCCGCTGTCGGGACATGATGTGCCGCGGCTCAGCTCGTCGCCCAACCGCGCGACCGCTCCACCGCGCGCTTCCAGTCTTCGTAGCGCGCCGCTCGCTCCGCGGCGGTCATCGCCGGTCGGAACGTGCGCTCGATCGTTCGCCGCTCGGCGACGGCGTCCAGCGAGCGCCAGAGGCCGGCGCCAAGCCCGGCAAGGTATGCCGCGCCGAGACCGGTCGTCTCGATGACGGCGGGCCGCTCCACCACGGCGTCGAGGACGTCGGCCTGGAACTGGCAGAGGAAATCGTTCGCGACGGCGCCGCCGTCGACGGGGAGCCGGGCGATGGCGGCCTTGGCGTCGGCGGCCATCGCGTCGAGCACGTCGCGGCTCTGAAACGCGATCGCTTCGAGCGCCGCGCGCGCCAGGTGCGCCCGCGTCGTGCCGCGCGTGAGACCGACGATCGTGCCGCGCGCGTGCTGATCCCAGTACGGCGCGCCGAGGCCGACGAACGCGGGAACGAAGTACACCCCTCCCGTGTCCGGCACCGACTCGGCAAGAACCTGTGTCTCCGGCGCCTCGGCAATGATTCCGAGACCATCGCGCAGCCACTGGACGGCCGCGCCGGCGACGAACACCGCGCCCTCGACCGCGTACGTCGTGCGGCCGCCGATGCGCCACGCCACCGTCGTCAGCAGCCCGTGCGCCGACAGCACGGGACGCTCGCCGGTGTTGACGAGCGCGAAGCACCCCGTGCCGTACGTGTTCTTCGCATCGCCCGGGGCGAAGCACGCTTGCCCGAACAGCGCGGCCTGCTGATCGCCCGCGATGCCGGCGATGGGGACGCCGCGCGGGAGCCAGCCGAGATCCGCGGTTTCGGCACACGGTCCGGAGGAATCGACGATGTCGGGAAGCACTTCGCGGGGCACGTCGAGCAGCGCGCACATCGCGTCGTCCCAGTCGACGGTCGCGAGGTTCAGGCACAGCGTGCGGGACGCATTCGTCACGTCGGTGGCGTGCACGCGCCCACGTGTCAATTTCCACAGCAGCCACGAGTCGACGGTCCCGAATGCGAGCTGCCCACGCGCGGCACGCCGTCGCGCGTCCGGTACCTGATCGAGCAGCCACGCGATCTTCGTCCCCGAAAAGTACGCGTCGAGCACCAGCCCCGTGCGTTGACGCACGTCGGCCTCGTGGCCGGCGGCGCGCAGGCGATCGCATGCGGCCGCCGTGCGGCGGCACTGCCAGACGATCGCGCGATGGATCGGCGCGCCGGTCGTGCGATCCCACACGATCGTCGTCTCGCGTTGATTCGTGATACCGATGGCGGCGACGTCGTCGCCGTGAAGGCCGGCGGCGGCGAGCGCCTGGCGGGCCGCGCGCTCGACCGTCGTCCACAGGTCGTCCGGGTCATGCTCGACCCAGCCCGGACGCGGGTAGTGCTGCGGCACTTCGGCGTAGCCGCGGGCACGAACGGCGCCGGCGGGGTCGACGACGAGCGCCGTCGAGCCCGTCGTGCCCTGGTCGAGCGCGAGCACGAAGCGGCCCGTCATGGTCACGGGAGATTACCGCGAAACGCTCATGCGCGGCCCAGCACGCGCAGCGCGAGATCGGGACGGTCGCTCGTCATCACGTCGACGTCGAGCGCGATGAGACGGCGCATCTCCGGCTCGTCGTTGACGGTCCACACCCCGACGGCGACGCCGGCCGCGCGCGCCGCATCGACCACGCTCGCGTCGACCAGCGCGTGGTTCAACCCCACGTCGGTGGCGCCGAAGCGTCGGGCCCAGCCAATGGTGTCGGCCGGTCGCGCGCGAGCCAGCCGCACGTGCATCGTCGAGACGAGCAGCGTCGTCCGCAGCTTCGGAGCCAGCGCGCGCGCGTGCTCGACGACCGCCGGGTTGAATGACATCAGGTTCGCGCGGTCGAGCAGCCGCGCGCGCGAGAGGGCGTCGATCGTCCGCTCCTCGATCCCGTGGTAGCGCGCGCCGGGCCGGATGCGGGGCCCCGGCAGATAGCGCACGCCGAGCCCACGCCCAGGCACCTTGACCTCGACGAGCAGGCCGCCCTCGGACGCCGCGACGATCCCGAGTACGTCGTCGAAGAGCGCGAGGCGCTCGGTGGTGAGCCGGCGATCGGGACCCCGCAGGCGCGCCTGGCGCAGCTCGGCCCCCGTGCGCGCACGAATGCGGCCGCGGCGGTCCGTCGTGCGGCGCAGCGTCGCGTCGTGGATCACCGCGAGCGCGCCGTCGGCGGCCATGTGGAGGTCGAGCTCGACGAGGTCGACACCGAGGGCCAGCGACTCGCGAAACGCGCGCAGGCTGTTCTCCGGCCAGAGGCGAGCGCCGCCGCGATGCGCGGCGACCCGGGTCATCTGTCTTGCTGGGGGCCCCGACATGGCCCCCAGACCCCCAACGCTCGGACACGCCCCGGCCCAGCCGTGGCGCGCCTCGGGATTGCCACTGGCGTGATCACTTCTCGGTCTCGATCAGGCCTTTCACGAACCAGCGCTGCATCGCGATGATGACGGCGACCGGCGGAAGCAGCACCATCATCGCGGCCGCCATCGCGATGTTCCACTCGGGCAGCTGCGAGGTCCGCGGGACCAGCATCTCGATGCCGATGACGGCCGTGCGCATGTTTGGCGTGTTCGTGATCATCAGTGGCCAGAGATAGTCGTTCCAGCCGTAGACGAAGAGGATCACGAACAGCGCCGCCATGTTCGCCTTCGACAGCGGCAGCAGGATCGTCCACAGAAAGCGCATAGGCCCCGCGCCGTCGAGCTGGGCGGCCTCGGTCAGCGAGTCGGGAATGGTGCGGAAGAACTGGCGGAACAGGAATGTCCCGGTGGCCGAGGCCATCAGCGGCACGGTCAGGCCCCAGTAGGTGTTCACCCACCCGAGCACGCTCATGACCTGGTACGTGGAGACGATGCGCACGGGCACCGGGAGCATGAGCGTGACGAAGATCATCCAGAACACGAACTGCTTGCCGCGAAAGTCGAAGTAGACGATGGCGAAGGCCGACAGCACGGAGATGACGATCTTGCCGACGGCCACGCCTAGGGCCACGATCGCGCTGTTGAGCAGGAGGCGGCCCATGTTCGCGCGATGCCACGCCTCGGCGTAGTTCGCGAGGAGCGCGGTGGACGGCCACGGCTTCGGCGGCATCGTCGTCACCTGCGACAGGGTCTGCGTGCTGATCACGAACGCGTAGTAGAGCGGGAAGGCGAGCACCGCGACCGAGGCGATGAGGATCGCGTGCGCAGACAGCGCATGCCAGTCGCTGCGGCGCGCGCGCCGCGTTGCGGCGACGCGAACGGTCGCCGGCTGGGCAATGGTGGCCATCAGTACGTCACCTTCTTCTCGGCGAAGCGGAACTGAAACGCCGTCAGCACGATCACCAACGCCATGAGTACGACGGACTGTGCCGCGGAGTAGCCGAGCTGCAACCCCTCGAAGCCGTCCTTCCACGCGCGATAGACGAGAATCGACGTCGCGTCTCCGGGCCCGCCCTGCGTCACTGCGTGCACGAGGGCGAAGGCGTCGAAGAACGAGAACGTCATGTTCAGCGTGAACAGGAAGAAGGTGACCGGCGAGAGCAGCGGGAACGTGATGGCGAAGAAGCGGCGGATCGGGCCCGCACCGTCCACGCTCGCCGCCTCCAGCACCGCGCTCTCGATCGCCTGCAGCCCGGCCAGATAGAAGGCGAGATTGTAGCCGAACTGCTTCCAAATCGCGGCCACGATGATGAGCGCCATCGCGACCCAGCCCTTGAGGAACCAGTTGAACTGGTACGTCGTCACGAACGAGAGCAGCCACGGCAGGATGCCGTACGACGGATGGAACACGAAGAGCCAGATGATCCCGGCAATGGCGGGCGCGATCCCGTACGGCCAGAGCAGCAGCGAGCGGTAGACGGCGAGGCCTCGGATCTTCGCATTGGCGAGCGAGGCGAGCAGGAGCGCCAGTGCCAACCCCACGAAGGTGACCATGAAGGAGAAGAGAAAGCTCGTGCCCAATGAGCGCACCGAGGCGTCGTCGCGGAACAGCCGCTGGAAATTCGTCAGTCCAACGTAGATGAGCCGGTCGCCGAAGGGCGAGGCGCGATAGAGCGACAGCCGCAGCGAGTCGAAGGCGGGCCAGAAGAAGAACACGACCGTGATCGCGATCTGCGGCGCGACCAGGGCGTACGGCAGCCAGCGATTCGGAAAGACGCTGCGTTTCACTTATAGAGCGCGGCGAACTCCTTCAAAATGTCGGTCGACTTCGCGACGGCGTCGTCGAGGCCCTGCTTGGCGGTCTTCTTGCCGCTGAAGATGTTCTCCATCTGCTCCTCGATCGCATCGCGGACCGAGGCGAAGTTGCCGAGGCGGATGCCCTGGCTGTTGGGCGTCGTCTTGCCCGACTGCATCTGCGTGATCGCCGTGCGCTGCTCGGGGTGCTTGGTGAAGTGTCCGGCCGCCTCCATCGCCTTCACGGCGCTGTTGGAGACGGGCAGGTAGCCGGTGACTCCCGCCCACCATGCCTGGTTCTCGGTCGAGGCCAGGTACTTGAAGAACTGCGCGACGCCCTTGTACTCCTCCGGCTTGGCGCCCTTGAGGACCCAAAGCGTCGCGCCGCCGATGGTCGAGTTCCCCTGGGGATAGCCGGCCATCCGCGGCAGCGGCCCCGTCGACCATGTGAACTTGCCCTCGGACGCTTTGGTGAGGTTGCCGATGTACGCCGAGGAGGAGAGGAACACGCCGCATTCGCCGTTGCCCATGTTGGCCTCGGCTTTGTTGAGGCGGCCGTTGTAGGTGAACCAGCCTTCTTTGCCGCCGCGCTGCAAGAGCTCCATCATCTTCACGCCGAACGGTCCGTTGATCCTGAGCGTGGTCGCGAGCCCGTCGAAGCCGTTGGCGTGGTCGGCGAACGGCTGGTCGTGGAGCGCGTGCATGTTCTCGACGAGCGTCCAGGACGGCCACGCCGCGCTGAACCCGCATTTGCCGCCCGAGGCGACGACTTTCTTGGCCGCCGCCTCGACCTCGTCCCACGTCGCGGGGGGCTTGTCGGGCAGCCCCGCCTTCTTGAAGAGGTCCTTGTTGTAGAACAGGACGGGCGTCGACGAGTTGAACGCCATCGACCACAGGTTGCCGCCCTGTGAGTAGTAGCTCTTCACGGGGCCGATGATGTCGTTCCAGTCGATGGTCACGCCGTGATCCTTCGCGAGCTGATAGACGGGATACACGGCGCCCGAGGAGAGCATCGTCTGTGTGCCGACGTCGTACACCTGCACGATGTGCGGCGGCTGCTTGGCGCGGTAGGCGGCGATGGCGGCGTTCAGCGTGTCGGGATACGAGCCCTTGTACACGGCCTTCACGTCGTAGTCGTTCTGCGAGGCGTTGAACTTGGCCGCAATGTCGTTGACCCGCTCGCCGAGCACGGCCGTCAGCGCGTGCCACCACTGGATCTCCGTCTTCGCGAGCGCGACCGACGGAGCGGCGAGGATGGCGATCACGGCGAGCGCGACGGTGCGCGCGAGGAGCGCGTTCATGCGTGCCTCCAGGCTGGGAGTTCTCGAACGGCGGTGCCGCACTATAGCACAGCGTGTGTGGCGGCCCGACGACGCGCCGCTACGGTGTGCGTGTCGCGGGCGCGGCGGTGATCCACGCCGCGATGGCATCGACGACCTGCGTCTCGATGCCGAAATAGCCGTGCGGCGCGAGCGGCTCGCATCGATCGGACTGCGGCGCATCCCCGCCGCTGAACGTCAGAACGCTGTGTTTGGGCGAGGCCTTGAGCCGGCGAGCGATCCACGTCGCGTCGGCGTACGGGCTCGACGGACAGCCGTCGTCGCGATGATGCACGATCAGGACCGGTACCGTGATCTTGTCGAGCGCGACGTCGTCGAGCGACTCGACCATCTGGCGGTTCGCGCGCGTCACGCTGGACGTCAACACCACGCCGTCGGGGCCGTCGGCGCCGAGCCGTGCCGCGACACTGGCGGCGGACACGCTGCCCATGCTCGTGCCGACGACCCAGACCGGCGCGGCCGCCTCGGCGCGCAGGGCCGCGATGAGTGCCCGCACGTCGAGCGCGTGCTCGGGAGTCGTCCGGAAGCGCACCAGCGCGTCGGCGGTGCGATCCGACGGCGCGTCGACGACGGCCACCAGGAACCCTCGCTCGGCGAACGTTCGACGCGTCCGCACGAGAAAGTTGGTGTTCCGCGCACCGAGGGCGCCGCGCTGGAGGCCGAGCGCGCCTCGCCCACCCATGAACAAGATCAGACTCGCCACGGGCGCCGGGGACCGGCGGATCAGAACGAACGACTCCGTGACACC
>JBKOUQ010000027.1:0-16637 GCA_046723475.1 Candidatus Methylomirabilota bacterium
GTCCCGGCGCCTTCCTCAGCAACGGTTCGGTCGGCCTCGGTATTGGCCCGTTCCCGGATCCCGGGAGCGCGATTAAGGGCGACCGTTTTAGCGAGAATCGGGTGGGCCTCGACCACATGAGCTTCAGCGTGCCCTCCCGGAAGGTGCTCGAGGATGCCGTCCGGCTGCTGAACGCGCGCGGTGTGCCGCACAGCGAGGTGCGCGACCTCGGCGAAGCGTTCGGCATCGCGATCCTGATCTTTCGTGATCCAGACAACATCCAGCTCGAGCTGAGTGCGCCACGGTGACGATCGGGTTCACGGTTCAAGGCAGCGTCTGATTCCGCCCGTTTGCCCATATGAAGTTGCTCCAAAACCGACGGCTCGCGCGGTTAGAGTTGTCGCAACACGGGTTCGGATCCCCAACGGGACCCGCGCAACGCCTTGAGCCCGGAACGACGAAGAATCGCGAGGGGCGTCTGTTCCCCTTACGTGGCGAGCTTCGGGCGGTACTGGAGCAGCAGCGTGCGACTACGGAAGCCGTGCAGCGCCGGACAGGTCGGATTATCCCGTGGGTATTCCATCGGCGGGGGCGCCGATCAAATCGTTCTACGACGCCTGGCGGACGGCATGCCGGACGGCCGGCGTGCCTGGTCGCATCCCACACGACCTTAGGAGAACCGCGGTTAGAAATCTCGAGCGTGCCGGAGTATCTCGTTCAGCCGCTATGAAGCTCACCGGTCACAAGATCGAAGCGGTGTACCGGCGATACGCGATCGTGTGCGAGGCGGATCTGCTCGAGGCCGTCGGTAAACTCGAGAGACTGCGACTGACGATGGGCACAAAAACGGGCACAGCCGGCCCCGCGATGGGGACCGCCGTGCGGAAGTTGGCGGAGGGCGAGGGATTCGAACCCCCAAAGGGCTTGCGCCCAGGCGGATTTCAAGTCCGCTGCCTTGCCAGTTGAGGCTAGCCCTCCGTGTCCTCAGTGTCGCACGGTCAATGAGATTCGTGGGCGTGCGAGACCCAGTGGAGCGACGCGCGAACTTATCCGGGTTAAAACGGCCGTACCTCGAGCGCTAAAGACGCTCAGGCGCGACCCTGACCCACGGCTCGGCGCAACTCGATACCCTGGGAATACGCACCCGCGCTCGGGCAGTAATCGCGAGCGCCTGGCGTATGTCGCTCGATGTACTCCGGCGGCGCTGCTGAGCGATCACCGGCGGTGACGGCCAATAGCCAAACGGGTCGGCGCCCCACCAGAATGGGTCGGCGAGAATCACGCCGCCGTGATGCCCGTGGAATCCGTGATGACCGCCGGCCCAGTGGCCGTGCGGCGAGCCGCTCCAATGTCCAGCGCCGCCATGCGCGGCTGCCGCGCCACCGTTTGCGTTTGTGCTTCGCGCGTAGCCCGGATATGACGAAGAGAGCGCGATCACGACGGTCACAAGGGCGACACACAACCACTTCGTCATAACGCGATCATTACGCCGCCCGGGGCGGCCGGTGATCGACGACGCCCTGCTCGGCCTCGCGTGTTCGTCGCGCCACGAGCGCCGCATAGAGACCGCCCATCAGCACGCCCCAGACGATGTTGGCGGCGAACCAGGCGACCGACGCGTCGCGAATGAGATCGATCGCGGCAGGCATCATCGGCCCGATTCCGTGTAGAGCCGGGATGATCACCAGGCTGGAGAAGATCCACCAGAACGCGCCGTAGAGGCCGCCCCATATCAGGTCGGAGCCCTCGGCGAGCTTCTGGCGCGACAAGAGCCAGCCGAAGCCGGCGCCGATGAGCGCGCCGTAGACGAGATACGCCACCCATCCGACGGCGTCGGCGCGCGAGTGGACGGCACCGGCGACCAGCAGCATCGCCGACTCGCGCACCCCATCCGGGGTCGACATGTGCGCGAGCTGCAGCAGCACGCCGTCCGCGACGGCGGCGACCAGCCCGGCCAGCGCTCCCCGGCCGATCGAGTCCTTCGTCACATCCATCAAAACTGCGTCCCTGCTTATCTTCACGATCCTCACGTCCCTCCTTACCTTTGGGCGTACCGCGCCCGGATGAGAGCGACGCGAGAAGCACATGAGAATGCGCCGCCCGGCGATCGATCTCATACGCGGCTCACGCCTCTCTCGTCGGTTGCCGCGACACGGCAGGCAGGAGTGCCCGAGGCCTCGGTGGTGAAGCCTATCGCGCCGACGAGCGACCATGCACGATTGGCTCAGGGCGTCGTCGAATTGCCGCCGAGGAGCCGCTCGTATTCGCGCCTGACGTTCGCGTAACACTCGCACGTCGCCGCCTCGAGCCCTTGTCGGTCGATCACGGTGACATGTCCGCGTTTGTAGCCGATGAGCTTGGCCTTTTCGAGGAGTCCGGCGGCGATGGTAACGCTCGGACGCCGCACGCCGAGCATTTGCGCGATGAACTCCTGCGTCACGGGGAATTCATCCTTGCCGACCCGATCGTGCGTCATCAGGAGCCAGCGGGCCAGGCGCTGCTCGACCGTGTGGAGGTGATTGCAGGCGACGGACTGGGACACCTGGTTGATGAGAGCGTGTGCGTATTTCGCGACAACGCGACGAAGGATGCCATCACCGGCCGAGATCTCTTGCCTGAAGGCGTCCACCGGCATGCGCACGACGTCGCCGGGCACCTGGCACAACGCCTTCATCGGGCTCGTATCGTCTCCGAGGAACACGGGCAGCCCAACAAACCCCTCGTTGCCGACCGCGCCGACTTCGACCGTCGTGCCGTCCTTCATGGTGAGGACCAGCGACATCACGCCGCTCAGCGGAAAGTGCGCGTGCGCGATCGCCTGATCGGCCTCGTACAGTACGTCTTTCAGAGACAGCGCGACCGTGGACAGCGCGGGCTCGAGGCGTCGATAGACGTCCTCTGGAAGAGCGGCCAGAAGCTTGTTCTGTCCGGACGGGTGCATGCCGAGATCTCCTGCACCGCCGAGCTATGCGAGCGACATGCCGCTGTGCTCGTGTGCGCCGCGCAAGCACGGTACGGTCTCGGAGACTCAGCCGCGCGCGCGGCGAAGTACGACGCGGTCACGCTATGAGCGCGTCTATCTCCAGCGTCGCATTGGCCCCACTTCCGGTGACGGAAACTCGCAGAAGTCGAGTGCGGCTCGCCATACACCACCGCTCCGCTCGCAATCGAGCTGCGCCGGCGTGGGCGGCCATGTCATCGGCGCGGCCGTCGGGGTGCCCGGCGGCACGTGTTCGGGCGTTGTCGGCGCCGTTGCCGCAGCGCGCGGCAGAGGAATGTCATTGCCGGCGGCGTACATGCACTGCACGTACACCATGTCGTACCGGTGCTGCGCAGGCACGTTGCCGTCTTGCGTGCGGCCAAGCTCATCGGCAGCGGCCTGGCGGCATGCGCGTTCGTCCTGACTGAACTGCTCCCAGGGCTTTCCTCCGCCGGGGAGCACCAGGACGCTCGGCCCCGTCGGCACCGACGCACACGCCGACAACACGAGTGCGGCGCTGACGATCCACGTTCCACATACGCGCATCAGCGTGAAGACGCGAGCGTCGCGAGGTCGCCCGCGTACGCACGCAGCGCGGGCGGAATCGTGACGGTGCCGTCGGCATTCTGGTAGTTCTCGAGCACCGCGATGAGTGTTCGTCCGACCGCGAGGCCGGAGCCGTTGAGCGTGTGGCAGAACTCGGGCCGGCCGCCGCCGGCAGGCTTGTAGCGAATGTCCGCGCGGCGCCCGCCGAAATCGGCGTAGGTCGAGCACGACGAGATCTCGCGATAGCGCTGCTGCCCGGGCAGCCACACCTCGATGTCGTAGCCCTTGGCCGCGCTGAAGCCGACGTCGCCGGCACAGCGCTCCACGACGCGATAGGGCAGCTCCAGCCGCTGCAGCACCGTCTCGGCATCGCGCACCATCGACTCGAGCTCGTCGAAGCCCTGGGCCGCTGTGGCGAGCTTGACGAGCTCCACCTTGTCGAACTGGTGGTTCCGGAAGATGCCCTTCATGTCCTTACCGTACGTGCCCGCTTCGCGGCGATAGCACGGTGTGAACGCCGTGTACTTGCGCGGCAGCGACGCTTCGGCGAGGACCTCGCCGCCGTGCAGCGCGGTGAGCGGGACCTCAGAAGTCGGAATGAGGTACAGCGTGCGGCCTTCGTCGGCCTCGATCGTCTTGAACAGCTGCTCCTCGAACTTCGGCAGCTGGCCCGTGCGCAGCATCGTCTCGCCGCTGACGAGATGCGGGACCCACACTTCGGTGTAGCCGTGCTCACGCGTCTGGATGTCGAGCATGAACGCCGCAATCGCGCGCTCGAGCCGCGCCAGTGCCCCCCACATGACCGCGAAGCGCGCCTTCGCGAGCTTGGCGCCGCGGTCCATGTCGAGCAGCCCCAACGCACCGCCGACGTCCTCGTGTGGTTTGGGGTCGAACTCGAATCGTCGCGGCGTGCCCCAGCGACGGATCTCGACGTTCTCCTCGTCGCTCTTCCCGCGCGGCACCGATGGGTGCGGCACGTTGGGAACCTGCGCAAGCAGCGTCTCGATCGTCTCGTCGACGGCCTTGACCTCGGCGTCGAGCGTCTTGATGCGGTCGCCGACCTCGCGCATGCGGGCCTGTTCGGCGCTGGCGTCTTGCCCGGCCTTTCGCGCGCGGCCAATGGCTTCGGACGCGGTATTGCGCTGAGCCTTGAGGTCTTCGGCGTCCTTGATCAGCCGCCGGCGCTCGGTGTCCCTCGAGAGGATCTCGGGGATGAGCTCCGCGCCGCCCTTGTCCGCGAGCGCACGTTGGACCTCGTCGGGGCGTTCGCGGATCAGCCGCAGGTCGAGCACGACACTACGACGCTTCGGCGGGAGCTGCGGCCTCGCCCTCGACGCGAGCGATCGAGCCGACCTTGTCGTCGGCGTCGAGGTCGATGATGCGCACGCCCATCGTATTGCGGCCCTGCGACGACACGTCGCCAGCAGGAATGCGGATGATCTTGCCCTTGGTGGTGATCACGAGCACATCGTCCCCGCTCCGCACCTGCAGCATGCCGACGACGGTGCCGTTGCGCCCCCCCGTCTTGATGTCGATGATGCCTTTGCCGGCTCGCCCCTGCAGGCGGTATTCGTCGAGAGGCGTGCGCTTGCCATACCCGCGCTCGGAGATCGTGAGAATCTGGGAGCCCTCGTGGACGACGTCCGCGGCGATGACCTCGTCGCCGTCGTCGACGTCGATGCCGCGGACGCCGGCCGCGGCACGTCCCATCGGACGCACCTCGTTCTCCGGGAAGCGGATCGCCATGCCGAGCTTGGTCGCAATCATGACCTCCCGCGTGCCGTCGGTGCGCCGCGCGGTGATCACGGTATCGCCGTCCTCGAGGCCGATGGCCTGGATGCCGCCGGCGCGCGGGTGCGAGTACGCCTCGAGCTCGGTCTTTTTGACCTTCCCCTGCTTGGTGCAGAAGAAGATGTACCCGCCGGCGCCGAAGTCACGCACGGGCACGCACGTCGCGACCTGCTCGCCCTCGCCGAGCGCGAGGAGATTCACCATGGCCTTGCCCTTGGCCTGGCGCCCGCCTTCCGGAATCTCGTGCACCTTCAGCCAGTGGATCTTGCCGAGGTTGGTGAAAAAGAGGAGGTTCGCGTGCGTCGAGGCGATGAAGAGGTCCTCGACGATGTCCTCCTCCTTCGTCTCCATGCCGGTCACGCCCTTGCCGCCGCGCTTCTGGCTCCGATACGCCTCGACGTGCGTGCGCTTGATGTAGCCCGAGCGCGTGATCGTGACGACCATCTCTTCGTCGGCGAGCAGATCCTCGATCGTGAGCTCGCTGGTCTCGGTGAGGATCTCGGTGCGCCGCGCGTCGCCGTACTCCTCCTTGATCGCCCGCAGCTCGTCCTTGATGATGCCCATCAGCTTGGCGTCGGAGGCGAGGATGCCCTTGAGCTCTTCGATGAGCTTCAGGACTTCCTCGTGCTCCTCGACGATCTTCTGCCGCTCGAGGGCGGCCAGCCGCCGCAACTGCATGTCGAGGATGGCCTTCGCCTGGATCTCGGTGAGCTCGAGCCGCCGCATCAATGTATCGCGCGCGGCGTCGGCGTTCGGCGCCTCGCGAATGATGCGAATGACGACGTCCAGCTGCTCGACGGCCTTGCGCAGGCCGGCGAGGATGTGGGCGCGCTCTTCGGCCCGCGCGAGGTCGTAGCGCGTCCGCCGGGTCACGACTTCGCGGCGGAAGTGGACGAACGCCTCGAGCGCCTGCTTGAGGTTGACGATCTGCGGGCGGCGATCGACGAGTGCGAGCATGATGACGCCGAACGTCGTCTGCATCTGTGTGTGCTTGTAGAGCTGGTTGAGGATGATCTGCGGAATCTCGCCGCGGCCAAGCTCCATCACCACGCGGATGCCCTCGCGGTTGGACTCGTCGCGGATCTCCGATATACCCTCGATCTTCTTCTCCTTCATCAGCTCCGAGATCTTCTCGATGAGACTGGCTTTGTTCACCTGGTACGGCAGCTCGCTGATGATGATCGCCTCGCGGCCGCCACGCAGCTTCTCGGAGTGGGCCTTGGCGCGCAGCGTGATCGTGCCGCGCCCGCTCGTATACGCCTCGCGGATGCCGGAGGTGCCGTAGATGTAACCCGCGGTCGGGAAGTCCGGCCCGGTGACGATCTTCATCAGCGCCTCGATCGTCGTGTCCGGGCGGTCGATCAGCGTGACGAGCGCGTCGATGACCTCGGTGAGATTGTGCGGCGGGATGTTCGTGGCCATGCCGACGGCGATACCTGCAGAGCCGTTGATGAGCAGGTTCGGAATCCGCGTCGGCAACACGACCGGTTCCTGCTCCGACTCGTCGAAGTTCGGGACGAACGCGACGGTGTCCTTGTCGATGTCCGCGAGCATCTCGTGCGCGATCTTCGCCAGCCGGGCCTCGGTATAGCGGTAGGCCGCCGGCGGATCGCCGTCGATCGAGCCGTAGTTGCCCTGCCCGTCGACGAGCGGATAGCGGAGCGAGAACTCCTGCACCATCCGCACGAGCGCTTCATACACCGGCGAGTCGCCGTGCGGGTGGTATTTGCCGAGCACCTCGCCGACGACCTTCGCGGACTTCTTGTAGGCGCGGTTATAGGCGAGGCCGAGGTTCTGCATCGTGAACAACACGCGGCGATGGACAGGCTTGAGGCCGTCGCGGATGTCCGGCAACGCGCGTCCGACGATGACGGACATCGCGTAGTCGAGATACGACCTCCGCATCTCCTCTTCGATCGGAACCGGTACCTGTCTTTCGTTGGGCATCTATCTCCTACGATCGACCGGGCGTCCGGAGCCCAGGCCTTCTATCTCAGGCCACCTGCGGTTCAAGCCCAGCACGCGCTCCGCTTACAGAATCAAATATCCAGATTGGCGACGTCGAGCGCGTGCTTCTCGATGAACTCGCGACGCGGCTCCACGGCATCACCCATCAGCACGGTGAACATCTCGTCGGCGCCGACCGCGTCTTCCATCGTGACCTTCAGAAGCGTGCGCGTGTCCGGATTCATGGTGGTTTCCCACAACTGCTCGGGGTTCATCTCGCCGAGACCCTTGTAGCGCTGGAATGAAGCGCCGGTACGCGATTTATCGAGCGCCGTCCGCCAGAGCGCATCGAGGCTCGCCACAGGCACTTCCGTATCGTGCTCGTCCAGCACGACCGTGGGGCCCTTGGCGACCGCCGCGACCTTCTCCCATTGCTCGAGCAGGATGGTGTAGTCCTGTGACCGGAACAGCTCGGTGCTGAAGATCAGCGGCGGCGTACCGGCAATGACGATCGTGTAGGGATCGCCGTTGTCCCCGGGGCGCACCTCGACCTCGTGACCGTTCACCGCCGTGGCGGCCGCCCGCACCGCAGCGCCGATCTCCGCGTGGCCGATACCGCGTTTGTTGCCGCGGAATTTTTCGCGCAGGAGCTCGCTCAAAATCGAGGCCGGCACGCCGCGTTTCACGAACTTGCCGAACAGCGCGCGGTATTCGCTCACCGCGTGCAACAGCTCCAGCAGCGCCTCGCCCGTCACCGGCGCCTGAATCCCAGGGATCTTCACCCTGGCCGTGGCGACCCACGAACCGAGGAAAAAATCCTCGAACTCGCGCTCGTTCATCAGGTATCGCTCGACCTTGCCCTTCTTCACCTTGAAGAGTGGTGGCTGCGCGATATAGAGGTTGCCCGCCTCGATGACGGCGTTCATGTGCCTGAAGAAGAACGTCAGCAGCAGCGTGCGGATGTGAGCGCCGTCGACGTCGGCATCGGTCATCAGGATGATCTTGTGATAGCGCAGCTTCGTGAGATCGAACTCTTCCGTCCCGATGCCGGTACCCATCGCAGAGATGAGCAGTCGGATTTCGTTGTGGGACAGGACCTTGTCGTAGCGCGCCTTCTCCGAGTTGATGATCTTGCCCCGGAGCGGAAGCACGGCCTGCGTCTTGCGGTCGCGTCCCTGCTTCGCCGAACCGCCCGCCGAATCGCCCTCCACGAGGAACAGCTCGCGATACTGCGGGTCGCGTTCGGAGCAGTCCGCAAGCTTGGCGGCCAATCCTTCGTCGTCGCGGCCGCCCTTGCGCGTCAGCTCACGCGCTTTGCGCGCGGCCTCACGGGCCTGGGCGGCGCGCACGCACTTGTCGGCGATCTTTCGCGCCGTCGTCGGATCTTCTTCGAACGCCTCGGCGAGCTTCTCGTTCACGACCTGCTGCACGAGGCCTTTCAGGTCGGTGTTACCGAGCTTGGCCTTCGTCTGCCCTTCGAACTGAGGATCGGGCAGCCGCACCGAGACCACGGCACACAGCCCCTCGCGCACGTCGTCGCCGGTGACGCCGCCCTTGAAATTCTTGAGGAAGCCGTTGCGCTCGGCATACGAGGAGAGCTGACCCGTGAGCGCGGCGCGAAAGCCCGTCAGATGCGTGCCGCCCTCGCGCGTATTGATGTTGTTCGCGAAGGAAAACACGCTCTCCTGATAGCCGTCGTTGTACTGCAGCGCCACCTCGACCTCGATGTCGCCCTTCTTGCCTTCGAAGAACATCACCTTCGGGTGAATGGGCGTCTTGTTCTGGTTGAGGTGCTTCACGAACTCGACGATGCCGCCCTTGAACAGGAACGTGTTCGCGCGACCGTCGCGCTCGTCCTCTATGACGATCTTCAGCCCGCGGTTGAGGAACGCGAGCTCGCGCAGTCGATTGCTCAGCGTGTCGAACGAGAAGTTCGTCTCCTCGAAGATGCTCGCATCGGGCTTGAACCGAATGATCGTGCCGTGTTTCCCTGTCTTCTCGCCCGCGATGAGCGGCCCCGTCGGCATACCGCCCTTTTCGTAGCGCTGCGTCCACACCGCCCCGCCGCGGCGAATCTCGACATCCAGCCATTCGCTGAGCGCGTTCACGACCGAGACGCCGACGCCATGGAGGCCGCCCGAGACTTTGTACGCCGAGTGCTCGAACTTACCCCCCGCGTGCAGCACGGTCAGCACGACTTCCGCCGCCGACTTGCCCGTTTCCTTGTGGGTGTCGACCGGGATACCGCGTCCGTTGTCACCGACCGACACCGAGCCATCGGCATGCAAAATGACCTTGATCGAATCGCAGAAGCCGGCGAGCGCCTCGTCGACGGAGTTGTCGACGACTTCGTACACCAGATGATGCAGGCCGTACGCCCCGGTGTCGCCGATGTACATGGCGGGCCGCTTGCGGACCGCCTCCAGACCTTCGAGGACCTTGATGTCGCTCGCGGTGTACGTTTCTGCGCTCATGCCGCCGAGACCTCGCCACACTCGACGACCCAGTGCGCGGCGCGATCGAGCGCGACCGGCTCGGGGGACGTCAGAAATATCTGCTCGGCGCTGTCGATCTCGCGAAGCACGTTCGCACGCACCGTCGCGTCGAGCTCGGAGAGTGCATCGTCGAGCAGCAGCACGGGTGCCGTTCCGACCACCTCGGTCACCGGCTGCACTTCGGCCAGCCGAAGCGCCAGCGCAAGGAGCCGCTGCTCGCCGCGCGATGCGAACGCTCGCACGTCGGTGCCGTCCAGCTCAACGGCGAGATCGTCGCGATGCGGCCCCACGAGCGTCAGCCCGCGACGCATTTCCTCGGCACGGCGCCGCTCGAGCGCAGCCACGAACGCGGCGGGTTCGGTACTCTCGCCCAGGCTCGTACGATATGCGACGTCGACCTTTCGTCGTGTGCCGGCGAGCGCGGGATAGACACGTGCGAGCTCCGTCGCGAGCGCGGCCACGGCACGGCGGCGGCGATCGATCAACTCCATCCCGATCGTCGCGAGCTGTTCGTCCCACGGCGCGAGCCGGCTCTCCGCTCCGGACGTCTGCAACAGCCGATTGCGCCGCGCAAGGATCTGTCGATAGCGAAGCAGCGCGGGAACGTGCCCCGGGTAAAGACGTGCGGCGAAGCCGTCGATGAAGCCGCGTCGCGCCGCTGGCGGGCCGTTGAGAATCTCGAGATCGGCCCAGCCAAACACGATGACGCGTGCCCACGGACACGTCTCGCCCACGCTTTGCCACGTGCCGTCCTCGAGACGATGGATCGTCCGGCGCACGGGACGCGTGCCGTCCGTCCGCGCGAGTTCACCGGTGAGCGTGGTCGCCTCCGTCCCCCAGGACGGCACGTCGGCCAGTCGCGACGTCCGAAACGACCGTCCTGTGAGAAGCACGCCGAGGGCTTCGAGGAGGTTCGTCTTACCCTGTGCGTTGCGTCCGGAGAGGACGTTCAGCCGGCCCGCTGGTCGATACGAAAGGCTGTGATAATTGCGAAAATCACGCAATACCAAGTGGCCAATTTGCACCCTTCAAGCGTACCATTTCCCGTCGAAAATTCCGCTCCAAATTGCGGCCAAATTTCCTTCTAAATACGCATCGGCATGATCACACAGCAGTAGCCGTCGTCGTCCACACTGCGAATCACGCCAGGGCTGAGCCCATCCTTGAATTGGAGCACGATCTGCTCGTGGTCGATCGGCGTGATGGCGTCGAGCACGTACTTGGAGTTGAAGCCGATCGTGACTTCCGCCCCGCCGTAATCGACGTCGAGCGTCTCTTCCGCCTCGCCCAGATCCGCGCTCGACGCCGACAATGTGAGCGCCGTCGGTGCGAGAACGAACTTCACCGGCTTGTTGCGTTCCTCGGCCATTACCGCCACGCGGCGCAGCGCGCCGGCCAGCGCCTGCCGCGAGATGACGAGCTTGCCGGGATGCGACTTCGGAATGACGGCGTCGTAGTTCGGGAACTGTCCCTCGATCAGGCGCGCCGTCATCACGAAGTTCGGCATCTGCAGCAGGAATTGATTGTCGGTCAGCGCCATGCGAACTTCCTCGCCGGTTCCGAGGACCCGCTGAATCTCGATCACCGCCTTGCGCGGAACGATCCCCGTGACGGCCGGGCCGACATCGCCGACGGCGCGCGTGGCGAGCGCGAGACGGTGCCCGTCGGTGGCCACGAGCCGAGCGTCGTTACCGGCCAGCGAAAACAAGATGCCGTTGAGGGCATAACGCGTCTCATCGTGCGAGATGGCAAAGCTCGTTGCTGTCAGCATCTCGCGCAGCGTCTTCGCCTCGAGCTTGATCCAATTCGCCTGCGCCGCTGGCACCACCGGCGGAAAGTCGTCCGGCGCCATCCCGACGAGCTTGTACGACGCGGTACCGCACTTGAGACTCACCGCCGCGTTGTCGTGCACACGGAGCGCCACATCCGCAGCGGGCAGCTCTTTCACGATCTCCGCGAGCTTGCGCGCGGACACCGTGATCGCCCCCTTGCCCGCGACCCGCGCCGGCACCGCGACGCGCGCGCCCACCTCGAGATCGGTCGCCGTCACGCGCACTGCCTCGCCGTCAGTCTCCAGCAGGACGTTGGCGAGGATCGGCAGTGTCTGGCGAGGCTCGACGATGTTCTGGACCATTTGCAGGCCCTTGAGAAACGCGTCACGGTTGAGGACGACTTCCATTAGTAACTCCAGTGTTTGTTTAGAAGAGAAACAGAAACAACTCCGTAGTCGGAATAGAGATCGAGCGATGTGGACGGTGCGGATGCGGGGCAACCCTATGTCGCTGCACAGATTTCCCAAGAGCCTGACGCTGGACAATGCTGTGGACAGCGCGGGGAACGCGGTGCATCAGAGCGTGATGCCCTGGATAAGTCCGTCGACCGTGCGGCGCAGCTTGGGATCTTCCTGCAGCAGCACCTGGATCTTATCCACGGCGTGCAGCACGGTCGTGTGATCCTTACCGCCGAAGGCGCGGCCGACCTCGGACAGGGACGCATGCGTGAGTTGGCGGGCGAGGTACATCGCGATCTGCCGCGGAAAGGCGACGGCCTTCGTGCGGTTCTTCGCTTTGAGGTCGGTCAGCTTGATTCCGAAGGTCTCGGACACCTTACGTTGGATCTGCTCGATCGTGATGACCTTCTCTTCCTCGCCCCACAGTTCGCCGAGGACTTGCTGGGCGAGGTCCACGGACATCTCGCGTCCCGTCAACGCGCAGAACGCGATCATGCGCGTGAGCGAGCCCTCGAGCTCGCGGATGTTCGACTTCACGCGGCTGGCGATGAGATAGGCGACGTCATCGGCGAGCCGGACACGCTCGACAGCGGCCTTCTTCTTGAGGATGGCCACGCGTGTCTCGAAATCCGGCGGCTGGATGTCGGCGATCAGGCCCCATTCGAATCGCGAGCGCAGCCGTTCCTCGATCTCGGGGATGTCCTTCGGCGGTGAGTCGCTCGACACGATGATCTGCTTGCGCGACTCGTAGAGCGTGTTGAACGTGTGGAAGAACTCTTCCTGCGTACGCTCCTTGCCCGAGATGAACTGAATGTCGTCGATCAGCAGCAGATCGATGTTGCGGTAGCGCGAGCGGAACTCGGCCGTGCGGTCGTAGCGGATGGCGTTGATGAGCTCGTTCGTGAACCGCTCGGACGTGATGTACACGACGATCATACCCGGAAACAGCTTCGCGCTCTGATGGCCGACGGCGTGCAGCAGATGCGTCTTGCCGAGACCGACGCCGCCATAGATGAACAGCGGGTTGTATGCCTTGGATGGCAGTTCGGCCACCGCCTGACACGCGGCCTGCGCGAACTGGTTCGACGAGCCGACGACGAACGTATCGAACGTGTAACGAGGATTGAGCCCTTCCGTCGATCCACTGCCTGGGCGCGCGAGGACCGGCGGCGGCGGGTCGGTCGTTGGCTCGGCGGCCGAGTCGTCGACGACGATGGTCAGGCGCGGCTGCCCGCCGATCACCGACTGCGCGGCCTGATGGAGCGTCTGCAGATGATGCTGGATCAGCCAGTCGCGCGAGAAGGTGTTCGGCGCGCCGATCTTGAGATGGTCACCTTCGACGGCGAGAAGACGGCACGGCCGCACCCATTGATCGATGATCGTCGGCGGCAGTTTGTTGCCCACGGCATCGAGCAGGCGTCCCCAAAGGCTATCGAGCACAGTTCAAGCCCTCACTTACACACAGAGTTATCCACAGGTGTGGATAGTGGTTGAGCGCCTTGTTCGATAGGAGCATCCGTGCCGGAAGCGCCGGCCTAAACAGAACGTGTAAGAACCACGCAACACCCACGACCGCCAATCACGGAGCCCGCACGGTAGCACGGTGCTTCGCGACGCCGCAAGGCCGTTCCTCGTTGACTGCCCTCGGGGGCGTGCCTACACTGTGTCGGTTCTACGACCCGAAGGGAGACCGGTTCGATGAAGCGCACATTTCAACCCAATCGGCGCCGCCGAGCGAAGACGCACGGCTTTCGCGAGCGCATGAAAACCAAAGGCGGACGAAAGGTGTTGAAGCGCCGTCGCGCCAAGGGACGCAAACGGCTGACCGTCTGAGTGGCGGCCTCTCGCGCCGCCAGCGCCTGACCACCAGCGCCGAGTTTCAAGCGCTCTTTCACCGGGGCAAGCGGATCGACCGTCCTGCGCTCATCGTACTGTGGCGGGAATCGAACGAGACAACGCGGGTCGGCTTCGCCGTGAGCCGCCAGCTGCGGCTGGCCGTGCAACGTAATCGAGCGCGCCGTCGACTGCGCGAGGCGTACCGCGCCGCGCGGAGGGTTGCGCCGGCGCGGGCGGCGCTCGTCATCATCGGCCGTCCGGCGGTGCTGCGGGAGACGTTTGCCGCGCTGGTCGGCCAGCTGAGTCAGGCTCTGGCTGCGATCCCGGGACAGAGACTTTCATGAGCGCAATCAGCCGCCTCGCCACCGCGGCGATCGTCGTGTATCAGCGCGTGCTGTCGCCGTTGCTGCCGTCAGCATGCCGCTTTGCGCCGACATGCTCGGAGTACGCGCGGCAGGCGATCGGCGAGCATGGTGTTTTTCGTGGCCTCACGCTCGCTGCGCGGCGCCTGGTGAAGTGCCAACCCTTTCACCCGGGCGGGTGGGATCCGCCCCCGACGAGGCGACGACCGACGTGAGCATGGAGAAGCGCGCAATCATCGCGGCCGTTCTCATGGCAATCGTCTTCGTGGCCGGCCAGTACCTTTTGTTCCCGGCGACTCCGGAAAATCGTCCCGGACGCACGCCCGACGCTTCACAGGCGCCCGCGAAAACAGAACCTGAGAAGCCCGCCGCGTCCGCAACCCAGCCGACGGCGCAGAGGCCAGAAACTACTGGAAAAGACGCGCAAAAAGCGGCACAGACGCCACCGGCACAGCGATCCGAAAGACCGCGATCGCCGCAGCGCGTTGCGACTATCACGACACCTCTCTACCGCGCCGTGGTGAGCAGCGAGGGCGGCAAGCTTCAGGAACTGACGCTTCATTATCGCGGCGACAAGCCGATGGTTGTGGTCGGCGAGCTCGGGCCCGGCGGACTTCTCGCCGGACCGCCCGACCGTGCCGACGTTGTGCCGATGGAGCTGTCTACCACCGAGCTCACCGTCGGCGGTGATCGGCCGACCGGCGACCTCGTTCTGACGGGTGACATCGACGGCGTCAAGGTCGTGAAGACGCTGACGTTCCACGCGGACACGTACACGATCGAAGAAAAGGTCCGGCTCGAGAACACAAGCGCGGCCGCGCAGCAGCCCGCCCTCAGCTTTCCCTGGACGACGCTGCAGGAGTGGCAGGGCCGAACGGCGAAGTTTCTCGGTCAGCATCCGACGACCGTCGCCGTTTCTTCCGGCGGCGAGCTCAGCTACACCGACGATCTCGCGCACCCGGGGTGGCATTACGGGTGTTTGAGCACGTTCCGCGGAGCCACAAGAACGAGCGAGCAGATCGATAAAGAGGCTCAGCCGGGCGATTGGATTGCGCTCGGCAGTAGTTGGTACACCGCCGCGCTCATCACGAAGACCGCGGGCTTCGAGCTTTTCACCACATCGGATCCCAAACCAGCGGACCCAAAGGCGAGATCCGAGCGGCCGCTACACACCGCCATCGGGTTGCGCGCCAAGCCAATCGTCGCCCCAGGCGGCGCGTGGGAAGGGACGTTCCTTCTGTTCGCAGGACCGAAGGAGTATGACCAGCTCCATCGCGTAGGACTCGAGGAAACGATCAACTTCGGCGGATTCCCGCTCCCTCGCGACTGCGGGGGCTTGCCGATGAAGTGGTTCGCTGTGCCGATCCTGCTCCTCATGAAGTGGGTCTACGCGCACCTGCACAACTACGGTCTCGCGATCATCGTGCTCACCGTGTTGTCGAAGGTTCTCTTCTACCCGCTCACGGTGTGGAGCATGCGGTCGATGAAGGCCATGCAGGCGCTCCAGCCGCAGATCAACGCGCTGAGAAGCAAGTACAAGAGCGATCCGCAGCGCCTGCAGCGCGAAACGATGGAGCTCTATCGAAAGCACGGCGTGAACCCCGTCGGCGGCTGCCTGCCGATGCTGCCGCAGATTCCGATCTTCTACGCGCTTTATCTCGCGGTCGCGAACTCCGCCGAGCTGCAGAATGCTCCGTTCCTTTGCTTCCACTTCCTGGAGCCGGTCGCGCGCCTTTTCCGCGCGATGGGCGCGTCGTGGGTGGACTCGCTGTGGATCTGCAATCTGGCGGAGATCGATCCGCTCTACATCCTGCCTCTCGTCATGGGCGTGACGATGTTCGTGCAGCAGAAGATGACGCCGGTGTCCGGTGACCCCGCTCAGGCGAAGGTCATGCTGATCATGCCGGTCTTCTTCACGATCATGTTCCTCAACCTGCCCTCCGGTCTCGTCCTCTACTGGACCGTGTCCAACGTGCTCCAGATCGCGCAGCAGTGGTGGATGAACCGACCGCCCGCCCCCGCCGGCGCTGCTCGCGAGGTCAGGAACGGCTCTCGCGCCTGAGCGCCTTCAGCGAAGCGCCCACGACATTCTGGGGCGTCCCCTCGGGCCCGAAGAGACCGAGCAGCTATCGAAATACGTGAACTTGTTGATCAGATGGCAGAAGTCTCAACGGCTGATCGGCTCGTCCGATCCCGAGTGGATCGTGGACAACATCGTGCTCGACAGCCTGCTCTTCACGCGTGTGCTCCCCCCTCGATGCAAGCGGATCCTCGACGTCGGCTCCGGAGCTGGTGTGCCAGGGATTCCGCTGTCTGTCGTTCTCTCGGAGACATCGTTCACGCTGCTCGAAGCCAGAGCGAAGCGCGTCTCGTTCCTCGCGGCGGCTATTCGTGAGGTGCCGCTTCGTCGGTGCGACGTGGTGAATGTTCGCCTCGAAGTCTTCGCTCGGACTTCCGCACCGCGCTACGAC
>JBKOUQ010000249.1:0-7317 GCA_046723475.1 Candidatus Methylomirabilota bacterium
TATAAGAGACAGGCGCTCGGCCGCCCGCGGGAGCGCCGAGACCGGTGGCCGTGGAGATCGGGGACTGAGCGGTCCGCGATGCAATCTCGGCTCTCGCGCCGCGAGTTCGTGGCCGGTGCCGCCGGCGCGCTGGCCGCCGCCGCCGTCGGCCGGCCGGCGCGGGCGCGGGGAGGAGCAATCACGAAGCGCACGCGGCTGGTCATGCTGGCCACCGGCGGGGGCCCGCGGCCGCGCGTCGACCGCGGGAACACCGCCCACGCGCTCGTCGTGGACGATGTGCTCTACGTCATCGACTGCGGCACTGGAGTCGCGCGCCAGCTCGTGCAGGCGCGCATTCGCTTGCCGACGCTGCGCCACATCTTCATCACGCACCACCATTCCGATCACAACCTGGACTACGGCAACCTGATCTTGCAGTCGTGGTCGGTCGGGCTCAACAGCCGCCTCGATGCGTGGGGACCGCCGCCGCTCGAGAAGATGACGCGGCTGTACTTCGAGATGAATGCCTACGACATCGACACGCGCATCGCCGACGAAGGACGGCCTCCGCTCGTGCCGCTCGTGCACCCGCACGAGCTCACGCAGCCGGGGCCGGTGATGCAGGACGAGCGCGTGAAGGTCACCGCGGCCCTCGTCGACCATCCGCCGGTCGTGCCCGCATTCGCCTTTCGGTTCGACTGCCCCGATCGCGCGATCGTGTTCTCGGGCGATACCAACAAATCCGACAATCTCGTACGGCTGGCGCGGGGCGCCGATGTGCTCGTGCACGAGGTGCTGTGGGTGCCCGCCGTCGATCGACTGGTGGCACGCGTCCCGAATGCGGCGACGCTCAAGAAGCACATCATCGACAGTCACACGTCGGCGGAGGACGTCGGCCGCGTGGCCGCGGCCGCGGGCGTGAAGACGCTCGTGCTCTCGCACCTCGTCCCCGCCGACGACCCGGGGGTGACCGATCAGATGTGGATCGACGCCGCACGCGGGTCGTTCAACGGCCAGATCATCGTCGCGCGGGACGGCATGGAGCTGTGAGGAGGCTCGCATGAGGTGTCGCCCGTTTGCGCTGGCCGTCCTGATCGTCGCCGCCATGACCGCTGACGTGGGTGCGCAGGACGCCAAACACCTGCGCATCGTGAAGCAGCCGGGGCTCGGCTACCTGCAGCTGATCGTCATGCGCGAGACGAAGATGCTCGAGAAGCGGCTGCCCGGCGTGGACGTCGAGTGGCGCCAGCTCACGTCGGGGCCCGTCATCCGTGACGCCATGATCGCCGGGCAGATGGACATCGGCTCCGGCGGCGTCGGCCCGTTCATCCAGGCCATCGACCGCGGCCTGGACTGGAAGACGCTCGGGGCGCTCAACGAGATGCCGCTCTTTCTGAACTGCGCGCGCGAGGACATCAAGAGCCTCAAGGATGTCAAACCGACGGACCGCATCGCCATGCCGGCCATCGGCTCGATGCAGCACGTCGTGCTGCAGATGGAAGCGGAGAAGGAGCTGGGCGATCCCAAGAAGCTCAACCAGCAAATCGTCGCGATGTCGCATCCGGACGGAACGGCGGCCATCCTGTCCAAGCGCGAGATCACGTGTCATCTGAGCTCGCCGCCGTTTCAGTACGAGCAGTTGCGCGATCGCGGCATCCACAAGGTCTTCGACTCGTATCAGGCGGCCGGCGGCTCGCACACGTTCAACCTGGTGTGGGCGAGCGAGAAATGGGTGAAGGCCAATCCCAATCTCACCCGCGCCTTCGTCGAGGCCCTGAGGGAAGCGACCGAGTTCATCACCGCCCGCCCCGCGGAGGCGGCGCGGCTGTATGCGACGAGCGAGAAGTCGAAGTCCACCCCCGACGAGATCGTGTCGATCATGAAGCAGGAGGGGATCACGTACACGCTCACCCCCGCCGGCCTCGTGAAGTTCGCCGGTTTCATGCAGAAGATCGGCATGATCAGGAGCGCGCGGTCGTCGTGGAAGGACTACGCGTTCGAGCATCTGCACGGTCTGCCCGGCAGCTGACAGGCCCGGTGCACGAGCTGCTCCGCGTCCGCGACGTCACGATCTCGTACGAGACCGAGCGCGGACGCTTCACCGCGGTCGAGTCCGTCTCCTTCGGCGTGCGCGAAGGCGAAAAATTCGTGCTGCTCGGCCCGTCTGGATGCGGCAAATCCACGCTGCTCAAGTCGGTGGCGGGGTTCCTGCCACCCGCCGCCGGTCAGCTGACGCTCGAGGGCCGCACCATCGAGCGGCCGGGACCGGATCGCGTCGTGGTCTTCCAGGAGTTCGACCAGCTGCTGCCGTGGCGGACGGTGCTCGGCAACGTCGTCTACGCGTTGCGCGTGGCGCGGCGCATGAGCGCGGGGGCCGCGCGCGCCGAGGCTCTGCGCTTCGTGGCCATGGTGGGCCTCGAACGATTCGCCGACACGTACCCTCACCAGCTCTCCGGCGGGATGAAGCAGCGGGCCGCCATCGCGCGCTCGCTCGCGCTCGACCCGCGCATGCTCCTGATGGACGAGCCGTTCGCGAGCCTCGATGCGCTGACGCGCCGGCGCATGCAAGACGAGCTGCTCGCGATCTGGGTGGCCACGCGCAAGACCCTGCTCTTTGTCACGCACTCGATCGAGGAGGCCGTGCTGCTCGGGGACCGCATCCTCGTGCTCTCGGCCGGCCCCGGTCGCGTGCGCCGGATCTTCGACAATCCCGCCGCGGGTCGGCGCGAGACGCCGGCCGCGCAGACGATGGCGCGCGACATCGAGGCCCTGCTCGCGTGAGCGTGCCCGGCTCGGTCGCGCGCAAGGCCGCACTGCTGCTCGGCCTGCTCGTGCTGTGGGAGGCGTGGACACGGCTCTTCGGTGTGAGCCCGCTGCTGTTCCCGCCGGCGACGGTTGTGCTCGCCGCCTTCGCGCGCGCGATCGCCGGCGGCGAAATTCCGGGTTACGCGGCGCAGTCGCTCGAGCTCCTCCTGACCGGGATGGCGGTCGGCGCCGGGCTCGCGCTCGTGCTCACCACGCTCGCCGTGACCACGCGCCTGGGCCGCGACCTGCTCGAAACGCTGACGTCGATGTTCAACCCGCTCCCCGCGATCGCGCTGATGCCACTGGCGCTGCTGTGGTTCGGGCTCGGGCCGCGCGCGCTCGTGTTCGTCATCGTGCACTCCGTGCTGTGGCCGATGGCGCTCAATACGTACACGGGCTTCGTCGCCGTGCCGCCGACGCTGCGCCGCGTCGGGCAGAACCTGGGGCTGTCGGGCTGGCGGCTCGTCACCGGCATCCTGCTGCCGGCGGCCTTTCCGTATATCCTGTCCGGCGTCAAGATCGGCTGGGCGTTCGCATGGCGGACGATCATCGCCGCCGAGATGGTGTTCGGCGTGGCCGGCAGTCAGGGCGGGCTGGGCTGGTTCATTTATCAGAACCGCTTCGAGATGAACACCGACCTCGTCTTCGCGGGCCTGTTGACCGTGATCGTCATCGGCTTGCTGGTCGAGCATCTGTTCTTTCGCTGGCTCGAGCGGCGCACCGTGCAGCGCTGGGGAATGTCGACATCGCACTGAGGGGAGGAGCGAATGGCCTTCGACGGTGAGGCGTTCGTGGCGCGCTTCAATCGCGTGTGGAACGGACACGACATCGACGGGATTCTCGCGATGATGACGGACGACGTCGTCTTCGAGGCGTCGTTCGGGAAGGATCCGTGGGGCACGCGGGTCATCGGCCGCGCCAACGTGCGACAGTTCTTGAAGGACATGTTCGAGCGGATCCCGGACGTCCGCTGGGACGAGACGCGCCACGTCGCGCATCCCGACGTCGTGGTGGTGGAGTGGCTGACCACCGGCACGCCCGGCGGCAGCACGCGCTTCGAGGTCGAGGGCTGCGACATCCTCAGCCTGCGCGGTGAGAAGGTTGCCGCCAAGCGATCGTATCGCAAAGGCCGCGTATGATCCTGCGCGGCGCCACCCTCATCGACGGCACCGGGGCGCCGCCCGTGCGCGATCGCGCCGTGATCGTCGAGGATGGGCGCATCGTCGGCGTCACCGGCGACGGCGCGCCGCGCGGTGGCGGGCCCGTCGTCGATCTCGGCGGTCTCACGCTGATGCCCGGCTTGATCAACTGCCACGTCCATCTGTGCATGGCCGGAGACGCGGACCCCGCGCGCACCCTCGCCGATGAGTCGTACGCCGCGACCGTCGTGAGCGCGGTGGTTCGCGCGCGGCGGACGGTCGAGGCGGGCGTGACGACGGTCCGCGATCTCGGCGGGCGCGAGTACGCAGAGATCGCCGTGCGCGACGGCGCTCGCGCGGGAGTCATTCCGGGCCCGCGCGTGCTGTGTGCGGGACGCGCGATCTGCATCACCGGCGGGCACGGCTGGCGGTTGGTCGGGCGACAGGCCGACGGCCCGGACGATCTCCGCCGCGCCGTGCGCGAGCAGCTGCGTGCGGGCGCCGATGTCATCAAGCTCGTCGCCACCGGCGGGGTCATGACGCCGGGCGTGGATCCGCGCGCGGCGCAGCTGACGCTCGACGAGCTGCGCGCAGGGGTGGACGAGGCACACCGCGCGCGCCGCCGCGCCGCCGCGCACGCGATGGCCGACGAAGGCATCGCGTGGTGTCTCGACGCCGGCATCGACACCATCGAGCACGGCGTCTTCCTCACCGAGAGCCTCGCCGCGCGCATGGCACAACAAGGCACCGCGCTGGTGGCCACGCTCGTGGCGCCGCACGCGATCGTCGAGGGCGGGCTCGCCGCCGGCATTCCCGAGTTCGCGGTGCAGAAATCGATCGCGCTGCGCGAGCGACATCTCGAGTCGTTCCGGCTCGCGATGCGCGCGGGCGTCACGATCGCCGCCGGGACGGACGCCGGCACGCCGCTGAACCCGCACGGCACGCTCGTGCCGGAGCTCTCGCTGATGGTCGGCGCGGGCATGGAGCCGCTGCAGGCGCTGCGCGCGGCGACGTCGGTGGCCGCACGCGTGCTCGCGCTGCAGGACGAGACGGGCACGATCGCTCCCGGCCTGGCGGCGGATCTCATCGCCGTCGAGGGCGATCCGGCATCCGACGTGAAGGCGCTCGATGCGATCCGGCTCGTGCTCGCCGGCGGACGCACGGTCGTGAGCCGGCTCTGATGACGGCTGCGCCCGACACGACCCAGCCGCGGATTCTGCGGCGCGGCTGGACCCACGGGGACGACTGGCGCGGCACGCGCGCGGGTATGTGGGCCTGGCTGATCCAGCGCGCCGCGGCCGTTGGGTTGCTTGCCGTCATCGCGGCGCACCTGATCAATCCGTTCCGTCGCGGGGTGCAGGCCGCGCTGCTGGCGCTGGCACTGCTGCACGCGCTGCTCGGGGTGCGGGCGCTCCTGCTCGATTTCGGACTGCCGCTCGCGTGGCATCGCGCGCTGTTCGTCGGCGCCCTGCTGCTCGCGGTCGTCATTTTCGTCGCGGTATGGATGTTTCGCTGGTACTGATTCGCCGCGGTATGGAGTTTCGCTGGTACGGAGCGCGTGAACGCTCCATAATCCGTGCGGTCCGGCAGCGGACAGCAGCGGGCCGAGCGGGGAGGCGATGACGGTCAAGACGGTCGCGGTGGTCGTACTCGTGTGCCTGCTTTTCGCCCACGTCGGCGCGGCGCTGGCGCAGAGCGGGGTCGATCCCGACCGGTTCTTCGGGTTGGAATGGGCGGGCGGCGAGCGGCGCGGACGGCCGAACGTCAACGGCTACGTCGTGAACAACTATCGCGTCCGCGCGGCGAACATGCGGCTGGTCGCCGAGGGCCTGGACGCCGGCGGCAAGGTCATCGAAACGTCGCAGGGATTTCTGGCCGACGTGCCGGCGGGAGCACGAGTCTACTTCGAGATTCCCGTCAAGCAGAAAGCATCGCGCTATCGTGTGTCGATCACCGGATGGGACTGGCGGGAGGCGGGCCAGTAGAGGTGCGCCTCGAGGTGTTCCGCTGGGCGCCCGGCGAGCGCGAGCGGCTCGCCGCGTACGACGTGAGGGCCGGCGCGGACACGACGGTGCTCGACGCGCTCGTCACGATTCAGCGTGAGCAGGACGCCACGCTCGCGGTGCGCTATGCGTGCCGCGTCGGCATGTGCGGGTCGTGCGCGATGGTCGTCAATGGCCGCGAGCGCTGGGCGTGTCGCACTCGGCTCTCCACGCTCGGCTCGGGCCCGATCCGCGTGCGGCCGCTCTATCACTTCCCGCTGCTGCGCGATCTCGTCGTCGACATGACGCCCTTCGTCGAGCGGCACCGCGCGGTCGCCGCCGCGCTGCTCCCGGTCCCCGACGCCGACCGCTACGCGGAGATCGCGCCGAGCGCGACGGAGCGCGTGGAAATCGCGGACGCCATCGAATGCATCGGCTGCGGCATGTGCCTCTCCGCGTGCACGATGGTCGCGCACAACGCGCGCTTCCCCGGCCCCGCGGCGCTCAATCGCGCGTTCACGCTGCAGCGCGACCGGCGCGACGCCGGCCACGCCGGCCGCTGGGCGCGCCTGCTGGGTGACGATGCGCTGCCGCGCTGCCACGGGCAGGGGGCCTGCACGGAGGTGTGCCCCATGGGCCTGTCGCCGACGCGCTCGATCATTCGGCTGCGCCAGATGGCTGTGCGCGAGCTGCTCGGCGCGTGAGACGCGCGACGCTCGCCGGCGTGGCGCTCGCGCTGGCGAACGCCGGCTGCGTGACGCTCACACCGTCGGAGCAGCAGGCGGTGACCGAGGTGCGGGCCATGGCCGACGCGACGGCGCGCGCGTACGGCGTCGCGCGAATCTCGGTGCTCGTCGGCAGCAACGTGGAGGGCGTCGGCGGTTCGTATCGCCAGGGTCTGTTCACGCTCAGCACGCCGATGCTGCGGTCGCGGCATCGCGATTCGATCGTCGCCCACGAGCTCGCGCACTACCTGCTCGGCCACGATCGCCCGCTCGCCGGCACGCTCGCGCTCGATCGACAGCGCGAGCAGGAGCTGCGGGAGCTCGACGCGAACGCCAAGGCCGTCGAGATTCTCGTGCGCGTGCGCGGGCTCACCGAGGAGCAGGCCGTCAGTCTCGTGTACGACCATTTGCTCGTGTTCCGCCGCGCGGTCGCCGCCAACCGCACGGTGGTCCCGTGGGGGCACCGTCTGCCGTGCGACGAGATGCACGATCTGCTCGCGCGGTTTGCGGCTCACCGTGGGTGGACGGACGGGCTGCCGTGCAGCCGCGGCGGCGCGGTCCTCACGCGTGGCACGCCGCGGCCCGCGTCGGACTCTGCGTCGCCTACCGGCAGCGCCGCGGGGCCGATGGCGACGTACTTCGCCGAGCGCGCGCGTACGACGCGCGCGTCGCCCGACGGTGCGACGG
>JBKOUQ010000283.1:0-11761 GCA_046723475.1 Candidatus Methylomirabilota bacterium
GCCCGCGGCGAGCGCGAGCAACCCGACGAGCGCGAGCGTCGCCCGCAGGCGCGTCATCGGTCGGTGGCCTCGGTCGACGCTTCGACGAGCGCCTCGAGCCCGCGCACGACACGGGTGCGGTCATCGGCCGACATGCGTGCCAGGACGGCCTCGAGGCTGCGCAGGCGCATCGCATGGAGCTCGTCCACGAGGGCCGCGCCGGCGCGCGTGACCTCGAGCACGTAGGCGCGCCGGTCCGCGGGGTCGGCGGCGCGCGTGATGAAGGCTTTCTGCTCGAGACGGTCAACGAGGTGTGTTACGGCGGGAAGCGTCACGCCGAACGCCTTGCCGACGTCGCCCATGCGGCCACCGGGATGCGCCGCCACGTGGAAGAGCACCTGCGACTGCGCGTAGGTCAGGTCCAGCTCGGCGGAGCGCTGCCAGAGGAACTGTCGAAAGATGGTGCTGCCGAGCGCATTAAGCAGATAGAGGAGTTGTTCGGCCTGCGCCGTCGATCCGTCGCGCACGCCATTACGTCGGGACGCCATCGCTTCCCAATGGTGCACCGAGTAAACAGTTTAGTCAATTAAGTATCCGCGTCCCGGTCAGCGGCGACCGACGGCGACCGCGGTCGCGACGACACGCTCGAGCGTGGCCAGCTCAAACGGCTTCGCCACATAGTCGAGGGCGCCGCGGCGAAGAAGGTCGCGCGCGACATCCTCGTCGGAATTGCCCGTGAGCATGACGATCGACACGGTCGGATCGATCGCGAGCAGGCGGCTCAGGACCTCGTCGCCGGAGACTTCCGGCATCGTGATGTCGAGGAGCACCACGTCCGGCCGCCGGGCGGCGGCGTGGATCAGCGCGGTTGCCCCGTCCTGTGCGACGTCGACATCGTAGCCGAGCGATGCGAAGTGCTCCTCGAGGACGGATGTGATGTCGTCTTCGTCGTCGACGATCAGCACCCGACCGCTCGCGCGCCCCGGCTGCATGCGCCCATCAGTATACCGATAGTTCTGTCGGACACGGAAGGATACCGGGTCACGCGGCGGTGCGGCACGACACGATGCGCGGTTACTGGATCCGCGGACGGCCGGACGGCGGCACGACGACGTTCACGCCGCGGTTGTTGCCGGCGCTGTGCACGACGTACGTGCCCGAAGGATTCGCCGCGCCGAGACCGGAGAAGGCGACGTTCGTTGCGGCCGTCACGGGCTCGGCCAGCGGAATGTTGCCATTGCTGTCGGAGGAATGCCGACACGGCCACTTTCGGGGCCACCACCGAGGCGCCGCCGCGCCGGTGGTGAGCCGCCTACCATTCGTACTTGTAGCCGAGGCCGTAGACCGAGTGAACGATCTCGCGGTCGGGCAGGACCGCGGCAATCTTGCGACGGATTTTCTTGATGTGACTGTCGACGGTGCGGTCGGCGACGACGCGCTCGTCCCGATACATCGAGTCCATGAGCTGATCGCGCGTGTAGATACGGCCCGGGTGCGCGACTAGCACCTTGAACAGCTCGAACTCGACCGCGGTGAGATTCAGATCCCGGCCGTCGATCGTGGCCCGATGGCCTTCGTCGTCCAATCGCACACCGGTTTCGGCCGGTCGCGCGCCACGCTTCACGCGACGCAAAATCGCCTTGACCCGCGCCACGACCTCCCGGGGGCTGAACGGCTTGCAGATGTAATCGTCGGCGCCGAGCTCCAGGCCGAGGAGGCGGTCGATCTCGTCGACGCGGGCGGTGACCATGACGATGGCCACGTCGCTGCGGGCGCGGAGCGCGCGGCACACGTCGAGCCCGTTCTTGCCGGGCAGCATGAGGTCGAGCAGCACGAGATCGACCTCGTGCTCGGCGATCCACGGCTCCACCTCGTCGCCTCGATAGAGCACGCCGACCTCGAAGCCTTCCTGTACCAGATAATCGCGCAGCAGCGCGGCCAGCTTGCTCTCGTCTTCCACGATGAGAATGCGGTCAGGCATGACCGTTCCCCTTCCACCGCGGAAACACCAGTCGAACGGCCAGCCCACCGAGCGGGCTCGCGGCGACGCTGAGCGTGCCGCCGTGGCCCTCGACGATCGCCCGCGCGATCGCCAGACCGAGCCCGGATCCGCCACTGGCGCGGCTGCGCGAGCCCTCCACGCGATAGAGCCGCTCGGTGAGCCTTGGCAGCTCGTCGGCCGCCACGCCCGGCGCGCTATCGTGCCAGTGGACGACGGCCTGATCGCCGTCGCGCCTCACGGCAATGGCGATTCGGCCCGGGGCGTCCGTGTAGCGCAGACTGTTCTGCAGCAGGTTCGCAAACACCTGCTCGAGCCGCGTCTCGTCGCCGAACACCATCGTGCCGTCCTCGAGCTCGAGATGAACGTCGAGGCCGCGCACCTCCGCCTCTCGGCGCTGCGCGGCGACGGCGTCCCGCACCGTATCGGCGACGTCCACCGGCTCAGGATGATACGAAAGCGCGCCGCGATCGGACAGCGACAGCGTGTGCAGGTCTTCCACGAGTCGTGTCAGCCGACTCGTCTCGTGCGCGAGTGAGGCGACGTTGTCCTGGTTGAGCGGCCGCACGCCGTCCTGCAGCGACTCGATCTCGGCACGCAGCACCGCCAGCGGGGTGCGGAGCTCGTGCGCGATGTCCGCGATCCACGCGCGCCGCGCCTCTTGCGCGGCGGCCAGCGTGGCGGCGAGGGTGTTGAAGTCGCGCGCCAGCTGTGCGAGCTCGTCGTGGCCGCGCGGCGCGAGCCGCACGGCGTAGTCGCCGCGGATGAGGGCATTCGTCGTGTGCACGAGCGCCCCGATGCGACGGCTGAGCCAGTAGGCGAGGCCGGCGGCCAGCATGAAGGCGGCCACGACCATGCCGACCGCAACCGCGCCGAACGCCTGGTGCTGGCGCCGCAGGTACACCCGCTCCAGGGCTTGCAGCCTTTCGATCCTCGGCATGTAGCCGAGGTAGCCGACCGCACGGCCGCCCGACTCGATCGGCTTAAGCACGGCGCCAGCCGCAGCCTCCGGGCGTCCGATGAGGACCGTGCGATCGGCATCGAGCAGAAGCAAACGTGGATCGATCGTGAGGGGCAGCTCACGCCGCTGACCGGGCTCGGCCGACGACGGCAATCCGAGCGCGTCGCGTGACATCGCCGCCCAGCGCTCGGTGTCCCGCGCGAGCGCAGCCCACCCGCCTTCGCGCCCATAGACGTCGGCCAGCCGATCGATCATCAGCTCGAGCCGGGCATCGTCCGCCCGGTTGACGTACTGCACGAACCCGCGCTCGAACGTCCACGTGAACACCAGGTAGCTGACGAGCGTCAGGCCGGCGATCGCGCCGGCGATCGCGAGGAACAGCTTCAGGTATAGCCGGTCGAACCGTCCCAGGCTCACGACCCGAATCGTAGCCCGCGATTGTGGAGGAAGTGTGGATGGCGGACTTCCTCGATCTCTCCACATTTCGTCCATGTTTCTGCCGTCTCACTAACAGCATGAGAAGCACGGCAGCGAGGGAGACCGAAATGACGAACGCGACGACGGCAGAACGGATGCGCCAGACGCTCGTCGGCCGTGGCGCGCGGCTACTGCCGCGGCGGCGGGGCGCACGCCTGACTGCGCTGGCGGCGGCCCTGGTGGTTCTCGCCGCGGGCAGCGCGTACGGAGTGCACGCGTGGGCAAACCGTGCGGGTGCAGCCGAGCAGCTCACAGTGGCCACGGTGCAGCGGGGCAACCTGGAGGACACCGTGACGGCCACGGGCATTTTGCAGCCGCGCGAGTACGTCGACGTCGGCACACAGGTGTCCGGTCAGCTCAAAAAGCTCCACGTCGAGATCGGCTCGCCGGTGAAGGCCGGTCAGTTGATCGCCGAGATCGATCCCACGGTGTACCAGTCGCGCGTCGAGGCGGACCAGGCGCAGCTGCGCACGCAGCAGGCCCAGCTCGTGGACAAGCAGGCGCAGCTCACGCTGGCCGACCAACAGCACCAGCGCCAGGTCAACTTGATGAAGGACAACGCGACGACCCAGGACGCGCTACAGACCTCCGAGGCCGCGCTGGGCTCGGCGCGGGCGCAGATCGACGTGCTCAAGGCACAGGTCGAGCAGACGCAGTCGACGCTGCGCGGCGATCAGGCGAGCCTCAGCTACACGAAGATCTACGCGCCGATGTCCGGCACGGTCGTCGCACAGAGCGCCAAGCAGGGCCAGACGCTGAACGCGAACCAGCAGGCGCCGGTGATCGTCCGCATCGCCGATCTGTCGACGATGACGGTGCAGTCGCAGGTGTCCGAGGCCGACGTCGCAAAGCTGCGGCCGGGCATGCCGGTGTACTTCGCCACGCTCGGCGACACCGGCAAGCGCTGGTACGGCACGCTGCGGCAGATCAATCCCACACCGGAGACGGTGAACAACGTCGTGCTGTACGACGCGCTCTTCGACGTCGACAACCACGACGCTGCGCTGATGACGCAGATGACCGCGCAGGTGTTCTTCGTGGCCGCCGAGGCCAAGGATGCGGTGTTGGTTCCCGTGAGCGCGCTGCGTCCGGCCGGCACGCCGGCGGCTGCGCGCCGCACGGCACGCGGCAGCGATGCAACCGCCGCGATAGATCCGCGCACGAGCCTGGCCAATGGCCCGGCCGCGGTGCGCGTGGTGGCCTCCGACGGCAGCGTTTCCTCGCGTGACGTCCGCGTCGGAGACGTGAGCCGCGTGTCCGCCCAGATCGTCTCCGGGCTCGAGCCGGGCGAGCGCGTCGTGGTCGGGCAGCGTACGACCACGTCGACAGCGGCGGCGAAGCCGGCCACCGGCACCCGCCCCATGATGGGACCACGTGTATGAAGACCACGGCCTGTATGGACGCCACCGCGCGGATGGATGAGAGCGCGCCCACCACCGTGCCGCTCATCGAGCTGACGTCGGTCACGAAGACGTACCGAACCGGCGAGCTGGCCGTCGAGGTGCTGCACGGGATCGACCTGGCGATTCATCCCGGCGAATTCGTCGCCATCGTCGGCGCCTCGGGCTCGGGCAAGTCGACGCTGATGAATATCCTTGGCTGCCTCGATCGCCCGACGTCCGGATCGTACCGGTTCGTCGGCGAGGACGTCTCGCGGCTCGGCCGCGACGACCTCGCCCGCCTGCGCCGGGAGGCTTTCGGTTTCGTCTTCCAGAGCTACAACCTCATCGCCGCGGCGACGGCGACCGAGAACGTCGAGATACCCGCGATCTATGCCGGCATGCCGCCGGCTGCCCGGCACGAACGTGCGCGGTCGCTGCTGACGACGCTCGGGCTCAACGAGCGCCTCGAGCACCGGCCGACGCAGCTCTCCGGCGGACAGCAGCAGCGCGTCTCCATTGCGCGCGCGCTGATGAACGGGGGCCAGATCATTCTGGCCGACGAGCCGACCGGCGCCCTGGACAGCAAGAGCGGAGCCGAAGTGCTGGCCCTGCTCGAGGATCTCGCGCGCCGCGGCCACACCGTCATCGTCATCACGCATTCCGCCGAGGTAGCGGCGCACGCGCACCGGGTGATCGAGATCCGTGACGGGCTCATCGTGCGCGATCCAGGACCGCCGGTCGGCCCGGGGGAAGCGTGGCAGCGCCAGGCGTCGCGCAGCCGTCGCCCACTCGTCGGGTGGCTCGAGGCGACGAAGGCGGCCGGGCGGGCACTGCGCTCGAACCTGTTCCGTACCGCGCTCACGTTGCTGGGCATCGTCATTGGCGTGGCATCGGTCATTGCGATGCTGGCCGTCGGCAACGGCGCGCGCCAGGCGGTGCTCGACCGCATCAGCGGGATGGGCACCAATCTGCTGCTCGTGAGGCCGGCGACGTCCAATCGCGGCGCCGCGGGCGGCAGCACGGCGACGATGACGCCCGAGGACGCCGACGCGATCGCGGCCCTTCCGAACGTGTTGGCTGCGGTGCCGGAGCTGGGCGGCACCATCACGGTGCGCTACAGCAGCCTCGACTACCAGACGCAGGCAACCGCGACGGGCGCCGACTATCCGCTTGCCCGCAACTGGCCGGCCGCGCGCGGCACGTTTTTCTCGACGGCCGACGTGCGCAGCTACGCGCCGGTGGTGGTCCTCGGACAGACGGTGGTCCGCAACGTGTTCCCCGAGGGCACCGATCCCATCGGCCAGCACGTCGTGTTGAACAACGTCTTGTTCCAGGTGATCGGCGTGATGGCCGAGCGGGGAGCTTCCCCGACGGGACAGGACCAGGACGATGCCGTGTTCGTGCCGTACACCACCGGCAGCCTGCGATTGTTCGGTCAGCGATATCTGCGCAGCATCACCGTGGCGGCCGACGACGTCTCGCGGATCGACCAGACGGAGAGCGCGGTGACCCAGCTGCTGATCGCCCGTCACGGCAAGGCCGACGTCCAGATCCGCAACATGGCCTCGCTGCTCGATACCGCGACGGAGACGCAGAACACGCTGACGCTGCTGCTCGGCTCGATCGCCGCCATCTCGCTGCTGGTGGGCGGGATCGGCGTGATGAACATCATGCTCGTCAACGTCACCGAGCGGACGCGCGAGATCGGCGTGCGCATGGCGACGGGGGCGCGGATGGGCGACATCATGCAGCAGTTCCTCACCGAAGCGGTCGTGGTGTCCGGGCTCGGCGGGCTCATCGGCGTCGCGGGCGGACTGGCGAGCGCGCTCGTCATTCGCGCGCTGGGAACCGCGGTGAGCGTCTCCGCCAGCCCGGTGCTGCTCGCATTCGGCTGCGCGTTCCTGACTGGCTTGGTCTTCGGCTATCTGCCCGCTCGTAAAGCGGCAGCGCTCGACCCGGTCGTGGCGCTCGCCTCGGAGTGACGACATGAACAAGTGGGTGCAACGGTCCGTCGCGCTCGTGGTCGCGTGCTCGCTGTCCGGCTGTGCGATGACGAGCCCGCAGCTCAGGCCCGAGGTGCCGGTCGCCGGCACGTGGAACGAGACGACGCCCGCGGACGCCGCGGCGGTGTCGCCGACGTGGTGGACAGACTTCGGCTCGCCAGAGCTGGAATCGCTCGTCGCGGCGGCGCTGGCCGGCAGCCCCGACCTCGCCATCGCGACCGAGCGCGTGCAGCAGGCGGAGGCTCAGGTACGTGTCGTCGGCGCCTCGCTCTTCCCAATGCTGAGTGCGGGCACCAGCGCGTCGGGCGGTCGCACGAGCACCGTCGGCGGCGCCAAGAACGGCAATGCGGTCGTCAACAGCGCCGCGAGCGTCGGGCTGACGGCGAGCTACGAGGTCGACCTCTGGGGAAAGAATCGCGCGGGTGTGCGGGCGGCGGAGTCGTCGGCCGCGGCGGCGCACTTCGACCGCGACACCGCGCAGGTGACGCTCGTATCCGGTGTCGCCACCAGCTACTTCGACGTCCTCGCGCTGCGAACACGTCTGGCGATCGCTCGCGAGAATCTCGCGACGGCGCAGCAAGTCCTCGATCTCGTCAGTGCGCGCGCGCGTGCTGGCGCCGCCTCCGCGCTCGACGTCTCGCGCCAGGAGGCCACGGTGCTGTCGCAGCAGGCGGCGCTGCTGCCGCTGCAGCAGCAAGAGCGCCAGACGCTGGCGGCGCTCGCCTTCCTGGTCGGCCAGCCGCCGGAAGGGTTCGACGTGAAAGCCACGGGCATCGGCGACCTGCATGTCCCCACGATCGATCCAGGGCTGCCTTCCACGCTGCTCGTGCGGCGCCCCGACCTGGCCAGCGCCGAGGCGCAGCTCGCGGCCGCCAACGCGGACGTCGCCGCCGCGCGCGCCGCGCTGCTGCCGACGATCACGCTCACCGGCACCGCGGGGATCGCCACGGCCGCGCTGACGTCGATCTCGACGATGGGCGCGACGGCGGCGGCCGGGATCGCCGCGTCGCTGCTGCAGCCGATCTTCGATGGCGGTCGCCTGCGCGGGCAGAAGGCCGTTGCCGAGTCGCGCGAGCGCGAGCTGGTGGAAACGTATCGCAAGGCGATTCTCTCCGCGTTCGCGGACGTGGAGGAGGCGCTGGCCGGCACGACGCGCCTGGGACAGCAGGAGCAGCTGCAGGCCTCCGTGCAGACGCGCGCGCAGGAGTCGCTGCGGCTGGCCGACATTCGGTACAAGGCAGGCGCTGATGACCTGCTCACGATGCTGGATGCCCAGCGCACGCTGTTCGCGGCGCAGGACCAGCTCGCGCAGGTCGAGCTGAACCGGCTGCAGGCGGCCGTCAGTCTCTACAAGGCGCTCGGCGGCGGATGGAGCGCGGCCGCCACGGCGCCGTCAGCGTGAGCCGCGGCTCGGCGTCGCGCCTCGCGCCTGGTCGAGACGCACACTTCGCGGAAGCGAGCGAAGAGCGGAAGCGAGCGAAGAATGGTGGGCAGGGATTGAACCGCCGACAGGCAGTACGGCTATCGGCGGACGATCACCGAGACTGCTATGCGGCGATGCCAGATGTAGTAGTGCAGCCAGCGAGCCAGGACAGCGACGCTTTCGCGCGGCGTGACGTGGCTCGAGCCCCCGTCGCGTGGGGAGCTCGGCCGCGGGGAGTCCTCCCAACGGAGTACAATCAACCATGAGTCGTCCCCCGTCGTCGCAGTTCCCAGACCTTTCCGGCCTCAGCGTGCTGGTGGTCGATGACGACGAGAATGCGATCGAGGTACTCACGACGCTGATGACCGCGTGCGGGGCCGACGTCATCTTCGCCCGTTCGGCCCCGGAGGGATTGGCGCATCTCGATACCACGTCCCGCCTGGACGTCGTGATCACGGACATCTCGATGCCCCGCATCGATGGCTACGAGTTCACGCGTCAGATTCGCGAACACTCCTCCCCGGTGCACCGTGCGTTGCCGGTCATCGCGCTCACCGGCTTCCATCAAACGTATATGATCACGGAGACGTTCGACGCGTTCTTGCAAAAGCCCGTGAACCTCGACAAGCTGTGCGCGGTGATCAAGATCTTGCTTGCGCGGCGCGGCTCGTCGTCCCAGCGTTCCGCGTAGCCCGCTGGCCGGCATCGACACCGAGCGCGAGCCAACGCCACTAGCATGCCGACGTGCTCGGCGAGGTGCGGCTTGATCGCCTCATCGTGCGTCTCGATCAGAAGCGTCGCGCCACCCGACTCCCGTTTCCGCCACTGCTGATAGCGGACGATCCCGCGACGGACGCGGGTCGTACCCCAGAGAATCTCAAGTAGTAGAAGCGTGTGCCGGATCAGCCCGCCACAGCGGACTCGGGCGTGTCCTGCGCGGTTCAGTCTTGATGCTCACCCTGCGACGCGAAGTGGCTGTGCTCGGCAATTCGGGAACACCATGGATTCTACGGAAGTCCTTGGCCTCGATGATCTGCAATTGCGCGCCCTGAACCGTCCAGAATCGAGCGCGGCATCGTGTTCGTCGGGTAAACTTTTCGCCTTGTCGGCTAAGTGGAAAGGACGCGTCTCCTCTTTCAGACCGCAACTGTCTTGAGTGCACGAGCCGCGGGAACGGCGAGCACGTAGGCGGCAGCGGTCGTAAGCACCTCGGCCAATGCCGGATGATACCCACCGTTGGCGTAGAGCCGGTGCGCGTGGCCCAACAGCGGCGGTACGATGAGCATCCAGCGTTCCAGCACGATGCCGGACATCACGAGGAGTGCCGCGGCTCCAATGCGACCCGGCGTCAGCCGACCCGGCAGTGCAAGGGCAAGGAACGGCAACACTACACCGCCGACCTGAATCAGCCAGAACACCGCAGCGTAAGGCCCGACCACGAGCTCGCGGAAGAGATGCGTCCCATCCGGCTCCGCGGCGCGCGCCATCCGCGCCGTCTCGGCGAACAGGCAAAAGCCAAGCGCCGGGATGGCGATGTAAAGTACCGCCGCGAGTCGCTGCACGACCATCAGGTCCACTTGGACGCCGAGCAGCGTCCGCGCGAGCGTCATGGCGAGGACCACGGCGGCCAGGCCCGAAATCATCGTCGAAACGTAGACAAGGGCGGCCCCCGTGATCATTTGCCAGCCCGGCGCGACGCGAATGGCGGCAAGCACCCACGCCGATACTGTGTAGAAGAGCAGACTGGTCGGTAACAGCAGCCCGAGCACGGCGCACGTGGTCATAAACGATGGTGCGATGACGGCCACGGCCGGCGCGGGTTGGGGTGACTGCCGGTGGTCCGGCGATCGCCTCGACGCCAAGAACGCGATGAGTCGGAACACGACAGCGGGGTGCGATGCGAAATATCCGAGGGCGAGACCGTTTCCCACGTACACGGTCGCGACCGCCAGGCGCCAGGCGGTCGGAACCGTTCCGAGCCGCACGAGGTTTGTGGCGCTCTTCGACTGAATTCGGACGAGCATCATGAACGTCGTTGCGAGAAGCAGTGCGACCACGGCGGTCCACTCGGCAGTGCGGGCCGGCCACCGAAGGCGAGAAACGCCTGAGCTCCATGCGATCCCGGCGAACACCATGGCGCTCGCGCCAATACCGGCGCAGAACACGAAATTCACGAGGTAAAGTGCGCATGCCGACTGATTGCGGATTTCCGCCACGACGCGGTCCATCGGTTGGGGCAGGCAGCACAAGAACGCCGTGATGCCGCTACCGATCAGCAACGCGTACACGCCTCGGTGGGCGGTCGGCGGCCGGATGTCGGCAGCGGAGACGCTCATCTAGGTCGACGGCGGACCACTCGCGTTGGTGAACGCCTCGAGGTTCAGCATCGTTGTAGAGCCGACGTACGGCGCCTGGTCGGCGCGTCGTAAATCGGCGAGTCGCCGCACGAGGCGCTCCACCTTGCGGGCCTCCGCCTCGGCCTCCGCCACCGCGTGCACCTGGTCGGGTGACACGAGGCCGTCCTTGAGAACTTGAAGCGCTGCGAGAATGCCGGCCAGCGGGTTCAGGATCTCGTGATGGAGACTGACGATGACCTGACCGACGGCAGCCAAACGCTCGTTCTCGACCACGTGCGCTTGCGCCCGCAGGAGCGCCTCGTTGGCGTCCTTCAGTCGCTGCTGTGTCTCTACGAGGGCCGTGACGTCCCGCGCCACCTCGAGTACCTGGTTCGGCTCGTCGGATCCGCCGTGCAGCGGCACGGTGACCACGTCGAGGTAGATGATGCGTCCGTCGGCTTGCGTTCGGGCGCGCACGCCACGCTCGACCCGGCCGGTGTGCAGGCTTCGGGCGGCCGGGCATCCGTCGCACACCTCCCGCAGGTTGTGAAACACCTCGAAGCACGTCTCACCGACAGGATTACGCTTCGAGGTCGCTGCCGCGGAGGAATTCATCCACACGACGCGGAGGTCGCGATCGAGGATCACCATACGGTCGGTGGCGGAGGCCAGGATGGCGTCGAGTCGCGCGTGCGCCTCCTTGATCTCGGTGAACAGTTCGACGTTCGTGAGCACGATGGCGGCCTCGTGCAGCATGATGTCGAGCATCCGAAGGATGGCGTCATCGGGCTCCGATCGCGCTGATCCCCACTCCCCGACGAACAGATGCGCGGCTCCGGTGCGCGTGAACAGTGGGATCGCCACCACCCGGCCTCGAACGACGCGTGTTCGCATCTCGAGTGCCTCGCGCGTCAGCACAGGCGGAGGCCATGCGGTCTGTTGCTTGGGCCAGACGGCGAGGGGGACGAGGTCGCCGTCAGTGTCGAGGCGATAGAGTGCGGCGCGATCCAGGCCAAGGCCTTCCCCGGATTTTTCCACGACGCTCGCTGCGGCTTGGTCCACGTTGAGCGGGCGAAGAACCGATCGAGCGAACTGTTCCAACGACACGAGCTCGCGGTTCTGTTCCGCGAGCTGGCTGATCGCGCGCCGCTCGCTCGCCGACGCTTTCCAGACGACCAAGGCCAGCGCCGCATACAAAAAG
>JBKOUQ010000214.1:0-24868 GCA_046723475.1 Candidatus Methylomirabilota bacterium
TTGACCCACGAGCTGGGCTCGCTGGCGCCGGGCCGCGTGGCGGACGTGTCTGTTCTCGCGATCGACGAGGACGACTGGACGCTGCAGGACAGCCTGGGCGTGCGCATCAAGACCGACAAGCGGCTCAGGCCCGTGCTCGCGTTGCGCGCGGGCAAGGTGCATCGCTCGCGGTCGCCGCTGTTGGAGGAGCAGGTGCCCGACGTTGCGTAGCCGCTAAATCACGCCCTCCGCCTTCAGCTTCGCCAGCTCCTCGGCGCCCAGTCCGCACACCTTCCCGAGAACCTCGGCGTTGTGCTCGCCCAGCAGCGGAGCGCGCGCCACCTGCGTCGAGGACGCCGAGAGCCGGATGGGACTGGCCGGCGTCGCCATGCGTCCACGCGTCGGATGCTCGACGTCGACGATCATGCCGCGGCCGCGCAAGTGCTCGTTCGCCATCACCTCGTCCGAGTCGAGGACGGCGCCGCAGGGGACGCCGACGGCGCCGAGCAGCGCCATCACTTCGTGTTTGTCGCGCTTCGACGTCCAGCCCTCGACGATCGCCTCCAGCTCGTCGCGCCTGTTCATCCGCTCCGCGCGGTCTGTGAGGCGCGGATCCTTGAGAGCCGGATCGTCGATGACGCCGATCAGCCCCTTCCACATCTCCGGATTGGCCACGTGGATGAAGACGTAGTCGTTCGGACCGAACGGATTACAGCGATAGAGATTCGAGGGCGCGGCATTCGGCGAGCGATTCCCCTTGCGCGGGATCGGGGACACCCCGAGATAGTGGTCGCGGAAGTGGATACGCGTCAGATTCACCACGACGTCCTGCTGCGCGACTTCCACGCGCTGCCCGACGCCCGTCACTCCGCGCTGGATGATCGCCCCCAGGATGCCGATCGCTGCGTGAAGCCCGGTCGCCGTATCACCGATGCCCGACTCGATCCGCATCGGCGGCCCGTCGGGCGAGCCCGTGAGGCTCATCACGCCGCCCATCGCCTGGGCGATCATCTCGAAGCTCTTGTAGTTCGCGTACGGCCCGTCGCTGCCGAATCCTTTGACCGACGCGGTGATGATGCGCGGGTTGATCTTCGCGAGCGCGTCGTGGCCAAGCCCGAGGCGTTCCATCGCGCCGGGGCCGAGGTTCTCGATCACCACGTCGGCCGTCTTCGCCAGCGCCTGGAACAGCTCGCGCCCACGCGGCGACTTGAGGTTGAGCGTCACGCTCTTCTTGTTCAGGTTCATGAGGCAGAAGAAGACCGAGTCCACACCGGGCTTCTCGCTGAACGTGTAGCGTGCCGGCTCGCCCGTCGGCGCCTCGATCTTGATGACGTCCGCCCCGAGCCACGCGAGCGCCTCGGCGCAGCTCGGCCCTGCCTCGTAGAACGAAAGATCGAGGACCCGGATTCCCTCGAGCGCCGTGCCCATCGTCCGCCCTCCTAGCCCTTCTTCGGCGTCCAGCCATACGCCTTGGCGCAGGCGCCGCCCATGAGCATTGCGCGTTCACTGTCGCTCAGACGATCGGTCCGACGGAAGGGCTCGACGGCCTGCTCGTAGTTGACGACGGCGAAGGCGCGAGTCCAGTCCGTGCCCCACAGGCAGCGTTCGAAACCCCAGGCGTCGAACACGCGCGCGAGCGGCTCCCAGAGATCAGGGAAGGGATACGGCTCCCGGGATAACGTGCAGGCCCCGCTGACCTTGATCACCGCGTTTCGGCGCTTGGCGAGATCCAGCACCTTCGGCAGATCGGCCCAGGGCTGCGGCGCGAGGTCGGCCCGCGTTCGCGGCTGCATGATGGCCAGATGGTCGATGATGAATCGCGTGTCGGGGTGGCGGTCGATGAGCGCCGCGCCCGCGTCCACGTTGCCCCAACACAGCATGTTCACTGGAAAGTCGTGCCGGACGGCGGCGCGCAGGATCCGATCGAGGCCCGGGTGCTTCGGATCGCGCCCCGCTTCTTTCGTCATCATGATCCGGATGCCGACCGTGCCCGGCGTCTTCTTCCAGTCGGCGATGACGTCGGCGACCTTCGGATCATCCGGATCGACCGGCTTCACGAGCGCAAATCGGCCCGGATGGGCGCGTTGCACTTCCACCGCATAGCTCGCGTCGTAGCGGTACATGGAAAAAGCGGAGATGAAGATCGCGCCGTCGACGCCGACTCGGTCCATTGCCGCCACCATCTCGTCACCGGTGACGTGATCGGGCCAGTTCGGGACGGTGTGCCACGGCCGCTTGGGGGTGTTCGCCTCGTAGACGTGAACCTGGGAATCGATGATCGCCATCGTCACGATCCTCCGAGCCCGTAGAGCGCGGCGGCATTGTCGTGAGTCAGCTTGCGGCGCATCTCAGGCGACAGGTGCCGCATCTGCCGTTCGATCGCCGCGCGCGAGTTGGGCCAGACGCTGTCGGGATGCGGATAGTCCGAGGCCCACAGGAGGTGCCCCTCACCGAAGAACGGGATGAGCGACATCGCGACGTGGTCGTCCTGGAACGTCGCGTAGATCTGCCGCTTGAAGAGCTCGCTCGGCTTCGTGACGAGTGCCTCGCCGCCTTTGTCGGCCCAGAACTCCTTGGCTTCCCAGAGCCGCCAGTGGCGCCAGTCGAGCTCCTGGACGAGCCACGGCAGCCATCCGGTGCCGGCCTCGGCCATCACCATGCGCAGCTTCGGGTGCCGCTCGAGAATCCCCCAGGCGAAGAGATCGACGAAGGGCTCGAGGAAGTTCGCGAGGAAGAACTTCGTGTTCTCGAAGACGCTCGCGGCCTTGCCGGCGGTGCGATCGCCCGGCTTGCCGACGAACACCGTGATGTGCCAGGAGAGAATGACACCGCTCTGCTCGAGCGTCTGCCAGAGCGGCTCCCACGCCGGGTCGTCCAGCTTCGGGTTGACGTTGGCGATCATCAGATTGACCTGCCGCACGCCGCCTTTCGCGATGACGCGCTCGAGCTCGGCGAGCGCGGCCTCGGGCGTCTCCGGCAGCATCGGCAGGCCGATGAGCCGATCCGGTGCGGCCTTGCAGAAATCGAGCAGCCAGTCGTTGTAGACGCGGTAACAGGCGACACGCAGGACGGGATCGTCGGTCGAGATCTGGAAGATCGGCCCGAAGATCACCTGGGTCTCGACGCCGTCGCGGTCCATGTCGGCGAGACGCAGCTCCGGGACAGCCGGGCGGCGCGCGCTCTGGTCGTAGATGGCGGCACGGTCGAAGGCGTTGTAGAGCGCCTTGACGGGACGCGCCGAACCGGTCGCGGGCGGCCTGCCGTCCCAGCGGCCCCACACCTTGCCGTCGCAGACCCACACCGCCTGTCCGTCCCGCTCCTCGATGTGCGGCGCGCGGTCGACCAGTGAAGCCGGCCGCCGCGACGTCCATAAATCGGCGGGCAGCTGGCTGAGGTCCATGTGATCGTCGCAGGAGATGAGCCGGTCAGCCATGTGATCTCACTTCTCCGCCGTGCGGATCCCGGCCGGCCCCCCGTTGACCTTCACACGGTGGCCGGTGTCCTTCAGCGTGCGGCCGTCCCAGGAAAAGACCCAGTAGTCCTTCTCGACCATGTTGCCGACGCGAATCGTCTTGCTGTCCGGCGACCACGTCGCTCCCTGCGACCAGTGACCGATCGGCGCCTCGGCCACGCGCGTGAGCGTCCCGCCGCTGAGACGCACGAGCACGAGCTTGCCGGCGTCGTTGTAGAACGGCGAGTCCTTGGGACGGTTGCTGCCGTTGTGCACGACGACGGCGACGACGGAGCTGTCGGGTGCGATTTTCAGGCCTTCGGCCGTGGACCCCAGCACGCCGATCGTATCGACCACGCGCGGCGGCTTGGCCGTCAGATCGATGAGGCTCACGCTGTCGGTGTCGCCGGTCGTGGAGCCGATCAGACTGCCGACCACGGCGTAGGCGCCGTTGGACGCGATGTCCATCACGATCGGCCGCTGGCCCGGCGCAATGTCGCGCTTCGTGTATTCCACCTTGCTGCCGTCGATCGACAGCACCGAGACGCGGTTGTCGAGCGGGCGTGAGACAAGCGCGGTCTTTCCATCGGGGCTGATGGCGACCATACCGCCGCCCGCCTTCTCGCCGCCAACCTCGACCGTGCCCGCCGCCGTGACGGTCTTGCCCTGGATCGTGAACACGGACACCGTGCCGTCCACCATGTTCGAGACGAGCGCGAGGGTGCCCTGGCGGTTGATCGACACGCTGCCCGGCGCCTTGCCGGCTTCGAGCGTGGCGAGCACCGTGGGCGGATTCGCCTTCAGGTCGATGACGCTGACGCGCGTGTCGGGCATCTGTTTCGTCGGATCCGCCGGGTCGATCTTGTTCGACGCCGTCACCAGCGCCAGGCTCTCGTCCGGCGTCACGGCGACACTGAGCGGCGGCCCGACGACGCTCGCCGGTGCCTGCACCTCACCGATCACCTTCGGCGGCGAGGCCTTGAGGTCGATGATCGAAACCGTGTCCGGCGGCGGATTCTGCACCACCGTCACGACGCCGTTCACGAGCAGCACCTTGTTGTCGTTGGCCGAGACGGCGATCTGAGCGCTGACGCTCGGCGCCAGGATCGCGATCGCGAGCACGATGAGCCCGAGGATGCGAAGCGCGGGGTCGAGCCTCATAGGCACCTCCTGGGAGTCGAATGCGCGACATCATACAATCACCGGCAATGATCTTCCTGATCCGTCACGGCGAGACGGCCGACAACGCGGCGCGCGTGGTGCAGCTGCCCGACGTGCCGCTGTCCGCGCGCGGCGTGGCGCAGGCGCAACGCCTGGCGCAGCGGCTGGCGCGCGAGGGCATCGCCCACATCGTCTCCAGCGACTTCACGCGCGCGGTGATGACGGCGCGCGCTCTGCACGACGCGACGCGCGCGCCGCTGACCTTCGAGCCGCTGCTGCACGAGCGTAACTTCGGGGACTTGCGCGGCCGCGCCTACGCCGATCTCGGCTTCGACATGTTCGAGCCGGACTACGCGCCGCCCAACGGCGAGACGTGGCCCGTTTTCCACGCGCGCGTGGATCGGGCGTGGCCGCGAATCCAGGCGCTGGCCGCCGCGGTCGACGGCAACCTCGCCGTCGTCACGCACGGTCTCGTGTGCCGCTCGCTGGCCGCCCGCCACCTCGCACTTGCCGACGGCTCTGCCGTGCCCGAGCGCTGGGAGAACGCATCGCTGACCATCGTGGAATGCCCGGCGCCGTGGCGCGTGAGGCTGCTCAACTGCATCGCGCATCTCGGGGATCTCGACGCGGCGGCCGTGGACTCGGCTGCCGTCTGAGGGCAACGCATCGAGTTGAAGGAGGATGAACACGACATGAAAGTCGGCGTGGTGTTTCCCCAGACGGAGATCGGCTCGGACCCCGCAGTCATCCGCGACTACGCCCAGGCTGCCGAGGAGGCTGGCTACGCGCACGTGCTCGTCTTCGACCACGTGCTGGGCGGCAAGCTGGAGCGCTTCGACAAGCTCGGTCGCACCCCGCCCTACACGGACCAGAGTCCCTTCCACGAGGTCTTCGTTCTCTTCGGCTATCTGGCGGCCTGCACGCGGCGCCTCGAGCTCGTCACCGGTATCGTCATCCTGCCCCAGCGGCAGACCGCGCTGGTGGCCAAACAGGCCGCGGCGGTGGACGTCCTCACCGGCGGGCGCCTGCGCCTGGGCGTGGGGATCGGCTGGAACCATGTCGAATACGAGGCGCTGAACGAAGACTTTCACACGCGAGGCCGCCGCGTCAGCGAGCAGATCGCCGTCATGCGCAAGCTGTGGACCGAGCCGCTCGTGAGCTTCAAGGGCTCGTATCATCACCTCGATCGTGCCGGCATCAATCCGTTGCCTGTCCAGCGTCCCATCCCGGTGTGGATGGGCGGCATGGCCGAGCCTGTGCTCAAGCGCGTCGCAGAGATCTCCGACGGCTGGTTTCCGCAGTTCCAGCCGGGTGACGAGGCGAGCCACACGCTCGATCGCATGCGCGCGTACATGAAGAAGGCGGGCCGCCCGCTCTCGGCCGTGGGGATCGAAGGACGCTTCACCTATGGAATCGGTGGCCCGACCGAGTGGGCGAAGCGGGCCCGCGAGTGGCGCGATCTCGGCGCCACGCACCTTTCGGTGAACACCATGGGCGCCGGTCTCACGGCACGCGGGCACATCGACGCGATCCTGAAAATGAAGCCCGTGCTCGACGGCGTCTAACAGGCCGCGATGCACTCGCTGCTCTTTCTCGACCCGGGGCACTTCCACGCCGCCCTGACCCTGCGCGTGCCACAAGCCCGCGCGGCTGACGAGATCTTCGTCTACGCGCACGACGGCGCCGAGCTGCGCGACTTCCTCGCCCTCATCGAGCGCTTCAACTGCCGTGCCTCGAACCCGACGCGGTGGCATCCGGTCGTGACGACGAGCGATGACCCGCTCGCGCGTCTCGTCGACGAGCGACGCGGAGACGTGGTGATCCTCGCCGGCAGGAACGGCGGCAAAGCGCGCACCATACGACGGCTGCACGAATCAGGTTTCCATGTGCTCGCCGACAAGCCGTGGCTCGTGGAGCCCGCCGATCTCGGGCACGTGCAGGCGAGCCTCGGGGGCTGGCCGCTGGCCGCGGAAATCATGACCGGGCGTCACGACGCCGCGGCGGGGCTCGTCAAGAAGCTCGTCGGCGTTTCCTCGGTCTTTGGCACGTTCCGCGAGGACGGGCCCGCCATCGAGCAGGACAGCGTGCACCACCTGGAGAAGCTCGTCGACGGCGCGCCTCTCAGACGTCCGTGGTGGTACTTCGACGTGCGCGTGCAGGGGACCGGTCCGGTCGACATTCCGACGCATCTCGTGGACCAGGCGCAGTGGCTCGTGGACGGCGACAGCGCGGCGCCCGCGCTCGTTTCCGCCCGCGCCTGGCCGACGCGCGTGCCGGCCGAGGCGTTCCGGCGGATCACCGGAGAGCCGCCGTTCCCGCGAGAGCTCGAGCCATTCGTCGACGGCGAGACGCTGAGTTATCGATGCAACGCCGAGCTCGTGTACCAGATCGGTCGCATCACCGTGAGTGCCGCAACGCGCTGGAACGTTTCGTCGTCGCCGGGCGGAGGAGACACCTCTCGCACCGTTGCTCGCGGAACACGCGCGGAGGTGCGTCTCGAGCAGAGCGCCAGCACACACTTCGCTCGCCGAGTCTTCGTCGAAGCCCGCACCGATGTCGCCGACGTGGCGCACGGGCTCCACGAGACCGTGGCGGCGTGGCAGCTGGAGCTCCCCGGTCTTGCGGTGGTGCCTGCCGGCCCGCACACGGTCGAGGTGACCGTCTCGCCCAGGCTCGACGGCGGCCACGAGACACACTTCGCCCGGGTCCTCGACGAGTTCCTGACGATCGTGGACGCCAAACGCTGGCCGAGCGCACTCGCGCAGCGCACGCTAGCCAAGTACACGCTGCTTGCCGAAGCGGCGGCGAGGACGCGCGCCGACTGATCTCTGTCGATCCATGACTATCTTTGGCGCGCTGCCGCGCGAGCACGGCACCTGGGCGATGGTGATCGTGCCGTGGATCGTCGGGTGCGGCATCGCGCGCGCGATGACGGCGCGTGCCGTGCTCCTGCTCTGCGGCGCGATCGCGCTGTTCCTGGCACAGCACGCGCTCACGGAGTGGTATCGCGCGCGGCGTCTGCCGCCGGCGCGACGCGCCTCGGCGCCCGGCATCGTCGTCGTCGTCGCGTTCGCGGCCGTCGGACTCGTCGCGGCCGCGCCCGCGCTCACGACGCTGCCCGCCGGACTCGTCGGCGCGTTCGTCGTGGCCGCCATCGCGCTGATCGTCGTGAGCGTCGTGCTGATCGACATGCGCCTCGATCATGCGCTGCCCGGCCAGGTGCTCGGTGCGATCGGCCTTCCGCTCACCGCGCCCCTCGCGTACTTCGCGAGCGGGGGCGGACGCGCACGCGCCGCGGCGACGCTGTGGGTCGTCGACGTCGCGTTCTTCCTCTGGGCGGTGTTCTACGTGCGGCTCAAGATCATCGCGCGCGCGCACCGCCAGCCGCTCGCCGCGCTCGGCGATCGCGTGCGATTCGGGGCCTCGACGCTCGGCGTAACGGCCGCGCTCGCTGCGATGGCGCTGGTGGCGCTCGCTGCCAGCGACTTCTCGCCGCGCGCCATCGTCGCGTTCGTGCCCGCGCTGATCCAATCGATCGCCGGGACGATCCGTCTCGATCGCCAGCCGCGACTCAAGCCTGTCGGCTTCCTCATGCTCGGCCACTCGATCGCTTTCGCGGTGCTGTTCATCGCGCTCGCGTGATGTCCGTGCGGCCTGGTGCCGTTCAGGCCGTCATGCACCGGACGGCGCCCACCGGGGGTACGATCGAGCTCGATGAAGCGGCTCTTCGCTGCGTTGTTACTCGTTTCTTTTGGCCTCATGGCCGGAGTGCCGCCGGCGTCGGCCAACCAGGCGAGGTTCCCGCTGACGGTGAGCTACGACGCGCTCTTGACGGCGATGCGCCGCCACCTCCAACCCAGCGCGGGCTCCGGCCTGGAGCTCTGGCGAGACCCGGACGGTTGCGGATCGTTTCGGCTCAAGGACGTCGTCGTGACGGGCACCGATCGCGTCGTGAACATCGCCGGGCCCGCTTCCGGCGAGGCGGGCCTGCGCTTCCTCGGACTCTGCTGGGCGAACGTGGCGTGGACCGGTTACGTCGAGATCTCTGCGCGGCCGGACGTCGGCGCCGACTGGCAGTTGCGCCTCCGCGACCTTGACGTGCGGGTGTACGACAAGAACCGGCGGACGACCGGCATTGCCCCTCGGCTGTTCACGCTCGTGAAGCGTTGGAGCGAGACCGAGCTGTCGCGCTTCACGTTCGACCTCGGGCCTCCGCTGCACGACGTCTCTGCACTGCTCACGGAGTTTGCCGGCTCGCCGGGCACCACGTCGCTCGCATCGGCGTTGGCGAGCTTGCGACCCGATGGGGTGGTCGTCGCGCCCGACGCCGTCCGCTTGTTCGTGACGATGGAGGTGCCCGTGGTTTCGGCGCAGCCCCGACGGCCCGAATCAGTGCTCACGCCGGCCGAGATCAAGCGGTGGGAAGCGACACTCGATGACTGGGATGGCTTCCTGTCCTTCATCGTGAAGGACCTCGCCGGTGAGAACGAGGACCCCGGCGTCCGGGATGACTTGCTCGGCCTGTTGCTCGACGCGCGCCGCGAGCTGATCGGCATCCTCGCGCGCGGACCCGAGCCGGGCACGGATGCTGTCCGCCGTATCTTCGTCACCAAGTGGGACCGGCTGCGAACGATTGTGCAGCGGACGGCTGCGCAGCCGAACGACGATCTCGCGAAGGCAGTCCGCTATGTCACGTTCCTTGCGGCGGGGGATGCCCTCACCGCGATCGACGCCGTCGCGCCGACGCTCGGTCTCGACTTCTCGGCGGATGGCTTACGGCGGCTCGCAAGGACGCTGGACCCCGCGTTCGTCGGCGACCCTGTGGAGCAGTCGGATCAAGCCGATCCGCGCCTGCAAGAGCTGTTTCGGTTTCGCGATCCCGATGCTCCACCTCGTCGGCCGCCGCCTCAACCGCGCTCGCGCCTCTGGGACTTGCTGGCGCCACGGCCCGCCTATGCCGAGAGCGACGAGTGGCGGGCATTGTCGACCCGCCTCGACCGCTGGGTCGCCTCTGACGACGAACTACCGGTCTATCGCGCCGCGATGGATCGACTGCTCACACTGGCTGCGCAGCGGGCGATCGATCCCGATCGGCTCGAGGGACGGTTCGCCGGCCTCTACGAAAATCTCGTCAAGGCGACCGCGTGGCAGGAGAGCTGCTGGCGCCAATTCGTTCGCAACGACGGAGGCGTCACGTATCTCGAATCGCCCACCGGCGACGTCGGGCTGATGCAGGTCAACGTTCGGGTGTGGCGCGGATTTTTCAGCCTCCGCCGACTTCAGTGGAACGCCGCCTACAACGCGGGCGCCGGCGCCGAGATTCTCCAACAACTCTTGGTTCGTTATGGCGTGCGCGAGGCCGGCACCGCGCTCGAGAACGCGGCACGGGCGACCTACTCCGCGTATCAGGGCGGGCCCGGCGGCTACCGGCGCTACCGGGCCGCGACCTCGACCTCGAGGACGGCGGCGATCGACCGCGCGTTCTGGGCAAAATACCGGGCCGTCGCGACAGGCACGGCGGACGACGTGCTGTGCCGTGGCTCGTGACGCTCGTGACGACGGGTTCACCTCGTCACTCACGCAGCGCGGCGACGATGCCGCGGAAGACGTCGCCGAGCGGGCGCCGGATCTGGGGATCGTTGTATGCGCCGGCCGTGGTGACGACCGAAAGGTCGAGCTCCGGCACGACCCACAGCCGCTGACCGCCATTGCCGATGCCCGCACCCCAGGTCACTCGCCGTCCTTTCCAATCGACGGTGCCGATCCACCATTGATAGCCGTAGTGCAGCCCGTCGCTCGTTGCGATCCGCGGGCGGAGCGACTGCGTCACCCATTCGGCCGGAACGATCTGCCGTCCCTCCCACTGCCCATGCGCGAGCACGAGGCGACCGATCTTCGCAAGGTCGCGAGGGCGCATGCGCAGGCCGGCAAAGGCCAGCGGGCGCCCATACGGATCGGCGACCCATTCCCACTCACGGATGCCCAACGGCTCGAACAGCGCGCTCCGCGCGAACTGTCTGAGCTGGGTTCGCGTCGTTCGGACGATGATATCGGCCAGGAGCGCGGTGCCTCCGCCGTTGTAGTTGAACTGCATCCCCGGCTTCGCGACGATGGGCCGGCTGAGCACGTACCGATAGGGCGCCCAGTCCCAGTACAAACGGGTCTCGTCGTTCGCCAGGCTGCCGTAGGACGTAACGCTCTCGTTCCATTCCAGACCGGTGCTCATGGTCAGCACGTGTTCGAGCGTGATCGCGGCCCGCTCCGGCGAACGCAGGTGTGCGTACTCCGGGTAGAACGAGAGCGCCGATGCGGTGAGATCGATCGTGCGCTGCTGTGCGGCGATGCCAAAGAGCAGGCCAACGATGCTCTTGCTGACGGAGCGAAGATCGTGCACGACCGCAGGCCCGAATCGTGTTTCGCGCGCGAACAGACTCCAGATCGACCGATCCTTGCCGCGGCGATACAACTCGGCGACGAGGCGGCCACGACGCTCCACGAGAACTCCGTGGATGTTGGCGCCGCCCTCCGCCACGCTCTGCAGCACCGCGCAGAGCGCGCCGGCGTCAAAGCCGGCCGCCTCCGGCTCCGCCGTCTGCCAGCCGTCGTCCATACTGGCGGGCGGGGCACACGGCCCGCCGGCGGCGGCGCGCGCTGGCCCCGCGACCGCGGTGGATAGCAACACGGCGACGAACCATCCACGCGTCACCATGAGAGCATGCACCATGGTCGTAATGGGAGAACATGACATGTCGAACACCGTTCGGTTGCACCGGGTCCTGCGTGCGTCGCCCGAGAAGGTCTATCGGGCGTTCTTCGATGCCGACGCGATGGCGAAATGGCTACCGCCCAACGGATTCACCGCCCGCGTTCACCACCTGGAGTCGAAAGTCGGCGGCACCTTCAAGATGTCGTTCAGGAATTTCACAACGGGTCGCAGCCACTCGTTCGGCGGTCAATATCTCGAGTTGGTGCCGTCCGAGCGCATTCGCTACACGGACAAGTTCGACGATCCGAACCTGCCGGGTGAGATGCAGACGACCGTGACGATGAAGGCCGTCTCGTGCGGCACCGAGCTGAACATCACGCAGGAGGGCTTGCCGGCGGTCATCCCACTCGAGGCTTGCTACCTCGGATGGCAAGAATCGCTGACGCATCTGGCGGAGCTCATCGAGCCGGAGATTCCGGACTGACGGCGTCGTGTGAAGCCCGAGCGCCGCGGCCTCCGCCGGAAGTGATAGGCTCTCCGCCGTGCATGACGTGGTCGTGGTCGGCGCCGGGAATGCCGCGCTCGCGGCCGCCGTGGCGGCGCGCGAGGCGGGCGCCGCGCGCGTGCTCGTGCTCGAAAAGGCGCCCGAGGCGCTGCGGGGCGGCAACACACACTACAGCGGCGGCCTGCTACGCTTCGCGTTCGACCGCGCCGAAGACCTGCTCCCCATCGTCCCGAACGTCGAGACGCAGGTCCCCGGCTTCATGAAGGGCGTGCAGCCCTATCCTCGGGCGCTCTTTTGGGACGATCTACGCCGCGTGACCGAAGACCGCACCGATCCCGAGCTCGCCGAGATTCTGATCGGCCGCTCATACGACACCGTGCTCTGGATGGCGCGGCAGGGCATCGTCATGGAAGCCGCGGTGTCGCTTTCGGGCATCAAGGTCGGTGACACGATCAAGTGGTCGCCTGGCGCCGTCATCCGTGCGCAGCACGAGGGCGTCGGCCTATCGCGGATGTGGTTCGAGATCGCGGCCCGTCGCGGCGTCGAGATCCGTTACGGCACCGGGGCCGTGCGCCTCATCCAGGACCAGACGGGCCGCGTGACCGGCGTGACCGCGCAGGACGCGGCCGGATTCGCCGATCTGCCTGCCCGAGCCGTCGTGCTCGCGTGCGGTGGCTTCGAGGCCAACCCGGCGTGGCGCGCGCGCTACCTCGGTCGCCCGTGGGACCACGCGAAAGTGCGCGGCACGCGCTACAACACCGGCGACGGCCTGCGTATGGCGCTCGATGCCGGCGCGCTCGCGTACGGGCAGTGGACGGGCTGCCATTCCACTCCGATCGATGCCGAGGCGCCGCCCTATGGCGATCGCAAGCTGACCGACAAGACCAATCGCCTTTCGTACCCGTACGGCGTGCTCGTGAACCGCCGCGGCGTCCGCTTCTTCGACGAAGGCGAGGACTTCCAGTTCTACACGTACGCGAAGCTCGGCGGCATCATCCTCAACCAGCCGTCCGGCGTCGGCTTCCAGATCTTCGACGCCAAGGTCACGAAGCTGCTGGAGGGCCGCTACAAAACCGGCAAGCCGGTCGCGGCCGACACGCTGCGCGCGCTCGTCGACAAGCTGCCCGTCGACCGCGGCGCGTGCGCGAAGACGCTCGACGACTACGACGCCGCGGTGCAAGCCGGCACGTTCGATCCGACGATCCGCGACGGGCTCGCCACCAAGGGCCTCGAGCTCCCGAAGTCGAACTGGGCGCAGCGGCTCGACACGCCGCCGTTTGTCGCGTACCCCGTCACCGGCGGCATCACGTTCACCTTCGGCGGCGTCAAGGTCGACGCGCGCGCCGCCGTTGTGAGCACGCGCTGGGAGGCGATCCCCGGCCTGTATGCGTGCGGCGAGATGGTCGGCGGCATCTTCCACACGAACTATCCGGGCGGCACCGGGCTGATGTCGGGCGCCGTCTTCGGTCGGCTCGCCGGGACGCACGCCGCCGGCGGCTGAGACGCTCTCGGCAGCAAGGCGTCACATTTGCGCCAGGAGCCGGCTCGGTCAGATCGACGTCGCCTCGGCGAGCGGAAGCGAGAAATGGAACGTCGCGCCTTCGGTCGCGTTGTGCGTGACCCAGATCCGTCCCCCGTGGGCCTCGATGATCGACTTCGAGATTGCCAGGCCCATGCCGATCCCCGAAGGCTTCGTGGTGTAGAACGGCTCGAACACGAGCTGCTGGGTGTCCTCGCCGAGCCCCGGGCCGGCGTCCTGCACCGCGACGTGGACCGTCTCGCGGTCGGTGCTGTCGGTCCGCACAGTGATCGTGCGCCCGTCCGCGGAGCATCCCGCCATCGCCTCCATGGCGTTGAGGAGCAGATTGAGAACGACCTGCTGCAGCTGAACGGCATCCCCGCTCACGAACAACGGGGTTGCGTCGAGCTCGAGCCTGACCGCGATGTTGCGAATGATCGCGTCGCTGCTCAGGAGCTTCGTCACGTCCCGGATCAGACCGTTGAGCTCCAGGAGGCCGAACTGAACGTCCTCCTTTCGGAGCAGACCGCGCAGGCGCCGGATCACCTCGCGCGCCCGCTTGTCGTCGTCGACGATATCCGACAGGATGTTGCCAATCTCGACGAGATCCGGCGAGCCCGCCTTCAGGAACCGAAGGCCGGCCTGAGCATTGGCAAGGATGCCCGTCAGCGGCTGGTTCAGCTCGTGCGCCATCGAGGTCGCCAGGGCACCGATCGTCGAGACGCGCGAGAAGTGCGCGAGCTCCTGCCGCGCTTGCTGCGCTTCGAGCTCCGCGCGCTTGCGCTCGGTGATCTCCGTGTGCGAGACGACCGCGCCGCCTTTCGCGACGCGCAGCGGAACGACAGTGATCGTAAACCACCGGTCGCGGCCCAGGGCGCGACACACATAGTCCAGCCCGAAGCTCGCCCGCGAGCCGTTCAGGACCGCTTCGATCCCGGCCAGCGCTTCAGCGACGACAGGCACATCGTCACCGATGACGTGCCGGCAGACGTCCACATAGCTCGCGCCCACGCCGGCGTCCGGTGGACCGCCATGCTCGCGGGCGAAGCGGATCCACCCGTCGTTGACGGTAACGAGGCGGCCCCCACCGTCCAGCAGCGCGACGTTGCTGCTGAGCGAGGCCAGGATGGCCGACTTCATCAGCTCGCTCTCGCGCGCGGCGTCGTCCGCCTCCTTCTGCGCGAGCGCGTTCGCGAAGACCTCACCCACGAGACGCAGGCGCTGCACCAGCGCGTCCGGCCAGGCTCGCTCGAGCGTGACGGTGACGAAGGCGAGGCAACCGAGGACACGAGCCCCCGCGACCAGCGGGATGGCCAGGTTCGAGCGGACTCGTCGTCGGCGGAACGTCTCAGCGTCGCGCAATCCCTCGAGAGGTAATTCGTCGGGACGCGCGAAGGCCACAGGCTCTTCGCGCAGGATTCGAGAGGAGATCCATGGGAATTCGTCTCGCACGCTGACCGGCGGCAGCGGCCACACGTCCGGAGCGCTCCACGAGTAGGCGGCGACAAACTCCTGGGCGTCCTGGGACAGGCGATAGAGCACGACTCGGTCGACCTCGAGGAAGTGTCCGAGCTCTTGCAGCGACGTTTCAAACGCGGTCTCGACGTTGTGGCTGGGCAGATGAACGAATGTCCGGGACAGACCGACGAGAAGCTCGTCGAACCCTGCGGGCACGGTGGGCGCAGCGCGACGCGCTCCGTGCTCGTTTCGCCGCGCTGTCTCGAAGGAGGCCTCGACGCGAATGGTCAGAAGAACCGTCGCCGCGTGATGGGTCAGCGCGGCGAGTCGATCGTGCTCCTCGGGGGTGAGTTTTAGCGGACCAGCGCTGTGCAGCGCAAGCACACCGAGCAGCCGGTCGTCGCGCACGAGCGGAAAACCGACGAAGCTCGAAAGCCCATGGCTTCGCCACCAGTGCCGGGCAAGAAAGCGCGAGTCGGCAAACACGTCGTCGGCCTCGAGCGGCGCCCGCGTCGCCGCGATCCAGCCGATAACGCCCTGACCGAACCCGAGGACGGTGTACGCGAGGCGGTCCGAGTCTCCACCCACCGCGCCGATTTTCAGGACGCGGGCGGCCTCATCAGCGATCCAGACGGCGACGACGGACGCTCGAGTCAGCGCAACAGCGTCCCGCGCGACTGCGGCCAGGACGGGGCAGATTGCCGCGCCGTTAGCAGTGTTCAATAGACCAAACACCCTATGCTGTGGGCTTCAGTCTCCGCAATTACGCCCTTGGTCCTAATGCTTGCGGTCCGCGATGCCATCGCTCGCGTGACGTCGGCGTCAGTTCACGCCCCAGAAGGCGCACTTGTGATCGGCCGCGAAGCCGGTGCCCGTCGTCGGCGTCGGCGGACGCAGCGACTGGAACTGGTCGCTGGTGCCGTACAGCGGCCAGGCCGGCGCGCCGGCCGAATTGGGGTCGCCGCTGCGCGCGAACTGCGTCCAGTAGCCGACCATCACCGCCGAGAGCTGCGCTTGCGGCGCCGTGAGCCCGGGATTTGGCACCGGCGTCTGGCTCAAGGTGAAGATGTACATCGCGGTTCCGATGAACGTCGCGGTCGGCAGCGGCACCTGGAGGGTGGCGGCGATCGCCGCGAAATAGCCGGCGGCGGTCAAGGGCGTGCCGGTGGTCGCTTCGGTTTGCGCGACGAACAGCCGCCACTCGTCGTGGTTGGATCCCTCGATCACGGGCACGCGGTTGAACTGTCCGCTGCTGAATGCGGACCGCACCGTGCGCGGCAGCAGGGCGCCGTCGAGGTTCGGCGTCATCGTGCCTGCGGTCTGGTGGGAGAGGATCGTCTCGACCGACAGCGCACGCAGGCAGGTGGCGGCGGTGGCCGGGTCGGCACAGCCGACGCTCGCCGCGAACGCCGTACCGGTCGCCTCGGCCGCCGCGAGCGGGGACTGGGCGAGCGAATACGCGCCGCTCTCGACGATCGCCTTGTGGAAGAGCCCGGCCGCCAGCGGCGAGGCGAGCTGCGAGTGCACGCTGAGCCCGCCGGCCGACTCGCCGAAGATCGTCACGTTTCCAGGGTCGCCGCCGAAGGCGCGGATGTTCCGCTGCACCCAGCCGAGCGCCGCCTGCTGGTCCATGAGCCCGTAGTTGCCGGCGGCCCCGCTCGGCGACTCGGCCGCCAGCGCCGGATGCGCGAGAAAGCCGAGCTCGCCGAGACGATAGTTGATCGTGACGACGACGACGTCGTGGGCGACGAGGTTGCTGGGATCGTAACCGTCGCTCTCGCCGACGACGAGCCCGCCGCCGTGGATCCAGAACATGACGGGGAGCAGGTGAGGTTGGCCGTCATTGGTCTTGGCCGGCGCGAACACGTTGAGGAACAAGCAGTCCTCGCTCGTGCTCGGGATGCCGTAGGGCGTCGCGAGCTGCGGACAGTGGGCGCCGAAGGCGGTGGCGTCGTGAACGCCCGACCACGGCGCCGGCGGCTGCGGCGGGCGCCAGCGAAGGTCGCCGACGGGCGGCGTCGCGTAGGGGATGCTGCGGAACACGTGCATCGCCCCCATGGAGACCCCGCGCACCGGGCCGGTGTCCGTGGCGACGACCGGCGACTGCGGCGCGGCGGCCACGTCCGCGGGAGCGGCAGCGGACACCGAGAGCGCGAGGGCTGCTGAAGCGACAGCGCATCGGACCCAGCGTGGTGACATGACGTCCTCCCTGCGCGGATGTGCGGTGGTGTCGGCGCTCCCTAACTAACCCATCATTCTCTGCCGGTCAATGTTGGCGCCCTGGGCCGGTCAATGTTGCTGCCCCCAGCACGATCGCTCAGCGTGTCGCACGGGGCTGGGCACGCAGATGCACACGAAACGTGGCGCCGCCGGTCGCGCCATTGTCGACGAGGAGGCGACCGCCGTGGGCTTCGACGATCGTCCGGCTGATCGTCAATCCCATACCGAGGCCTTGCGGTCTGGTGGTGAAGAACGGCTCGAAGATCTGATCGAGGTCGCTCTCGGCGATGCCGTTGCCGGAGTCGTGAACTCCGAGCTCGACGTACGGCGTGACCGCAGCCGAGGTCCACACCGTGACGGTCGCGGGCACGGCGTCGCCGTTGGCGGCAGCGGTGATCGCGTTGGTGAGCAGGTTCAAAATGACCTGCTGGATCTGGATCGTATCGCCGATACCGACGGGTCGCTTCGGCGCAGGGATGAACTCGATCATGACCCCGTGGAGCAACGCGTCGTTCGTGACGAGGCGGATCGTGTTCGCGGTGAGATCATTCAGGTCGATTGGCCCACTGACGAAGTCGGTCTTCTTGAGCAGCAGCCGCATCCGCCTGATGACCTCGCTCGCGCGTTTGTCGTCGCTGATGATGTCCCCGAGACACTCGCGCAGGTTCTCGACGTCGAGCTGCGGGTGCGACAGCAGCAATCGCGCGGCCTGCGCGTTGGCAAGAATGCCGGCCAGTGGTTGGTTCAGCTCGTGCGCGATCGAAGACGCCAGGTGGCCCATTGCGGCCACCCGGTCGAGGTGGGCGATCTGATTGATCTGACGCCCGGCCACCGCTTCGGCGTTCCGTAGGGCCGCCTGGGCCTCTCGACGGCGTCGCCGCTGAACGAGCAGCGTGGCGATGAGGGCCGTCTGAACCACGAAGATCGAGATGGCGCCGACGATGTACCACTGGTACAGGCTCCAGAGGCTTGGCTCACGAAAGCGGACGTCGCTGTCGGGTGGCAGGTTGGCCTCGGCGATACCCCAGCGCCGCAGCTGCCGCCAATCGAACATGCTGACGTTCTCGCTCACCGCGGGGTGGGTAATCTGCTGTGGGCGCTGTCCGGCGAGAATACCGAGGGCGAGTTGCGCCGCGTGCCTGCCCTCGAGCTCGAAGCTCAGTACGCGTCCGCCGACGATTCCGTGATCGATGTACGAGCTGACGTGGCCGTAGACCGGCGCATTTGCCGCCGCGGCCACCCGCTCGAGGACCTGGGCAGGAATGAATGTTGTCCCGGCTCCGTCCTCGTAGACGTGAAGATACTGGATGACGCTGTGATCGGGCAGGTGGCTCACGCGTTTGAGCAGCTCGTCCAGGGAGAGCCCGGACAGGTACTCGAACTGCACTCTGTTTTCATACGAGCGAAACGCGCGCCGGGCCACGCCCTCCCAATACGTGTCGAACGGCGAGGCCCCCGCGATCACGAAGACTCGGCGGGTTGTCGGCTGCAGGCGAAGAGCGATGTCGAGCGTACCGACAAGGTCCATCGTGATTGGGACGCCGATGACGTCAGCGGGGAGTGCGCGCTTTGCGAGCTCGTCGCGGTCCACGGCAATGAAGACCACCGGCACACCGGGAAAGATCTGGTTGCGATGCTGCAGGACGAAATCGAGCGCGGAGCTGAGGCCGGTCATGACAACGTCGATTGTCTGACCCGCGTACTTGTGGCGCAGGAAGTCGACGAGGATTCGCCGCTGATCGGGCTTCTCAAATCGCGCGAGGTCGAGGTATTCGTTACGGATGCGGATCTGATCGGACGAGCCGGCAGCGAAGGTCGCGCGCATGCCGGCAAGGACCAGCGCGTTGCCGGGAGCTCCGTCGGCATTCTCCGGGTACAGCGCGACGATGGTCCGCACGTGGGTTGTCGTCGCTTCCGCTACGCAGCACAGCAGCAGCGACGCCAAGACCGTGATCGCAGCCATCGGTCTGGCGATCCAGCGTCTCACTGCCCAATCGGCTTCGTCGGCCATCTGATGACGACCGCCTCTTTCGATCTCGATCGCTAAGCGGGCGAGCGATTTTACACGGGTGAGGCCGCTCATGATAAGTCCGCGCGCACGGAGCGCGTGTAAAACCTACGCGGGCAAGCGATGTGCCACCCAGCGTCTTGGCGCACGCTTCGCACAACGAGGGGGCATCGCCGCGCGAGCGGCGGACGAAAGGAGAGGCATCACGATGAAGAAGCTCACCATGGTCGCGAGCCTCGCGCTCGTCGTGGCTCTCTTCGCAGCCCCGGCGTTCGCGTTCGACGTGCCGTTGATGAAGCATCACGTGACGGGGAGCGTCACGCGCATCGACAACAGCACGAATACGTTCACGGTCACCGAGGACAAGACGCAGAAGAGCTACGTGTTCACGGCGAAGGACCCCGGCATGCTCCGCGCAATGAGCCGCGGCGAGCATGTTCGCGTCGCGTACGCCAAGCATGGGACGCAGCTGATCGCGAGCAAGGCGGAGCCGAAGTCCGGCGACCGCACGGCATCACGACAGTAACCGCTAACTGCTGAACCTCGACGCCGGCGGCGGAGCCACCATCGCGCTCCGACCGCCGGCGTTGTCGCGTCTGCGGTCGGAGCTGGTGTCCTCGCTTCAGCGGCCTGCGTCGGCGCCGAGCTCGGTCACGAGTCGCGCGCTCGTCCGGATGCCCTGAAACAGGTGGCCAAGATGCAGATGCTCGTTGGGCCCGTGTTGACGGTTGTTCGGGTTGGCGTACGGGACGAGCAGCGCGGGCAGCCCGAGCACGTCGGTGAAGACCGACATCGGCACCGTGCCGCCGAGCGTGGGCAGCAGGACCGCGGGCTGTCCATCGTTCGCAGCCTCGACCGCGGCGATGACGTCGCGGCTGATGGGAAGGTCGAGCGGGGTCTTGGCGGCGTCGTAGCCGCTCTTTTCGACGATCCGCACGGCGCGGCCGCGTAGCTCGTCGGGCAACGGCTCGCCGGCTTCGAGCACCGTGAAGCCTTGCGCCCGCAAATGCTCCACCAGCCGCGCGTATACCTTCGTCCAGCGCTGGTTCTTCACCATGCGGATGTCGAGGGCGACGGTCGCCTTGTGAGGAATGATCGTGTTGGCCTCGGCGCCGACGAATCCGCTGTGCAGGCCGCGGATGGTCAGCGTGGGGTGGAACATGATGCGCTCGAGATAGTCGTCGGGCACGCGCACGCCGAGATCCTTCTCGAGCGCGCGAAGATCGAGCGGCAGCTCGGCGAGCATCCGGCGCTCGGCGGTCGTGGGCCCGACGACGTCCTCCTCGAATCCTTCGATGAGCGGCACGCCGTCGGGCGTCGCCATCGATGCGAGCAGCCCCGTGAGACGCCACGCCGGATTGGGCACCGCGAAATTCCCCGAGTGGACGTCGCGTCGCGCCGCCTCGATCTCGAGCTCGACCTTCACCATGCCGCGCGCGCCGCCGGCCACGGTCGGCCGGTTGCGCGCGTGCTGTGGCCCGTCGGTGATGATGACGACATCCGCGGCGAGCAGCTCGCGGTGCTGCTCGGCGAACGCGACGAATGACGGGCTGCCGATCTCCTCTTCGCCGTCGAACACCAGTTTCACGTTGACGGCGGGGGACATCCCGAGCGCGTCCATCAGCTCGAAAGCGTGGAGGTGCGACCAGATCGGCCCCTTGTCGTCGGCCGAGCCGCGTGCGTACAGCGAGACGTCGTTCAGCTCGTCATCGGAAATATCCGCGAGCGCTCGCGCGGGCGCGTTCGGGTCGGCAAGCCCGCGGCGGAAGACGGGCTCGAGCGGGTCGGGTTGCAGCCATCCCTCACGCGGGACGGGCTTCGTGTCGTAGTGACAGTACAGCAGCAGCGTGCCGCGCGCGCCCGGCACGCGGCGCTCGCCGAAGACGACGGGATTCCCTCCGGTCTCGAGCACGCGGCCGTCGAGACGTCGCGTCTGGAGGGTCGCAGCCAGCCAGCGCGCGGTGTCGCGCACGCCGGCCGGGTTCTGGCTGACCGAGTTCATCCGTACGAACTCGACGAACCCTTCGACGATCTCGCGCCGGCGCGACGCCAGCCGCCGATCGAACGCGGCCCAGTCGTTCATTCGACCGCCGCCCGGTCGTTCATCACGCGCATTGTACCGATCCATCGGCGGCTCAGCCGTACGTCGGCAGCGAGAGCGGCGTGATCTCTGTCGAGCTACGGCGCCGGCCGTCACGCTGCGGGACGGCTGCCTCCATGCGGCGCTGGGCCTCCGATAGGCGCGCGAGCGCTCCCGCGCGGTCCAGCGTGAGAACGCGGCCGTCGGCCACGACCCGTTGGCCGTCGACGTACACGTCGCGCACGGCACGATCGGCCGCATGGAACACGAGGGATCGCAGCGGATCGCGCGCCGGCATCATCCACGGATTCTCCAGATCGACCAGGACCAGGTCGGCCTTCGCGCCCGGCGTGAGCCGTCCGATGTCGTCGCGCAGCAATGCGGCGGCGCCGCCGACCGTTGCGGCATGGAACACGTCGGCCAGCTCGAGGCTCCGAATGTCCTCGGCGGCGACGCGTCCGAGCACGGTCGCCCACCGAATTTCCTCGAGCATGTTCTGCGGCACGGTGTCCGTGCCGATGCCCATGTTGACACCCGCGCGGCGATACTTGCCGAAGCTCTCCAGCGTCTGGCCGTAGCGCGCGAACGGCGTCGGGCAGTGCGCGATGCTCGTCGTCGTGTCGGCGAGGATCGTGATGTCCTTGCGCGACGACCAGTGCAGCCACGAGTGCTCATCGACGAAGAGCGCGTGTCCCAGAATCGTTCCGGGGCCCGTCAGACCGATGGCATCCGCCCACTGAACCGGCGTGACGCCGTGGCGACGGACCATCTCATTGAACTCGCTGACACCCTGCGCGCAGTGAATCGTGAGCGGCAGCCCGCGCCCCCGCGCGGCCGCGACGCTCTCGCGCAGAAGATCCTCGGTGCAGGTGTCGATCTGCGCCGGCGAGATCATCCCGGACAGGCGGCCGCTCGGATGCGTGGCCAGGCTGTCGACGAGCTTCAGCGCGTCGTCCATGCCGCGCCGGCCCGCGTCTTCGTTCCACTCGTATTCCAGCAGGTGCGAGCGCCTCACGACCCACCGCGCCGACGCAAACCCCGGCGCGAGCACCATGCGTAGCCCGCTCTTGGCCGCAAGCTCGACCCATCCTGGCACGACGCGGCTCAGGTCGGCGAGCGTCGTGACACCGGAGAGCAACAGCTCGCAGTACGCCGCCTCTCCGCACGCCAGCTTGCCCTCGTCATCGGGCCAGTACGCCTGGGCGCGCTCGAACAGCCCGGACATGTACATCTCCGGCAGGCCGTGCTCTTCTCGGATCCCGCGATAGGAGGCCTCCCACATGGGATGCGAATGCACGTCGACGAGACCGGGCATCACCATGAGCCCGCGCCCGTCGACGACGTGGTCGGCGAGACCCGAATAGCCGCGACCGACGAAGGTCAGTCGGTCGTCCGCGAACACGACGTCGCCGTGCTGGAGATAGGCGTGCCGCTTTATGGCGGCGTCCCACGCGATCACCCAATCGGCATTGCGAACGCACGTGATGCTCACCGGTCCACCTCTCTTCAGTCTTGAAAGCCGACGAGACGCCAGATGCCGTCCACACGCCGGGCGACTTCCGGCTCGCGCTGCCACGACAGCACCGTGACCCATCCCACGAGCGGGAGGCGGCCCGTGATCTCGCCGGTCGTATAGAACCACACGTCGCCGTCGACGATTTCGACACGCTCGAGCTGGACGCGGGCGCGAAGCGCCTCGTACAGCGAGTACAGCGTCAGCAGCTGCTGCCGGACATCAGGCTTGGTGAACCCGCCGCTGCGATAGTTGTCCGCGATGTGCGCCAGCACGCCGCCGGCGTCCTTGGCGACGAAACGTAGTCGCGCTTGCTCGAGGACGGCGCCGAGCTGTTCGGCCGTTCCCGGCGGCGCCGGCGTCGCCACGCGCGGAGCGGTGCCGGCCGCCGAGGCCGATGTGGCGAGCAGGAGGAGGAACAGCGGTAGCATCAATACGTGCGGCGTCTCCTTCATCCGTTCGTCCTCGTGGTGACCGCGATGCTGTGCGGCGGTTACGCGTACATCGCGCTTCGATTGACGTCGACGGCCCCCGTGCGGATCGCGCTGGCGCTGCCGTTCGTCATGGTGTGGATCCTGCCGGCCGTTTACTGGTTCGGCAATCGCGACCGTCGTGGCCGACGGCACGAATGGGTTCAGGCGCTCAGCTTTCTCTGCATGGGATGGCTCAGCTTTCTGTTCGTGCTGACCGTGGCGCGCGACCTGCTTTTGCTCGCAACGGCCGCGCTGCCACCGCTGGCGCATCTGCACGGGCTCCTCGCCGACGCCGGCGCCGCGTGGGTGCCGGTGGGCGCGGTGGCCGCCGTCGTCGTTGGCGCACTGGCCGCGCTGCGCGGCCCCTACGTCCGCCATGTCGACATTCCCGTGGACGGGCTGGCGCCCGATCTCGACGGGCTGCGCATCGTGCAGATCAGCGACCTTCACGTCGGTCCGACGATGCGGCTGGCGTACGTCCGGCGGGTCGTGGACATGACGCACGCGCTCGCGCCCGACCTGATCGCGTTGACCGGCGACATCGTGGACGGGGCGGTGGCGCGGCTCGCGCCGCAGGTGGCACCGCTCGAGGCGCTGGCGGCCGGAGACCGCGCGTTCTTCGTGCTGGGCAATCACGATTACTATTCCGGCGCGGCGCCGTGGACGGAGCACTTCGAGGCGATGGGATTCCGCGTGCTTCGCAACACGCACGTGAGCGTGGACCGTGGCGCGGCGCGGCTGGTCGTCGGCGGCGTGATCGACTTCGCCGCCCGAATGTTCGATCCCCAGGCGCGGCCGCGTCCGGACCTTGCCACCGACGGTGATGCGCGGCCGGCCTTCCGTCTGCTCCTCGCACACAATCCGAAGATCGCGCCGCTGGCCGAGCAGGCCGGCTTCGATCTCCAGCTGTCGGGACACACGCATGGCGGCCAGTTCTTTCCGTGGACGCACGTCATTCGCTGGGTGCACAGGCCGCACGCCGTCGGTCTCTCGCGGCGCGGCCGTCTATGGGTCTACGTCAGCGCGGGCACCGGCACGTGGGGCCCGCCGGTGCGCCTCGGAACGCGGCCCGAGCTGACGCTGCTCCGCCTCGTCGCCGCCAACGGTCGAGCGGCGGCTACACCGCGCGCTGGCACAGCACGTTGAGGATCGCTGGTCGTCCGTCGCGTACGGCCGCGAGCCCGCGCTTGAGCGCCGCGGGCAGCTCGCCGGGATTGTCGACGCGCTCGCCGTAACCATCGACGGTCCGGGCCATCTCCTCGAAGCGAGGCGACGGGCGCAGCTCGCTCAGCGGAAAGTTGTTGAGCGCCTTCGCCGCGCCCGCGGGATGGACGGCGAGCGTCCCCGACTTCACCGCTTCCCATTGCTGGTTGTTGAAAATCACGGTGAGGATCGGTACGGCATGCGCGCGCTGCACGAACAAGCACGAGAGCGGCTCGCCGAAGAAGTACGCGCCGTCGCCGACGGTGGCGATCACGGTCGCATCGGGACGCCCCAGCTTCACCCCGAGCGCGGCGCCGAGACCGAAGCCGAGCCCGCTGGAGTGCGGCGACGCGACGTAGCTGCCGGGCCGCGTGAGCGCCGCGAAGCGCCGGTCCAACGGGTACTCGTTCACGACGACGGTGCTGTCGTCGGCGATCTCGCCGATGCATCGCGACGCCCACGCAAATCCGATGGTGGAGGCGCTCGCCTGCCGCGCCACCGTCTGGTCCCACTCGGCGTGACGCCGGCGGTGCTCCGCGGCCACGCGCTCGCGGCGGCGCGCGACGGCGTCGCGGTCGGCATGGCGGCGCAC
>JBKOUQ010000028.1:0-13656 GCA_046723475.1 Candidatus Methylomirabilota bacterium
GGGTACGGCAAGCACGAAGTCGACCGGTGTGCGAAAGCCCCGGGCGCGCGGGCCGCCGTCGGCGGCACGCGCGCGCTGGGCACGCGGCGTGCGGCGCGCCGTGGCACCGGCGTCCGTCGCCGGATCCGCGGGGACACGCACCGCCGAGACAAGCACGACCAGGCCCAGCGTGCCGGCCGCGACGGCGCGCGTCATCGTCACGGGCGGACGTCCGTGGAGATCACGGATCGAAGCTCGCGAAGCGCACGCCGAACCCGGCGAAGCGGCCGGTTGGCGCGACCCACCGCACGTTGACGGCGCTCACGCGCGCCAGCGGCGGCCCCTTTTCCAGCGCCCGCGCGAACTCCTCGATCGCTTCCCGGCGACCCTCGGCGCGCGCGCGTACGCGACCGTCGCTCAGGTTCATGACGAAGCCGGCCAGACCGAGACGGCCGGCAAGGCGATGCGCAAAGTCGCGATAGCCGACGCCCTGCACGTGTCCTTCGACGATGATCTCCGCGGCAGTCACGGTACTCCGGTCAGTCGAGCGCGCCGCGCCGCCGGCCGCGACGTGCGGGCCGGCGGGCGGCGAGAAGCCCTACCCTGGGTAGGATGAAAAGTGGTCGGGGCGAGAGGATTTGAACCTCCGACTTCACGGTCCCGAACCGTGCGCGCTACCAGGCTGCGCTACGCCCCGAGCGACGCCATTATACTTCACGACTCCCAGGCGTACTTTCCCACGAGCTTCACGAACTTGCACTCCCCCATCTCACGGGAGCGAACCGTGCCGCCCACACGCTCGACGACCGTCAACACCTGGTCGTCGACGCCGCCGACGGGCACCACGAGCCGGCCGCCGTCGGCGAGCTGATCGACGAGCGGCGGCGGGACGGCCGGGCCGCCGGCCGTCACGAGGATGCGATCGAACGGCGCCTCGTCGGGCCAGCCGAGCGCGCCGTTGCCCACGCGGATCCACACATTCCGCACCCCGAGATTTTCGAGCATGGCGCGCGCCCGCTCGGCCAGGCGCGGCAAGCGCTCGATCGAGCATACGCGGCGGGCGAGCGCGCCGAGCACCGCCGTCTGATAGCCGGAGCCCGTGCCCACCTCGAGGACCTTTTCCTGGCCCGTGAGCTCGAGGAGCGACGTCATCAGCGCCACGATGTATGGCTGGGAGATCGTCTGCCCTTCACCGATCGGCAGCGGGTGATCCTCGTACGCGCCGTGTGCGAGCCCCTCGTCGACGAAGCGATGACGCGGAATGCGGCGCATGGCGTCGAGCACGCGCGCGTCCGTGATGCCCCGTCGCGCGAGCTGCTCGTCCACCATCCGCTCGCGCTCGCGCGCCAGACGCGCCTCGGCGCCTGACTCCACTCAGCCCTTCCCGCGGCGGCGCAGCGCGGCGTTGAGCGCGGGCTCCCAGTCCGTCATCTGAGTGAGCGCGCGGTGGTGCGTCAGGTCGAGGTGCAGCGGCGTCACCGACGCATAGCCGTCGTGCACCGCGCCCATGTCGGTGCCCTCGAGCGCCTCCCACTCGGGCGGCCCGGCGCCGATCCAGTAGTGCACGCGACCGCGCGGATCGGCCTGCTCGACGATCTTGCCCGAATACACGCGGTGGCCGAGACGCGTGAAGCGGATACCTTTCGGCACGCCGGCGGGCACGTTGACGTTCAGCAGCGTCATCGGCGGCAGCCCGTTCACGAGCACGCGCATGACGAGCTCACGCGCCACGCGGCCGGCGTCCTCGAACGCCTCGCCCTCGACCATCGAGACGGCGATCGACGGCACGCCGAGCAGCGTGCCCTCCATCGCCGCCGACACGGTGCCCGAGTACGTGACATCGTCGCCGAGATTCGAGCCGTGATTGATTCCGGACACGACGACGACCGGCCGCTCCGGCAGAAAGCCGAGCACGCCGAGGTTGACGCAGTCCGAGGGCGTGCCGTTGACCGAGTGACGCCGCTCGCCCCACCGATGCGCGCGCAGCGGCCGGTGCAGCGTCAGCGCGTGGCCGCACGCGCTCTGCTCCCGCTCGGGAGCCAGAATGTGGATGTCGCCGAGATCCACGAGCGCGTCGGCGAGCGCGGCGAGCCCCGCCGCGTGCACCCCGTCGTCGTTCGTCACGAGCATGACTGCCATCGATTTCTGGATGCTACCGTGCCGCGAGGGCCGTGCAAAGCGCGTTGACATTCCTACAGCGGCCTACGCGGCGCAAGCGACCGCGCCGGCACGACATCGGGTCCATGCTCCGCGCGTCAGCGCGTGTCACGCGCAGCGTCACGTCCGGCGGCAAGCGAATTGCGTTCGCCACGCCGCCCGGGGGCACCACCATGGAAGACTTTTTTCTCGCGGACGAAGTGCACAATGTCGGTGATCCACAGTGTCCGATGTGCCTGGAGGAATATCCGGAGCCGTGCGAGTGCGGCGGCCTCGTCCACGGCTCGGGGCAGCGCGACGGCGAGGACGATCTGATCGTCGCCACGCGGTGCGATGGCTGCGGGCGCAGCGGAGGCGGCGAAGACGACGACGATCTCGAGACCCACGTGGCGTGACGAGCACCTCGCGCCGCGGCCCGGCGCCGCGGCGCGAGTGTCGTTGGAGTGAAATGGTCGGGGCGACTGGATTTGAACCAGCGACCACCGGACCCCCAGTCCGGTGCGCTACCGGGCTGCGCTACGCCCCGATGTGGCAGCCTCGAATTTTCCCAGAAGCGCGCAACATCTTCAAGGCGACGACAGCCGCGTTCGCAGCGCGGTAAGCCGGTCGCGCACGCGCTTGAGCGCGTCGGCGTAGATCGCCTCGCGCATGCCCAGCTCGAGCTGCGCGCCGTTGCTGCGACGCGACTCGGCCAGCAGGCGCTTGCGGGCGCCCTCGAGCGTCAGGCGCTCCTCGTAGAGCAGCGTCTTGATGCGCTGGACGAGCTCGAGATCGCGACGGCGGTACAGGCGCTGACCGGCGGGATTCTTCTTGGGGCGGAGCAGCTTGAACTCCGACTCCCAGTAGCGGAGCACGTACGCGGGCACGCCCGCGATCTCCTCGACTTCCCCGATGCGGTAGTAGAGCTTCTCCGCGATCTCCGGCACGGCCGCTATGCGCTCTGACTGGCGGACGTCGCGGTGTTGATGCGCTGCTTCAGCCCCTTGCTCGGCTTGAACGTCAGCACCTTGCGCGCGGTGATCTCGATCGAGTCACCGGTCTGCGGATTGCGCCCGCGGCGCGAAGCCTTGCGACGAATCCGGAAGTGACCGAATCCCACGATCTTCACGTCCTCACCCTTCTCGAAGCAGCGGAAGATGATGTCGAAGACCGACTCGACCACCGACGCGGACTGACGCTTGCTCAGCCCATGTGCGGCAACGGCGTTCACGAGGTCGTTCTTGGTCACGGTGCAGAGTCACCTCCTCGGCGGACCGCTATGGCGTGCCCCGCGCGATGAACGGCTTGTAGCCTTTCGCCTCCAGTTCCTTGAGCGTGGCGACGGCGGCGCCGCGATCGGCGAAGCCTCCCACGCGCACACGATAGAGCGTGTCGGCGTCAGCGGCTGCGGGCGCCGGAGTCGCGGGCGCTGTCGACGCGCTCGTCGCGGCCGCCCGCCGCACCTGGACCTTCAGCCCATCGACGGCGAGATCCTTCGACAGCGCAACGGCATCGCGCAGCGGCAAGCTCGGCTTGACCACCGCGCTCGTTCCGCTCGCCTCCGCCTTCAACCCTTTGGCGGCCAGACGCGTGTTGAGGTCGGCGAGCGACATGCCCGACACGAGCACGTCGTACTGATCACCCGAGTCCGCACTCGAGGCGGCCACCGGCGCGGGCGTCGACGCGGCCGCCGGCTTGCCGGCCGCCGGATCCGCGACGGGGTAATTCTGCTCGCGCAGCCGCGCGGCGACCTTCTGCGCGGTCGTCTCGTCGCGAAACGCACCAACCTGTACCCACCAGTCGCGGCGCGCGGCGGCGGTGCCGTTCGGCGACGTCGGGATCGACGCGGCACGCGGCTTCGCATTTGCCTTTGTCTGGGGCACCGGCTTGGCGGCCTCGGGCGTGACCGCGGCGACCACCGCAGTCTTGTCGACCGTCGCGGCGGACGGCTTGTCGACGACGGTCGGCGATGCGGCCCTGTCGCTGACAGGCGGCGCGGGCCTGTCGCTGACGATGGACCGATCAGGCGGCATCGACCTGTCGACGAGCGCCGTCGTCTCGCGCGCGAGCGGCTTGCGCGACGTTGTGCTCGGCGGCGCGCTCGGCGTCGTCGTATTCGCGACGGGTGTCGACGCGCTCGGTGTCGTCGTGGTGGCGCTCGGTGTCGTCGTGGTCGCGCTCGGTGTCGTCACGCTCGCGGGGGCGCGTTCGGCCGCCGACGATCTATCGGTTGCCACAGTCGTCGCCGTGGAAGTGTCGGAGGTCGGCGTCGACGACGCGATTGTCGCCGGTGACGACGATGCCGCCGGCGGCGCAGCACGCGACGCCGTGGCTCGCGAGGCGAGGCCCGCCTTGATCGGCGGATTCATCGCGTCGAGGATGTACGGCACAGCCACGGCGCCCACCACAGCGAGGACGATGAGCACGAGCAGTGCGCGAAACCACGTGGCGGCGAAGATAGACCGCGGCGGCGTCTCGTCGTACAGATCGTCGTCCGGACCGTCGATTCGATCGTCGGCTGGCATGCGCGTTATCGTAGCACGTCGGTTGCGATTTCCGTGCGTCCTCGCGGGGTTCGGGCGAACGTCAGGTCGCCGAACAGGGCCTCGGCGTCGGCCCCGGTGTCGTTCGAGTCGACCATCAGGGCGACCTTGCCGACCCGCGGCGGCTGTCGTCCGAACAGGGCGACATAGTCCTCGGCGACGTTCCGCTCGTAGCTGCGCCATTCGTCGATGTGCGCAGGGCCGGACTCCACGACGATCACCCGCACGTTGGAGGCCCGCGGGTTCGGAATCTGCGTGCCGACGGGTGCGCGCGAATCCCAGACGTAGCCGAGGACGTCGCTCGTGGTGCGCGGCGACGGCCACCGGGGAAAGACAACGTAGAGCTGCGCGGCCTCGTCGTCCCGGGTCGGCTGGCGCACGTCTCCGCCGGCGGGCAGCTTCGCGACCTTCCAGCTCCACGACAGGTACGGGAACTCTCGCAGCTGCACGACGACGTCCCGATGAATCGCGAACGAGGCGCGCTCGGTCCGCAGCCGCGCGGCCAGCCGCCCGTCGCTGCGCACGACCTCGACGAGCCCGTGCCCGGAGAACTCTCGGAGCGTCCAACCCGGCGGCACACCGTCGGACGGCAGCCGAGCCGGCTCGCGATCGGCGATGCGAACGCGCAGCCGACCGTCCCCCTCGGCATAGAGCGGCTTGCCGCCTGCGACGGTGGCGGTCACGGCCGTTTGCGCGGGCGCCGCGGGAGGCGGCGCTGCATCACCGAACTCGAGCGCACGCCGCGGCCCGGCCAGCAAAATGCCGACGCCGCCCGCGACCACGAGCGCGCCGAAGATCACCAGCCACAACCGCCATGCCGCGCGGCGGGCGGCCGTCACCGACGGGCCTTCGGAGCCGTCGGCCGCACGCGCCCGGCGCGCCGGAACGACAGACGCAGGGGCGAGCCCTCGAAGCCGAACGCGTGGCGCAGCGACTTCACCAGATACCGCTCGTAGGAGAAGTGAATACCGTCGGGGCGGTTCACGCGCACGGCGATCGTCGGCGGCGCGACGCTGACCTGGCTCGCCGAGTGAATCGTCAGCGGCACCCCCGCCACCGATACCGGGCGCCGGTCGAGCGCCTGCCGCAGCACCGCCGCGACCTCGTCGGCGGGCACACGGCGCTGGGCCTCGGCCGCCACGCGATCGATCGTCTCGAACAGCTCGCGCAGGCCTTCGCCCTGTGTCGCCGACGTAAAGCACACGGGCGCGTAGTCGAGGAACGGCAGTCGGTCCCGCACCTGCTCCACGACCTCGGCGCGGCGCACCATACCGTGCGGTACGAGGTCCCACTTGTTGACGACGACGATCACCGCACGGCCGGCCTCGTGCGCGTACCCCGCGATGTGCGCGTCCTGCGTCGCCAGCCCCTCGGACGCATCGAGCACCACGAGTGCGACCTGCGAGCGCTCGAGGCCCTTGAGCGCCATGACGACCGCCAGCTTTTCGAGCGCCTCCGTCACGCGGCCTTTGCGACGGATCCCGGCCGTGTCGACGAGCACGTACGACTTGCCCTCGTACACGAACGGCGTGTCCACGGCATCGCGCGTGGTCCCCGGCTGGTCGTGCACGAGCACACGCTCGCTGCCAACCATCGCGTTGACGAGGGACGACTTCCCGACGTTGGGCCGGCCGACCACGGCGATGGCGACGGGTCGCTTACCGCCTGCCGGCGTCGGGGGCGCGGGCACCCGCTCGCGCAGACGCTCGAGCATCTCGGCCACGCCGCGCCCGTGCTCGGACGACACGCCGAGCGGCTCACCGAAGCCGAGGCGATAGAGGTCGGCGAGCGCGGCCTCCTGTGCGACGTCGTCCACCTTGTTGGCGACGAGAACGACGGGCTTGTTCGCCTTGCGGAGCAGGCGCGCGATTTCCTGGTCGAGCGCCGTGGCGCCGGCGCGCGCATCGACGACGAACGCGATGAGATCCGCCTCTTCGACCGCGACCAGCACCTGCCGGCGCACGCCCTCGATGAGCGGCTCGGTCGCACCGGGATCGAAGCCGCCCGTGTCGACGACGGTCGCCTGCCAGCGCTCGAAGTGGATCTGACCGTAGAGGCGATCGCGCGTTACGCCCGGCACGTCGCGCACGAGCGCCTGCCGGCGGCCGACGAGACGATTGAAGAGCGTCGACTTGCCGACGTTGGGGCGCCCGACGATCGCGATTACGGGGCGGAGCATACCGCCGAGAGCAGCGCGGACGGCTCGGGCTCGACGATGCGCACGGGCACGCCCAGCGCCTGCGCGAGGTCCCCGGGGGTCATGTCGTCGAGGAAGACGCCATCACGATCACGCAGCGCAACCGCGGGGACGATGACCGCTTCGCCGAGCGCGGGCCGCGTGGCGAGCTCCCGCGCGATGTCCTGGCCCGTGAGCAGCCCCGTCACCGATACGTTGCCACCGAAAAAGTGGTTCGGCACCGGCACCACGCGCGCGCGCGAGCCCGGGATCGCCGCCACCAGCCGTGCGAGTCGCGGCCCATAGAGCGTGCCGGTCACCAGCGTGACGTCGCGCGAAGTGGTCGCGCGCCGACGGCGTTGCAGCGAACGGACGACGCCGTCCTCGAAGCGACGCACGAGCCCGATGCCGTCCTCGGCCACCGTGAAACCCTCGTAGGCCTCCGCGTCGGGCAGCGGCGCCCCCGCGACCAGATACACCTCGTCGCCGAGGAAGACGAAGCGACTGCCGAGGTGCTGCAGGAACCCGGACTGCCAGTTCGCGACCGTGGCGACGAGCGCACGCGCCTCATCGTCCGTCAGCGTGCGCAGGGCCGGCAGCCGCTCGCGATGCCGCGTGAGACCGACCGGCACGATGGCGGTGGTCGCGACGTGCGGATGCAGCGGCGCCAGCTCGCGCACGGTGCGCTCGAGATGCGGGCCATCGTTGAGGCCGGGACAGAGCACGATCTGCGCGTGCATCCGGATGCCCGCCTTCGCGAGCCGCTCGAGCCTGGGCAGAATCTCCGCGTTGGCGCGCGGACGGCCGAGCAGCTCCCAGCGCAGCGCGGGATCCGTGGCGTGTACGGAGACGTAGAGCGGCGACAGCCGCTGCTCGACGATGCGCGCGAGCTCCGCCTCCGTGAGGTCGGTCAGCGTGATGTAGTTACCGTGCAGGAACGACAGGCGGAAGTCGTCGTCCTTCACGTAGAGGCTGCGGCGCATCCCCTTCGGCAGCTGGTGGATGAAGCAGAACACGCACTTGTTGGCGCACGTCGCGATCTCGCCCGCCTGCGGCGCCTCGAGCTCGACCCCGAGCTCGGCGCCCGCCGAACGCCTCACGCGCAGTGTCTGCTGCTCGCCGGTGCGATCGACGGTGAGCGTGAGCTGGTCGTCGGCCCCGTGGAACTGAAAGTCGATGGCGTCGCGCAGACTGTGACCGTTGATCGCGAGCACCCGGTCGCCGGGGCGCAGGCCGGCCGCGGCCGCAGCCGTGCGCGGCCGCACGGCGGCGACCACGACGCCGTCAGTGCAGGAGCGAGGCTTCATCGGCCTCCCGCTCCGCGGCGTGGGCGGCATTCAGGAAGCGCATGCCCTGCACGATGTACTGCAGCCCCGAAATGATCGTGAACGCCGCGGCCAGCCACATGACGCCGGTAAGCGTGGAGCCGACGCGTACGAACCGACTGGCCAGGCCCGCGAGCACCGTGAGCACCTGGAAGAACGTCGCGATCTTCCCCGCGCGCGTCGGTCGCGGATAGATACGGCCGCCGGCCATGTGGATGACGAGCGCGCCGACCATGAGGATCAGATCGCGGCTGATCACGACGGCGGCGATCCAGAACGGCAACGCCTTCAGCCAGGTGAGCGTGACGAACGACGACACCAGCAACAGCTTGTCGGCCATCGGATCGAGAAACGCGCCGAGACGACTCTGCAGGCCCTGGCGCCGCGCGACGTAGCCGTCGAGCAGGTCGGTGAGCGCCGCGGACACGAAGACGAACAACGCCAGCCCCGGCTTCCGGTAGACGAGCAGAGACACGAACACCGGAATCAGGATAATTCGCAGCATCGTCAGCCAGTTGGCCAGGCCCATCGAATGTTTCAGTCTAGCACGCGTTCGGCGCGATAGGCGGCCACCGCCGGCAGCGCCGCAGGCGGCAGCTCCACCTCGAGCGTCACCCAGCCGGGCGCGTCGACGCGGTTGAGCACACGCCCGCGGTCGTAACACAGCGCGAGCGTGGCCCCGTCGCTGTGCGGAATGCGCAGCGTGATCCCACGTGCGGCGGGCAGCGCTTTCTCGATCGCGTCCAGCAGCGCCTCGAGACCCTGTCCTGTCGACGCCGACAGAGCCACCGCGTCGCGGCGCCCCGCGAGCACGGCCCCCGCCTGCGCCTCGTCGAGACGGTCCATCTTGTTGAGCGCCAGAACGGTCGGCCGATCGGCCACCTCGAGCTCGCGCAGCAGCGAGTCCACCGCGGCCATGTGCTCGTCGAGTGCCGGATGGCTGGCGTCCACCACGTGCACGAGCACATCGGCCTCCGTGAGCTCCTCGAGCGTCGCGCGAAACGCCGCGACGAGCTCGTGCGGCAGCTTGCGGATGAACCCCACGGTGTCCGTCAGGATGAACGGACGCCGCGCGGGCCGCTCGACGAGACGCGCCGCCGGATCGAGCGTCACGAAGAGCTGGTCGGCCGCGGTGAGCTGCGAGCCCGTCAGACGGTTCAGCAGCGTCGTCTTGCCGGCGTTCGTATAGCCGACGAGCGCGACGACCGGCACACCCGACCGACGGCGGCTCGCGCGCTGCAAGCGCCGGTGCGCCTGCACGCCGGCCAGCTCGCGCTTGAGCTTCTGCACGCGCTGGCGGATCACGCGGCGGTCGGACTCGAGCTGCGTCTCACCGGGGCCGCGCGTGCCGATGCCGCCGCCGAGCCGCTCGAGGTGTTTCCACTGCCCGACGAGACGCGGCAGCAGGTACGTGAGCTGTGCGAGCTCGACCTGCAGCTTGCCCTCGGCGCTCCGCGCACGCTGCGCGAAGATGTCGAGGATGAGGGCGGTGCGGTCGATCACCTTGATCCCGAGCGCCTCGCTCAGGTTGCGCTCCTGGATCGGCGAGAGCGGATCGTCGGAGATGAACAGGTTCGTGCCGCTCGTGCGCGCGGCCTCTGCGAGCTCCTGCACTTTTCCGCTGCCGAAGTACAGGGACGGCGTCGCCGCGGTCCGCTCCTGAATCACCCGCTCGCCGACACTCGCGCCGGCGGCGGCCGTGAGGCCGGCCAGCTCCTCCAGCGATTCTTCAACGTCGAGGCGCCGCTGCTGCGGTCGCCGCAGCGCCGCCAGCATCGCGCGTTCTCGCTCGCGCCCCACGGCGTGCCCGCGACGCCCGTTGCCGATGACCCGCTGTCTCACCCGATACGACCCTCCTGCTTGAGTCTCGCCTCGATCGCCGCGGCCACGCCGTCGGGACCGTTGTCCACGGCCTCGACGTCGATCCATGAGAGGCCCGGCTCGCGCGCAAACCACGTCCACTGCCGCCGCGCATATCGCAGGGTATCGCGTTGCATGAGGCGCAGCGCCTCGGCGGCGTCGAGCTCGCCCGCAACGACACGCACGAACTGTCGATAGCCGATCCCGTGCATGGCCGGAAGGGTCGGCGCGAAGCCGTGGCCGAGGAGCGACCGGACCTCGCCTTCGAGTCCCGACGCGACCATCCGCGACGCGCGCTGGCGCAGCCGCTCGTCGAGCCGCGGCCGGTCGACCGTGAGCCCGACGTACACGAGCGCGTCGTCGGTCGGCGCTTGCCGCCACCGTGTCTGTGCGGCGCCGGCAGGGCTGCCCGCGCGGACCAGCTCGAGCGCTCGAATCACACGCACGTGATCGTTGGGATGCAGCCGGCGGGCCAGCGTGGGCGCCTGCGCCGCCAGCCTTGCATGCAGCGCGGTGCGGCCTTCGCGCGCGGCGATCGCCGTGAGCTCGGCGCGAAACGTCGGGTCCGCCGGCGTACTCGGGTCGAGTCCGCGCAGCAGCGCGCGGATGTAGAGGCCGGTGCCCCCGACGACCACGGGCAGCCGTCCGCGGCTGCGGATGGCGTCGATCGCCGCTCGCGCCTCGCGCGCGAACCGCGCCGCGTCGTACGTCTCGTTCGGATCCACCACGTCGATCAGGTGATGCGGCACCGCCGATCGTTCCTGGGCGGTCGGCTTGCCTGTCGCGACATCCATGCCGCGGTAGACCTGGCGTGAGTCGGCGGACACGACCTCGATCGGCAGCCGTGCCCCGAGGGCGACTGCGGCCGCGGTCTTGCCGACGCCGGTGGGACCGGCGATCACGAGCAACGGCGGTTGGTGAGACATTGCTACCGAAGCCTACCAGTTACGCTTGAGCTCGCGCCGGATGTCGAGCATGGAGACGCGGCTGACGATCGGGCGGCCATGCGGGCAAAAGTAGGGCGTGCGCGTGCGCCCGAGATCGGCCACCAGGCGCTCCATCTCCTCGCGCGCCAGCGGCGTGTTCGCCTTGATGGCGCCGCGACACGCGACGAATGCGAGCGCACGCTCCATCGCGGGCGCCTCCGGTTTCGGCCCGCCGAGCTCGTCCACCGCGGCCTCGAGCAGGCGGCGCGGCTCGTCGCCTTTAAGAACCGCGGGAACGGCGCTGATGACGACGGCGGCGTCGTCGCGCGACGCGAACTCGAATCCGAGCCGCTCGAGCGTCGGTCGCCAGCGCTCGAGCAGCGCCTGGGCGGCGGGCGGCAGGTCCACGGTCTCGGGAAAGAGCAGCGCCTGCGAGGGCGGCGCGCCCGCGGCCAGCTCGGACTCCAGGCGCTCGAAGAGCACGCGCTCGTGCACGACGTGCTGGTCGAGGAAGAACACCTCGTCGTCGGTGGTCGCGACGATGAACGTGTCCTGCACCTGACCGAGCACGCGGCCGAAGCGTCCCGTCGCGTAGGCGGCGGGCGTCTCCGCGAACAGCGCGTGCTGCTCCGCGGCGCTCGACGCGGCGTCGGCGCCTTCGCGCGCCGCGCCGGTCGAGAAGCCCGCACCGGGGACCGCGACGGTCGTCGGCGCCACGTCCGGCGTGCTGAGCGTCTCGCGCAGCGCCGCCACCAGCATCTCCTGCACCAGGCGCGGATGCCGGAAACGCACCCACGCCTTGGTTGGATGCACGTTCGCATCGACGTCCGCCGGCGGCATGTCGATCGCGACGACGAGGAGCGGAAAGCGATCGCGGGCCACCAGCGGCCGGTACGCCGCCAGCGCCGCCTGCAGCAACACGGGATCGCGGACGGGTCGGCCGTTGACGATCACGACGATGTCGTCGCGGCCGCCGCGCGTCACGTCCGGCGGGCTGGCGAGGCCATGCACCCGCAGACCGTGCTCCGTGCGATCGACCTCTAGCAGCCGCTGCGTGATCGGCCAGCCCCACACCGCGGCGGCGCGCTCGCGCAGCACCGTGGCCGCCGGCGCGGTGAGCGAAGCGCGGCCGTTGTGCGCGACGCGCAGCTGGACGTGCGGATGAGCCAGCGCGAGCTGGGTCAGTGCGCGCAGCGTCGCGCCCAGCTCGGTCGTCGGGGACTTGAGAAACTTCAGGCGCGCGGGCGTATTGAAGAACAGGTCGCGCACCTCGACGACCGTGCCCGGCTCCGCAGGCACGCCGAGGCGCTGCGCGATCGTCCCGCCCTCGCCGCCGAGGCGCAATCCGTCGGCGGCGTCGCGTGCGCGGCTGGTCACGGTGAAGCGCGACACCGCCGCGATCGCGGCCAGCGCCTCGCCGCGGAAGCCGAGCGTGGCGATCGCGTCCAGGTCGGCGTCGGTCGGCAGCTTGGAGGTCGCGTGACGCTCGAGCGCCAGCGGCAGCTCGTCGGCGGTCATCCCGATGCCGTCGTCGGTGACGCGGATCAGCGCCGCACCGCCGTCGCGCAGGTCGACGGTGATCGCCGAGGCGCCCGCGTCGAGCGCGTTCTCGACCAGCTCCTTGGCGGCGGACGCCGGCCGCTCGACGACCTCGCCCGCCGCGATCTTGTTCACGAGACTGTCCGGCAGCCGTCGAATGCGCATCAGCGATTCACCCCCTGCTGCCATTTGACGAGCAGGTTCAGCGCCTCGATCGGCGTGACGTGCGCGAGGTCGAGCGCCGCGAGCTCGGCGACGATCGGATCGGGCGCGGCGGCAGCAGGGGACGCGAACAATCCCAGCTGCACGGCATCCGCGGCTTCTGCCCTCGCCTGGCCTTGCGCCTCGAACTGCGCGAGCAGCGCCTTCGCGCGTGCGATGACGGGCAGCGGCAGCCCGGCCAGGCGCGCCACCTGAATCCCGTACGAGCGATCCGTTCCTCCGGGTCGGACCTTGTGCAGGAACACGATCTCGTCGTTCCACTCGCGCACGGCGACGTGGAAGTTGCGCACGGCGGGCAGCCGACCGGCGAGCTGCGTCAGCTCGTGGAAATGGGTCGCGAACAGCACCTTCGCGCCGCCCGCGTGGCTGTGCGCAGCCGCAGGGCGCTCGGCGCCCGAGGCGCGCCTGTGAAAGTCGTGCAGATCTTCGACGGTCGCCCACGCGATCGCGAGCCCGTCGAACGTCGACGTGCCGCGTCCGACCTCGTCCAGCAGCACGAGGCTCCTGGGCGTCACGTTGTTGAGGATCGACGCGGCCTCCACCATCTCGACGAGGAACGTCGACTGGCCGCGCGCGAGGTTGTCCTGCGCGCCGACGCGCGTGAACACGCGATCCACGATCCCGATGCGCGCAGAGCGCGCGGGCACCCACGCCCCCATCTGCGCCAGGATCACGATGTGGCCCGTCTGCCGCAGGTACACCGACTTGCCCGCCATGTTCGGGCCGGTGAGGATGACGATCCGCGCGTCGGCGTCGAGCGTCACGTCGTTCGGCGTGACGGGCTCGCCGGCACGCGCCTCGAGCACCGGATGGCGACCGTCGACGATCTCGAGCACGTCGCCGGTGTCCACCTCCGGCCGTACGTGGCCGCGCGCGTGGGCGACGTCGGCCAGCGCGGCCACGACGTCGAGCCGCGCGAGCGCGCGCGCGGTGGCCAAGAGCGCCGCCTG
>JBKOUQ010000012.1:0-47377 GCA_046723475.1 Candidatus Methylomirabilota bacterium
CCCGCGCACGTCGCGGAGGCGCTGCAGCGTGACGGCGCCGCCGCGCTCGACGCGGCCGGGGTCGATCCCTCGCGGCCGATCGTCGTCGTGCACCCGGGCGCGGGCGGTCGCGCCAAGCGCTGGGCGGCCGCGGCGTTTGCCGACACGCTCACGACGGTCAGCGCGCGCGCGGGTATCGCCGTCGTCATTCACGAGGGCCCCGCGGATGCCGACGTGGTCGCGCAGCTGGCATCGCTGCTGCCGTCGGCGCGCGTGCTCCGCACGCCTGCGCTCGGGGCGCTGGCCGGCGTGCTGGCTCGATGTACGGCGTACGTCGGCAACGATTCGGGTGTCAGCCACCTCGCGGCCGCGGTCGGCGCGCCGGCGGTAATCCTCTTCGCGCCGTCGAACCTCGCGTGGCGGCCGTGGACCGAGGCGCCGCGGGTCGTCACCGTCGCGATGGAGCGAGCAAACGACTCGGACGTCGGCGCCGTTCGCGGTGCGCTCGGCGCGCTGCTCGAATGAAGCGCCGCGGGCGGTGGACGACGATCGCCGCGGGCGGTGTCGTCATCGCCGCCGGCTTCGCGGTCGCGTTCGTCGAGCTGCTGAGGTTTCCGAAGGGATCGGTCTGGGTGGTGGTCGGCGCCGCTGCGCTGCTACTCTTCCTCGTTCGTGTCGTCGGGCGACCGTAAGATCGCGCCCGCCTCGCGGAGGAGCTGGTTGGCCGCCGCGTTCAGGTCGGACATCTCGCGGAGTCTGATCTCGCACCAGGGATCGCTGTGCATCGTTCCGTCCTGTTCCCGTTTCGTCGGATCGTGCCGGTCGGTTCGCGACCGCCGCCGCCCCCGTGAGCGCCCCATCTCGGTTCGATGACAGAGCAGGCGTCGTGCCACGCGCGCCACTCGTGAAATCCGTACGTTGGACATGCTCGCCGTTCGTGGCGATCGGCGGTTCGCCCGGGGCGCATCGGGCACTTCGCCCGGCGAACCGGTGACGTCGGCCGTTCAACGGCCAAAGACTGCGCGCAGCACGACGTGCGTCGGCAGATAGACGATGACCGGGAAGACGACGAGGAGCAGGCCGAGGTACACGCGCGGAGGCAGGCGCCGCTGCGGCTCGCCGCCGGGGCCGAAGACCCAGTTGATGTTCTCGGCGGGGTTCGTCACCGCGTACGTGACGCCGAAGACCACCCAGCCGAGCGCGGTCTGCGCAACCAGCGCGCGCGGGTCGTAGCCGAGCGTGTGCAGCATCCACAGCAGCACTGCCGGCATCGGGACGTGGAAAAGCGACAGCGCACGGATCCACAGAGGAATCGTGCGGTCGAACATGTAATCGGCGAGCGCGGACAGGCGCAGCTTCACGAGCAGTCGCACGAAGAAGCTCACGTTCCAGAGCAGCTCGGGGAGCAGCACGCCGACGGCCATCATGCTGGCGAGCAGCCGGCTCTCGGTCCACAGCGCCACGCCGGTGATAAGCAGCGCGATGTCCGAGAACCATAGGAAATTCGCCACGCCGTAGTACGCCAGGTACACGGGAACGATCGCGGCGACCATCACCGTGTAGCCCAGCCTGAGCCAGAGCGGAATCATGCCGATGCGCCCTCGCCGCGCGGACGGGGCCGCGCGCGCGTGTCCCGGACGCGCCGCGCGGTCAGGTGACGCTCAGCGGTCGGGCTTGGCCCAGATCCCGCGGTCGTGCATGAGCCGGATCTGGCGGCGGATCACGTTGCGGTATTCGGCGTGAGTCATCGGCGCGCGCTTGAGGTACAGGTTCTTGGGATAGATCGGCTTTTCGTACAGGATTTGATAGAGCTCGGTGCGGAGGTCCTTGATCCAGTTGTCCCACTGCGCGCGGGCGCGGTGGTCGCGCAGCGCCTCGATGTCGATCACGCCGCCCACGTACGTGGACCCGGCGCCGTAGTCCTGCTTGCCGACGATGCGGCCCTTGTAGTCGATGATGAACGAGCGGCCGCCGAACGTGTCGATCGGCGTCGTCTCCTCGGGGAAGAGGTAATACGTGCCCATGTTGGGCGCGACGACGTACATGTTGTTGTCGAGCGCGCGCGCCCGGCTCTGGATCTCGAAGATCTCGTTGCCGGTGGCCGGGTGCGGATATGAGGCGCGATAGACGACCTCGGCGCCGTTCATCGCCAGCGCGCGCGCGTTTTCGGGATAGCTGCCTTCGTTGGCCATCATGATCCCGAGACGTCCGATCTCGGTGTCGGCGACGGGCCAGAACGCGTCGAGCGTGCGACCGTACTTTTCGACCCACCAGTCGTACACGTCGTGCGGGCAGACGGAGTGCTCGACGGGAAACAACGGCGAGACCTTGTAGTGCTTGAGGATCACCTTGCCGCGCGGGTTGATGATGAAGCCCACGTTGAAGAACCGGTCCGGGAGGTCCGGATGCTTCGCTTTCGCCTGCGCCATCACGTAAGCGCCGTACTCCTTGGCGATCTTGCCGAGCTCGTCGGTTTCCTCGCCCGGAATGTCGATCGCGCACTCGCGCGCGAACGTCGCGTGATCGAGATCGAGCACCTCGTCGTTGAACGCCTGCAGCGCGCCCTCGGGGAAGGCGATCAGCCGCACCGGCAGGTCGAGACTCGACAGCCACGACGCCGCCTTCACGAGATGCTTGAGATGCTCGAGGTTGACCTTGATATCTTTGCGGCGACGGATTCCGCGAACGGTCGGGATGAGCCCGACGGCGGTATAGGGCTTGATCATGCGCGGGATTCTACCCCAGGAGGCACGCATGCTGATCGGCGTCCACGTTCCAACCACGGTCGCGCCCGGCGTCACCCGCGAGGCGGTGCTCACGTTCGCGCGCGAGGCCGAGGCTCGCGAGTTCGCGTCGCTCTGGGTGAGCGACCATGTCGTGATCCCGAAGACGACCGACGCCGACTATCCCGGCGGCGGGCGCCGCTTTCCGATCCCGCCGGACATGCCATACCTCGAGCCGGTGGCCCTGCTCGGCGCGCTCGCGATGGTCACCACGCGTGCACGCATCGGCTGCTCGGTGTTCATTCTCGGCCATCGGCATCCGGTCGCGATGGCGAAGATGCTCGCGACGATCGACGTGCTCTCGGCCGGCCGGCTCATCGTCGGCGTCGGCGTCGGCTGGTGGCGCCAGGAGCTGGAAATTCTCGGGGTGGATTTCGCCCGGCGCGGCCGCGCCGCCGACGAGGCGCTGCGCGTGTTCAAGGCGATGTGGACCGAGCGCGAGCCGCGGTTCGACGGGGAATTCTTTCACATCGGGGACGCCGGGGCGGAGCCCAAGCCGCTGCAGAAACCGCATCCGCCCATCTGGGTCGGCGGCGTTTCGCCGGCCGCACTGCGTCGCGTGATCGCGCTTGGTGATGGCTGGCACGCGATGTCCTCCAAATCACCGGCGGAGCTTGCGGCGTCGGTTGCCGAGCTCAAGCGTCTCGCGGATTCGGCCGGGCGTGCATGGAGCACGATCGAGATCTCGATGCGGTTCGAGATGAGCGAAGCGGTCCTCGCCGAGGGCATCCAGGCGGTCGTCGACCGGCTCGGCGAGTACGGGCGCGCGGGGGTGGGGCACGTCGCCGTCGTGTTCCGCCGTGACGATCCCAAGCGGATGCTCGAGCTGCTCGATGTGACCGCGGCGAAGATTCGGCCCGCCCTCGCGCGCTGACCACTCAGAGTCTGCCCGAGTAAGGACGGCGGCGGGTGGCGCCGGTGCTGGTGCCGGGAGGCGGGCGGAGCTGGGACCCCCTCGTACCCTCGCCGTTCGAAGAACGGCGTGTGGGTCGAGTGGGTGACGGAGCCCGCCGGACCGGCACCAAACCGGCGACAGGCCCCGCTGCCGGCGTTACTCGGCCAGACTCTGGCGGACCCGTGCGTTGCGGCGCGGCGGGCGGGTCTGCTACCGTGCGAGCCCATGGGCCGGGCGCTTTCGGTCGCCGTCATGCCGCTCGAGAACCGGCGCGAGCAGTTCGTCGCGCTCGGGATGCTCGCTGAGCAGCTGGGATACGACGCGGTCATGCTGCCCGAAACGTGGGCGTACGACGTCACCGTGCTCCTCGCCGAAATCGCGCTGAAGACCCGACGCGTACGCATCGGCACGGGGATCGCCGGCGTGTGGAGCCGCAGTGCGGCGACGCTCGCCATGGCGTCGGCGACGCTGGCATCGATGTCCGGCGGCCGCTTCATCCTCGGGCTCGGCGCCAGTACGCCGCAGCTCGTGGAAGGGCTGCACGATGTGCCGTTCGAGCCGCCCGTGCCGCGCATGCGTCGCGTCGTGACGCAGGTGCGCGCGCTCCTGAGCGGCGAGCGTGTACCGCTCGCGGTGACGACCGCCGCGCGTCCGCTCAAGCTCAACGTGCCGGCGGCTGCACCGGTGCCGATCTACCTCGCGGGATTGGGCGATCTCTCGGTGCGGCTCGCGGGCGAGGTCGCCGATGGGTGGATGCCGTTCTTGTATCCGCTGCGGCTGCTGGGGCAGGGCATCGAGCGGCTGCGCGAGGGGGCGCGCCGCGCCGGCCGCGCGGATCTGCCGCTGGTGTGCCCGTGCGTGCCCGCCGTGGTGCACGACGATGCGGCCCGCGCGCGCGCGGGAGCGGCGTGGTTCGTGTCGTTCTACGTGGTGTCGATGGGGACGTTCTACCGCGACACGCTGATCCGCTTCGGCTTCGACAAGGAAGTCCAGGCCGTGCTCGCGGCCAACACGCCGAAATTCGCCGGCGCCGTTCCGTCCGAGGCCGAGGAGCTGCTGGAGCAGCTCATCGTCTACGGCACACCGCCGGAGGCCCGCCGCCGACTCGATCGCTGGTACGCGGCGGGCGGTGCGATGCCGGGACTGCTGCTGCAGGCAAATCTTTCTGCCGACGACACGCGGCGGACGCTCGAGGCGCTGGCCCCGACCCACGCGTCCCACGCATAAGGAGACTCACGATGCCCGAGTCGACCACGATCACGCCGCGCGACCGCGTCGTCGCCGCCTACAAGGGGCAGCGCGCCGACCGCGTGCCCGCCTATCCGATCGCCGGCTCGTTCGCCGGCTGCCTGGACGGCCTCTCGATCGAGGAGTACTGCACGAATCCGAAGAAGGCCGCCAAGGCGATGATCAACTACTACGAGCGCTATCAGCCCGACGTGATGGTTGCGTTCAACGATCTCGCGAAAGAAGCCGAGGCGGTCGGCTGCCACGTGAAGTACTCCGATTACGTGGTCCCGTCCATCGACCAGCACGTGCTCCAGGATGACAAGGGGCTGCTGGCTCGCCTCGAGATTCCCGACCCGCGGCGCGACGCGCGGCTGCCGGCGTTCCTGGAGCAGTGCGAGGCCCTGTCCGCGCAGAAGTTCCCGTCGGCGCTCGGCGCCGTGCTGGTCGGGCCGTGGACGATCGCGATGCTGATGCGTAACCCGGAGCTGATGTGCATCGACACCCTCGAGGACCCGCAGTTCGTCCACGATCTGATGCGGTTTGCGACGGAGTTCGCCAAGCGGATGGGCGACGCCGTGCTCGCCACGAAGATCGGGTTGTCGTATTCGGATCCGACGGCCTCGTGCTCGCTGGTGGGTCCGGACACCTACCGCGAGTTCATCAAGCCGTACCACAAGGAGCTCGTCGACTATTTCAGAGCGAAGAAGGTCGGCACGACCGTTCACATCTGCGGCACGACCCATCAGATCCACGAGGACCTGGTCGACGTCGGCTTTGTCGCGATCACGATCGATCTCGACCAGCAGGCCGATCCGACGCTCTACGTCGACCAGCTCGACCGGCTCATCACGCTCGGCAACCAGAAGAACGTCGTCGCCATCGGCAACGTCGACGTGACGATCTTCGAGCGCGCGACCAAGGCGGAGATCGAGGCCGAGGTGCGGCGCTGCATCGACACCGCGGGCCCCCGCTCGCGCTTCGTGCTCTCGACGTCGTGCGAGCTGCCGCCACGGGCGAATCCCGACTGCGTGAAGTGGTTCATGGAGGCCGCGCGCGAATACGGTCGCTGGGACCGGATCCTCGGCGCGTGAGGAACTAAGTAAGGAGCCGACGATGGCGACGGTGACCGTGCACGGGGGTGGAGCGGGTTTTGCGCAGGAGATTTTCGTCGGCAAGCATCGGCTCGTGGCCGACGAGCCCGTCGACGCGGGCGGCGCCGACGCCGGACCGTCGCCGTACGATCATCTGCTGATCGCGCTCGGCGCCTGAACGTCCATGACGCTCGCGCTGTATGCGCGACGCAAGGGCTGGCCGCTCGACGGCGTGACCGTGCGTCTCACCCACTCACGGATTCATGCCCAGGACTGCGCCGACTGCGAGACCAAGGAGGGCAAGCTCGATCAGATCGAGCGCGAGCTGGTGCTCTCCGGACGGCTCGACGAGAGCCAGCGCGCCAAGCTGGCCGAGATCGCCGACAAGTGTCCGGTGCACCGGACCCTGACGTCGGAGATCAAGATCCGCACACGGCTGGCGTGAAACCGGCGCTGGGCGCCGCGCTGCTGGCGCTGGCGATCGCGGCGACTGACGCAGTGTAGTCAGCACCACTTGTCAGCCTACGACCGCGCAGCCTGGCGCCGGCGGCGACGCGAACGCGCGACCACGTACAGCAGGGCACGAGCGGGCTGCGTATCCAGGGCCGCGACCGCGGCCGCGGTGACCAGCAGGCTCGCGGCGACGATTTCGGCGAGCAGCATAGCAGTGTCCTTTCGAGGCGCGGCGGGCGCGGTAGACCTCACCCGCCCGCCGCTGCCGTGGTGGGTTTAAGGGGCCTCGGTGGTGCTGTTGCCGCTGAAGTCAGAGTCCGCCCACACGGTGGTCGTCGCCCCGACCGCCGCGAGCGCCAGCAGGAGAGCCAGTGCGATGCGCTTCATCATCACGTCCACCTCCTATCTCACTGCTTGTGACGCGGGAGGTGCGGCCGCGGTTGCGTCGAGCGCGCGTAAAAATTCGTGAAGAACGCTCAGATGATCGGGCACATCGCCCGAAGGCGCCGTTATCCGCCTGACGGTGCGCTCTGCTGGCGCTCCACCTCTTCCATGATGAGCGTGTTGAGCTCGTCGATGAGGCCGGCGCGGTCGCTCGTGGCGTCGGTCCGCACCGTCGCACGAATCCGCGACGGCCGCGCCGACAGCATGATCAGCGTCGTGCCGATGGCCACGGCTTCCTCGATCGCGTGGGTAACGAACACGATCGTTCGTCCGGTCTCGCGCCAGATCCGGCGGACCTCGGCCTGCATGATGCGGCGGTTCTGGGCGTCGAGCGCGCCGAACGGCTCGTCCATCAAAAGCAGGTCCGGTTCGATCGCGAGCGCCCGCGCGATCGCCGCGCGCTGCCGCATGCCGCCCGACACGCGCGCGGGATAGTACTCCTCGAAGCCGGCCAGGCCGGCAAGCCGCAGATACCGCTGCGCCGTCGCATGCCGCGTCCGCGCGTCGATGCCGAGCGGTGCCAGCACGAGCTCGACGTTGTCGCGCAGGCTCATCCACGGCAGCAGGCGATCCTCCTGGAACACGACGCCGACCTTTCGCGTGTGGCGGCCGCTACCCGACACCGGTGCGCCGCCGAGCAGCACCCGTCCCCGCGTCGGCGGCTCCAGCCCGCCCATGATGCGCAGCAGCGTCGTCTTGCCGCAGCCGTTCGGCCCGAGCAGACACACGAACTCCCCGGGCTCGACGCTGAACGAGACCGAGTCGATGACGGGAATGAGGAAGTCCTTGCCGACCTCGACGACTTGTAGCGTTACCGCCATCGGTCGAGCCGCCGGCTGACGGCGTCGAAGACGAGCTTGTCCGTGGCCGTCATGACGAAAATCATGACGAGGGCCCAGACGAACACCATCTGCGTCGCCAGGATCTCGCGCGAATAATTCATGACGTAGCCGATCCCGGACGTGACCCCGAAGATTTCCGCGACCACCGACACCTTGAGCGCCAAGCCAAAGCCGACTTTCATGCCGGCGACGAGATAGGGCAGGGTGGAGGGCACGACGATGGCGGTGAACTTCTGGCGGCCGGACAGCCGGTAGACGTCGCCCATCTCGAGCAGCCGGCGGTCGACGTTCGCGACGCCCTCGACGATGTTCGAGGCGACCACGGGCAGCGTGATCATGAAGGTGGTGAAGATCGGCGCCCAGTTCGACAGCCCGAACCAGATGATCGACAGCACGATCCAGACGAACACCGACGTCGAGTTGAGGACGGACAAGACGTCGTGCACGATGCCGCGCGCCGTGCGTGACAGAAAGCTCGCGAGACCCGCCAGCAGCGCCACGACCACCGCGCTGCCAAAGCCCACGACGATGCGCCCCAGCGACGCGCCCGTGTGCCGCCAGATCTCACCGGTGGCGACGATGTCGGCGAAGCCGCGCGCCACGGCGAGCGGCGAGGGCAGCACGTAGGCGCCATAGCGCCATGACAACCCCACCCAGCCTGCGACGAGCACCGCCGCGACGCCGAGCGTGGGCAGGTGCAGCCGGCTAACCAGGCGACGCGCGCTCACGCGCGGTGGAAGAACTCCCGGCGAACGCGGTCGGGTTGCTCCCAGATGTCCGACTTGAGGAAACCGAACTCCTTGTTGATCTTGAGCTGCGCGATCAACGTGTCCACCTGCTCGTCGGGAAGGCCCGACAGCATGCGGACGGTTTCCCGGTACGCGACATCGATCACGTCGTTGGGCAGCTTGGTGACGTCGGCCATGATCTCTTTGGCCCGCGCGGGCTTGCCGTACCAGATCTCGACGGCATCCTTCTGCGCCGCATTGAGGTCGTTCGCGAACGAAGCGTTCTTGCCGATGAAGTCGTTGTGGACGAGGTAGCAGACGTGCACCGGGAACCCCGCGCTGCGGCCGGTGGCCTTGCGCCACAGGTCGATCTGCTTGGCGAGATACACGCCCTGGCCGGAAAGCACCACCGAGTCGCTGATCGGCTGCCACGCGACGATCGCGTCGACGTCCTTCTTCGCGAGCAGCGTCGCCATGTCGGGCGGCGCCGTCGCCGTGACCAGCTGCGTCTCTTTCTGCAGGTCGAAGCCGTAGCCTTTGAGCGTCAGCGCTCGGATGTCGAAGAAGGTCGACGTGCCGACGACCGCCGCCACCTTCTTGCCCTTGAGATCCTCGACTTTCGTCAGGCCGGCGTCCTTGCGCGCGACGATTGCGCCCAGGACGGCGGTGGCCACGCCCGTGACCTTCACGGGCGCGCCGTCCTCGAACGCCTTGGCGGCGAGCGCGAACGACATGTCGATCGCGTCGACGTTCTTGCTGGTCAGCTGATTGAGAAGCGGCACCGGCGAGCCCGGCACCACGGAGTACTCGGCCTGCCAGCCATGCTTGCCGAGCAGATCCTCCTTGTGGATGATCTCGGGCCCCGCCCAGCCGAGCTGCAGATAGGCGAAGCGCACCTTGCCTTTGGAGGTCTGGGCGCGCGATGCCGCCGGCGTACCGAGCACCGTTGCCGCCACGCCGACCTTCAGAAAATCTCGACGCCTCATGGGTGCTTGATCTGCGGCACGCCGCGCAGCGCCTCCTCGATTTTGGCGGCGGGGTACTCGTGGTCTTGCAGCTTGCCCGCGAGGAATGCCTCGTACGCGCCCAGATCGAAGTGTCCGTGACCGGAGAGGTTGAACAGGATCGCCTGGCGCTTGCCAGCCTTCTTGCACCGCAACGCCTCGTCGATCGCGATACGGATCGCGTGCGCGGATTCGGGCGCGGGGATGATGCCCTCGCTGCGCGCGAACTGCAGCGCCGCCTCGAACGTGGCGAGCTGGGGCACCGCGACCGCCTCGATCACGCCCTCGTCGTACAGCTTGCAGACCAGTGGCGACATCCCGTGATAGCGCAGGCCGCCGGCGTGCAGCGGCGGCGGCACGAAACCGTGACCGAGGGTGTGCATCTTCACGAGCGGTGTCATGCCGACGGTATCGCCGAAATCGTACGTGTACTTGCCCTTGGTGAGGCTCGGACAGGCCGACGGCTCGACCGCGATGATGCGCGTCTTCTTTCGCTTGCCGGTCAGCTTGTCCGCGGCGAACGGGAACGACAGTCCAGCGAAGTTGGAGCCGCCGCCCGCGCAGCCGATGACGATGTCGGCCTCGTCGTCCGCCTTCTCAAGCTGTTTCTTGGCCTCGAGACCGATGACGGTCTGGTGCATGAGCACGTGGTTCAGCACGCTGCCGAGCGAGTACTTGGTGTCGTCGCGCGTCGCCGCGTCCTCGACGGCCTCGCTGATCGCGATGCCGAGTGAGCCGGGCGAGTTGGGATCTTGCTCGAGGATTTTCTTGCCGGCCTGGGTGTCGGGGCTCGGGCTCGCCACCACCTGCGCGCCCCAGGTCTCCATCATGATTCGCCGATACGGCTTCTGCTGATAGGAGACCTTCACCATGTAGACCTTGCACTGCAGACCGAAGAGCTGACTGGCCAGCGCAAGCGCCGAGCCCCACTGGCCGGCGCCCGTCTCGGTCGACAGACGCGTGACCTTCTCCTGCTTGTTGTAGTACGCCTGCGCGACGGCGGTGTTCGGCTTGTGGCTGCCCGCGGGGCTGACGCCTTCGTACTTATAGTAGATGCGCGCAGGCGTGCCCAGCGCCTTCTCGAGGCGACGCGCGCGATAGAGCGGCGACGGGCGCCAGAGCTTCAGGACATCGCGAACGGGCTCGGGGATGTCGATCCAGCGCTCCCGACTGACCTCTTGCTTGATGAGCTCCATCGGAAACAGCGGGGCCAGGTCTTGAGGACCGATCGGCTGACCGGTGCCGGGGTGCAGCACGGGCGGCGCGGGCGTCTTCAGGTCAGCCTGAATGTTGTACCACTTGCTCGGGATGTCCTTCTCGTCGAGGAGGAACTTGGTCCGCGCGCTCACGCTCGCCTTTGCCATACCCGCCTCCTTACGAATCGCTGGGGCGGCTCACCTTATCACAGCGACGCGGCCCTGCTACACTCTCGCCATGCCAGCCAGCCTGACGCTCCCGCGCGCCGACGGAACGCTCGAACGTTACACACTCAGCGGCCGGACGCCGATCAGCGGCGCCCCCGGGCCGATTCAAAGCCGCGTCGGCATGGCCGCCGTCCACGTCGTGGCCGATCCGCTCGCGCCAGTCAATCCGACGCTCGACGTGGCGCTCGACTGGGATGCGACGCTCGCCTTCCGACGCCACATCTGGTCACAAGGCCTCGCGGTGGCCGAGGCGATGGACACCTCGCAGCGCGGAATGGGGTTCGACTGGAAGACGGCCAAGGAGCTGATTCGCCGCACGGTGGCGGACGCGAAGACCGTTCCCGGCGCGGTCGTGTTCTCGGGGGTCGGGACCGACGACCTGCGGCCCGAACCGAGCGTGACGCTGGATGACGTCGAGCAGGCGTATGAGGACTCGTGCGAGTACATCGAGTCGGTCGGCGGCCGCATCATCCTGATGGCGAGCCGCGCGCTCGCCGCGTGCGCGAAAGGGCCGCGCGATTACGTGCGCGTGTACGACCGCATCCTGAGCCAGGTGGGCGCGCCGGTGATCATCCACTGGCTGGGCGACATGTTCGATCCCGCGCTCGCGGGATACTGGGGCTCCCACGACCTCGACGCCGCGGCGGAGACGCTGCTGGAGGTCGTGCACGCGCATGCGCGTGTCGTGGACGGCGTGAAGATCTCGCTGCTGGACCAGCGTCGCGAGATCGCGATGCGCCGACGACTGCCGAAGGGTGTGCGCATGTACACCGGCGACGATTTCGATTACCCGACGACCATCGGCGGCGACGCCGACGGGTACAGCGACGCGCTGCTCGGCATCTTCGACGTGATCGCGCCCGCCGCGTCAGCCGCGCTGCACGCGCTCGGCCGGGGCGACCGCGCGGCGTTCGAGCGCCTGCTCGCGCCGACGCTGCCGCTGTCGCGCCACGTGTTCGGCGCGCCCACGCGCTTCTACAAGACCGGCGTCGTCTTCGCCGCCTACCTGAACGGCCACCAGTCGCACTTCCGGATGGTCGGCGGGCTGGAAAGCGCGCGGTCGGTGTCGCACCTCGCCGAGCAGTTCGTCTTGATGGACCGGGCGGGGTTGCTGCGGGATCCCGAGCAGGCGACCGATCGTATGCGGCGCGTGCTCGCGGTCGCCGGCGTCGTCTGAGCGCGGGGACCGGCCCCGCCGTGCCGAGCGGCGGGTGATACACTCGCGCCATGGCCGAGCGATCCACGACGCTGACGCGCTGGCTCGTTCCGGTGCTCGTCGTCATGTTGGCGTTCACCGCGTGTGTCGTGTTCGCCACCGGTGACCTCGTGATGCTGCATCCGTGGACGAAGCATTCGCGCGGCGGTGCCCACATGGCTGGCAAGCTGCCCGCGGGCATCGGCACGATGAGCGCGTTGCTGGCCCTGCCTGCGCCGGGCGGCCTCCTGTCCGTCCTCGCTGCGTCGATCGTGACGTCGACGGTGCCGCGGCCGCCGTTCGTGCCTCCTCGCGCGTAGTCCGAGCGCCCTCGTCGCTGCCGCTCGTGCCCGAGTGACGACGCGGTCGTCGTACGGCGAATCTCCGCTTTGCCGTCGGCTCCGCAGGAGGACTTTGATGCTTCATTTCGGTATGACGTCGGTCGCTGACGGCGCCAGCCGCGCGCTCGTGCTGGTCGCCGTCGCGTTCGTGGCCTGGCTATGGCTTTTGATCGCCTTCCGCCGCATCGGGCCGCCCGTGGCGGGGCTGCTCGCCGCGCTTCTCAGCTGGGCGCTGGCGAGCGTGTCGACGCCGTGGATCGTCGGCGCGTTGCAACAGCACCACGTATGGCCATTCGTGTGACTGCGGGCCGCCCGGCTCGCTGGCCGCTGCGGATCACGCTCACCATCGCGGGTGTGCTCGCGGCCAGTCTCATCGCGCTGATGGTGCGACCGGTCACGCATGCGGCGGACTCGCCGCTGTTCGTGGCGGCCGTCACGGCAAGCGCGTGGCTCGGGGGGCTGGGCTGCGGGCTGCTGGCAACGGTGCTCTCATCGATCGCGCTCGACGCGGTCATGGCGCCGACATGGCCATCGTTCACGCTCACGGAGGAGGCGATCGCCCGGCTCGTCGTGTTCGTGCTGGTCGCGCTGTTCGTGAGCGTGCTCGACCACGCGCGTCGGACCGCCGAGCGGCAGCGCGCCGTGCTGCTCGAGCGGGAGCGCGCGGCCCGCGCGGACGCCGAAGAAGCCAACCGAGCCAAGGACGACTTCGTCACGATGGTGGCGCACGAGCTGCGCACGCCACTCACGGCGATCCTGAGCTGGAGCGCTGTCCTTGCCGACGCACGCGTCATGCCGACGGTCGCCGCGCGGGCGCTCGAGGCGATCCGCCGGAACGTGGTGCTGCAGGGCCGCATCATCTCCGACCTCGTCGACCTGTCGCGGTTCGGACGCGGCCGCGTCTCACTGCACCTGGTACCGCTCGACCTTGCGAGCGTCATCGCGGCGGCGGTCGAAGCGCATGCCCTGACCGCGGCCGCGCGCGGTGTCAAGGTTACGACGGGCATCGACCACGCCTGCCCACACGTGGTCGGGGACGCCGAGCGGTTGCAGCAGGTCGTCTCGAACCTGATCGGCAATGCGATCAAGCACAGCGACGCGGGCACGACGGTTCACGTGGGCCTGGACACCGACGCTCAGCACGCGCGGATCGTCGTGCGCGACGAGGGGCACGGCATCGCGCCCGAGCTGCTGCCGCAGGTGTTCGAGCCGTACCGGCAGGGCGAAAACGCCGCGCCGCAGTCAGGGCTCGGCCTCGGGCTCGCGATCGTCCGTCACCTGGTCGAGCTGCACGGCGGACGAGTCGAGGCGAGCAGCGCCGGCGTCGATCAGGGCGCCTGCTTCACCGTGCTCTTGCCCGCGACAGCCGTCACCAGAAGCGAAGTGTCAGCCGCGCGTGAGGGCCGTGGTCGATGAGCTCGAAGACGTTGTCGTCCTCGTGGCTCTTCTCGTGCTGGTGCAGGTACGTGAATCGGTAGCCCGCTTCGACGGACAACACCGGCGTCACCGCGTAGCTCACCGCGACGTCGGCGTCGGCGTGACTCTGCCAGAGATAGACGGTGCCGCCCTCTTGTCGAAGGCTGTTCACTTTCGGCAGAAGGCCGCCGTCGACGGACGCACGCAGGCCGAGCCGTTCGGTCAACGGCGTCTCGAACCGTAGCCCCACGATCGGGACCGGCAGTTCCTGAAGATAGAAGTCCTCCGCTTTCGTTCGGCCGTGCTGCGTGAGGCCGGGGTTGAGCCAGATGTACGTCAGTCCCGCACTCGCGACGAGGCGCCGGGGATCGGACTCGGACGTCAGCAGCCGCTCGTAGGCGAGACTCGCGCGCCAGAAGTCGGCGTTGGAGTCCACGTGGCCGGCGTCCCACTCGCGACCGTCGAACACGACGGCGCGGTCGAGACTCGCGCCGCCCCGCAGGAAGTAATAGACGTAGCCGGCGCGCACCGCATCGCGCGGCGTCAGCCACACCGCGGCACCGACTTCGACGCCTTCGGACACCGTGATGCCGATGTCGCTCAGACGCAGACGCGTGCCGTGGATCTCGGACTCCCCGACGCGGACGTAGCCGCTGGGAAAACCCACCCGACCGTCGAGCGTGACCTCCCAGCGCGGTGCGCTCGCCGCGGTCGCGTCAGTTTGCGCATGCGCGATCGTCGAGAGCAGCACGGTGAACGTGAACACGATCGTCGACGAGACGAGGCGCCGCATAGAGACCTCCTGTGATGCACGCCGTGCGCGGCGGCAGAGAGAGCCGCGCACGCCGGCGAGCAGCGGGCACTGCGCGCGAGTGTTCTAGGCGGGGATCGGCGGGGCGGGCGGCGGTCCGCGCGGCGCGTCGGCCGCATCGACGGCCGGCGCGTGCACGTCGAGCGCGAGCGGGATCACGCGCGCGACCGGCGTCCAGGGCACGCCGACGTGATCGGCGGCGTCGGGTTCGACGGCGCAGGTGCCCAGGATCGCGTCGACGGCGGAATCGAAGTCGTCGTCGTCCCAGAGGCCGGCGATCCACGGTGGATCGGGCGGGTCCAGGTAGGCGAGCGTGGTGAGGACGGGCGAGACGACGGCCAGCAGCAAGAAGATGACGCGCACGCTCACGGCCCTGGAGTACGCCTGCGCGCGACGGTGGTCAAGCGCCCGGCGCTGCGCCAACGTCACCGACGACCCGGACACGGACGCGCAGCGAGTTTCCCGGCAGGTAGGCGAGGGGCAGGTCCTCGACCTCGACGGCGCGAAGGCTGGCACGGTCGGCGCCCGCTTGCACGGCGCGCTCGTCGGCGAGCGCGCGCGCGCGCGCGATCGCCTCTTCTCGCGGCAGCGCCTGGAAGATCTGGTCGACTTCGCCGCTGACCTGGGCGATGGCCGCGCCGACCGCGTTGGCGACCGCCTGGTGCTCGACGCTCACGACGGAGGACACGCCGGCGAGGCGCGCCGGCACGAGAAACGCGCCGCCGCCGACGACGACGAGGGGGACGTCGCCCGCCTCGGTCTTCACGCGATCGACCGCTTCTTCGACCATCCCGGCGATGACGTCGATGGCGCGCCGTACCTGCGACGCCGGCAGATCGGCCACGCGCGCGCGGTCACCGAGATCGAGCAGACCCGCGGCGACGCCGATGTCGGTCGCCGTCAGCGTGGGACCGCCGAACACGCGGCTCTCGCTCGTCAGCCGATAGCCAACGCTGACGGGACCGATCGACAGCGGATCGAGCCTGACGAGACTGCCGCCGCCGAGCCCGATCGACAAGAGGTCCGGCATCCGGAACAGCGTGCGGACGCCACCGACTTCGACGACGTTGTTCGCCTCGCGCGGGAAGCCGTGGCGGAGCGCGCCGACGTCGGTCGTCGTGCCGCCCACGTCCACCACGAGCGCGTCGGTGAGCCGCGAGAGAAACGCGGCGCCCCGCATGCTGTTGGTCGGCCCCGAGGCGAACGAGTAGACGGGGTACGCCTCGGCCGCTTCGGCCAGCATCACCGTGCCGTCGTTCTGCGTGAGGTACAGCCGCGCGCCGATCCCGCTGGCGCGCAGCGCGTCCGTGAACGCGCGCGTCGTCTTTCGCGCGAGATCGAGCAGGCAGGCGTTCAGCAGCGTCACGTTCTCGCGCTCGAGAAGGCCGATGCGGCCGAGTCGATGCGAGAGCGTCACCGCGGCCTCCGGGCACTCCTCGGCCAGGATCGCCGCGGCCTGCTCTTCGCAGGACGGGTCCAGGGGAGAGAACACCGACGCGACCGCCACCGAGGAGACGGCGTCCCGCCGAAACCGCTTGGCGGCCTCGCGCATGCCCCGCACATCGAACGCGACGATCGGCCGGCCGTCGTACTCGTGACCGCCCTCCAGCATCACGACGTCCCCGCGCACGAGATCGGCGAGGTCCTCGGGCCAGTCGACGAACGGCGGCAGCGACGCGCTGGCGGGCAGCCCGATTCGTACCGCCGCGACGCGCGTGAGGCCTCGCCGCTGGACGACGGCATTCGTGAAATGCGTGGTGCCGATCATGACGGCGCTGGCGTCGGCAGCGGCGGGCGCTGCCGCGAGCAGGTCCGCGAGCGCGCGCGTGACGCCGCTGGTGACGTCGGCCGTGGTGGGGGTCTTCGCGGCGGCGACGACACGCTCGCCGTCGAGGAAGACGGCGTCGGTGTTCGTGCCGCCCACGTCGATTCCGATTCGCCGTCGGAGGGCCTTCGCAGGGCGCCGGCCCTCGACGATCTGCCCAAAATCGCCCGTGCTCATGTCACGCGAACACCGAGTGGAAGTCCAGGTCGTAGCCGAAGGCGCGCGGCCCGACGTGCTCGAGCCCTTTCGGCGTCAGCAGAATCGGCGGCGCCGGTAGTGCAATGACGGTGACCCGCTGACCGTAGCGCAGCGTCTCGGTGCCGACGGCATCACCGGACACGGTGTCGAGCACGCAGATCAGGTCGGGGGTCGTGACGCGCACCGCGTCTTCCAGCCAGCCAACGGCGAACTCGTTCTGGAACGCCAGCCGAAAGCTCCGGCCGCGGTCGGCGTCCAGTCCCTCGAGCGTCGCGGTGCCGCGCAGAAACCCTTCGGTCGCGCGCCGCGCCACGTCCTGCACCTTCCCCGTGAACAGGCGCAGCCCGCGTTCCGCATCGATCACGGCCTGCACGGGATCGCGATGCTCGCGTCGCGCGGCCTGCACCGCCTGGCCGAGCCGAATGGCCTTCGTCGTGGTGCCGAGGATCCCGCACTCCTTGACTTCCTTGCCGGTGCGCGGTGCCTTGCAGGTGCCGGCGATCGAGCCGACCGCCACGCACGCCGTGCGCGACAGCCGCTCCATCCACTTCCACGACTGTGCGCGCGCGACGATCACGGCGTTGTCGCGCACGTCCGCGAGCGTCAGCGGGTACATCGGCAGGTCGTGGATGGCGAACGATGTCATCTGCGCCTCGGGGAACGCGCGCCCCATGCAGTCGCCGTCGACGACGGGCCGGCCGAGCATCGCGGCGGCCATGAACGGCTGGATCGAGTTGCCGCCGCCGATCTCCAGCGACATCACGGCGCGGAACCGCCGGCCGAGATAGTCCTCCATCATCCGGACCGCGTGCTCGATCGTGCGCGGGTCGGTCAGCCGCTCCTGGCCCACCAGCGGCGCCCCCATGTTGGACACGATCGCGACGAGGTCATCGTCGGCCAGGTCCGTCGCGTCCATGAGCGACACGCGGACGCCGTCACGATACAGGCGACGCATGTTGAGGAGTGCGAGGTACGGGCTGCCGCCTCCGCCGGTGCCGAGAATCCAGGCGCCGATGGCGAGTGATTCGATCTCGGCGAGGCTCACCTCCCGGAGCGTGCTCATCAAAAGCCGGTGAACTCCTCGAGACCGACGACGCGTGCGATGCCGAGCACGACCACCAGGGCGACGCCGATCGCGACCGCCGAGACGGCGGCCGCGGTGGGGTCGAAGGAGTATTTGAGATAAGCAAACAGCTCGATGGGGAGCGGGGTTAGGCGCGATGATGTGAGAAACAGCGAGAGGGTGAAATTGTCGAACGAGATGGCGAAGGCGAAGATCGCGCCCGCCACGACTCCGGGTTTGATGACGCCCAGCGTGACCTCGAGGAACGCGCGCACCGGATGCGCGCCCAGGCTCCGCGCAGCCTCTTCGAGGGCCAGATCGAAGTGCGTGAGGGTCGCCGTCACCGTGCGGACGACGTAGGGCGTCGTGACGACGACGTGGCCGATGAGCAGCGCCCAGTAGGTCTGGTGCAGCCGGATCAGCGTGAAGAATTGCAGCAGCGCGACGCCGGTCAGGATCTGCGGCAGCAGCAGCGGGGACGTGACCAGCGCGTTGACGGCGTCCCGCCCGCGGAAGCGGCCGCGCACCAGCGCGATGGCGGCCAGGGTGCCGGCCACCGTGGCCAGGACCGCCGTCCAGAACGCGAGCTCGGTCGACAGCCGGAGCGCCTGCATGAACTCCCGGCGCGCGAAGAAGTTGGCAAACCAGCGCAGCGAGAACCCCTGTGGTGGGAACGTGAAGAACGTGCCGCTATTGAACGCGGCGACGACGACCACGAGCATCGGCACCAGCAGGAAGGCATAGACCCCGGCGACGGCGACGCGGAGGATCACACGATGCCCCGCAGCGCGCGCTCGGTGACCCGGATGTAGACGCCGATGAGCGCCACCGACAGGACGAGGAGCACGAATGCGTTCGCGGCGCCGAAGGGCCAGTCGAACACCGACAGGACCTGCTCGTACACGATCATCGGCAGGACCTGTACCTTGAAGCCGCCCAGCAGCACTGGGACCACAAACGACGAGATCGCCAGCGAAAAGACGAGCAGTGAGCCAGCCAGGACGCCGGGCAATGACAGCGGCAGGGTCACCTCGAGGAAGGCGCGTCGTGGCGAGGCGCCGAGCGTCATCGCGGCCTCGAGCGCGTGCGGGTCGATGCGCTTGAGCACGCCGGTGAGCGACAGCACCATGAACGGCAAGAAGACGTGGACGAGCGCCACCGTAACGCCGAAGCGGTTGTACATGAGCGGCAGCGGCCGCGTCACCCAGCCGTGCTCGACGAGCGTGGCGTTGATCAGACCGCGGTCCGCCAACAGGATCATCCAGCCGTAGCAGCGGATGACGATGCCGACCAGCAGCGGCGAAAGCACGGCAACGAGGAGCAGCGGCTTGGCCCGTGTCCGTGTCCGGGCGAGGTGATAGGCGAGCGGATAGCCGAGCAGGAGGGACACGACGGTGACGATCGCGCCGAGGACAATCGTGTCCCAGAGCACGCCGACGTAGTAGGCGTCCGAGAAGAAACGCGCATACTGATGCAGCGTGAACGTCCACGAGAGCTCGCCGAACGACTGGCGCGAAAAGCTGATCAGGACCATCAGGGCCAGCGGTGCCACGAAGAACACGCCGAGCAGCAGCGTGAACGGCAGCAGCAGCACCAGCCGCGCCGTCGGACTCATTACAGCGCGAGCAGCTCGGCCGCCAGGCGTGCGACGAGGAGGTTCGCAACGAGCACCGGCACGCCGAGACGCGCCGCCACATTGCGCCGGGTGACGTCGCGAAACCCGATGCAGTCCATGACGACCAGCCCCACACGCGCGTCGCGCAGGGCGCCCGCGGCGCGCGTGATGGCGGCGGGGTCGTGCTCCTCGTACGGCGACAGCGGCACCACCGCGGCGTCGAACCCATCGGCGCGCCAGCGCGCGGTCGTTTGCGCCACGTGACGCTCGGACGGCGTCAGGACACCGAGTTGGCCGGGGTGCGCAAGTCCGCGCAGCACGCCGAGTAAGACCTGCTGCGGCTCGAGCAACGGTCGCCGCGCGGTGAAGCGCGGAAACGCGCCGGTGCACAGCAGCACCGTGAGCGCCACGCCGCGGTCCTCCAGCGCGGCGATCTGCGCCTTCACACGTGGCAGCACGCGCGACTTGCCGACGAACACGGCCGAGCCGTCCGCGAGCCGTGTCACGAGGATCTCGTCGTCGCCTTCGGGCGCGAGCTTCGCGATCGCCGCGGCGTCGAGCCCGTCCAGGGTGCCGGCTTCCACGATCTCGACGTCCGGGAGCAGCGCCGCCATGTCGGGGACGACGTCGGCGCGTGGCGCCTGCCCCACGGTGACCATCCCGATCTTTGCCTTGCTCATGAAGCGCCTCTTTCTATGCGACGTCCTGCGGCTCGTACGACCTCATGTCGTCAGCACGCGAGCATCCGCGGCCGCCCAGCTCGCTTGCACACGCGCTCCCGCGGGGAAGCGCACACGTCCGAGCTCGACCGCCTGCAGCTCGAGCCCGCCGTCGGCGCTCAATACATATCGCACCGTCTCGCCCTGGTAGACCACGTGCGCGACCGTGGCGGGCAGCTGATTGTCGAGGCCGTCCGTTTCGTTCAGACGGATGCGCTCGGGCCGCACGGCGACCGTGACGGGCGCTCCGGCGGCGGGCACGGCGCTCGCGGTCGCGATGGTGACGCCGCCGCACTCCACGACCGCCCCGCCACGGCTGCGTCCGGCGATCAGGTTCGTATTGCCGATGAAACCGGCGACGAAGACCGTCTGCGGCGTTTCGTAGATCTCGCGCGGCGCGCCGACCTGCTCGACGCGGCCGGCGCGCATGACGGCGACGCGGTCGGACATCGTCAACGCCTCTTCCTGATCGTGCGTCACGTAGATCGTCGTGACGCCGATGTCGCGCTGCAGCCGCTTGAGCTCGATCTTCATGTGGTCGCGCAGTTTCTTGTCGAGCGCCCCGAGCGGCTCGTCGAGGAGCAGCACCGCGGGTCGCGTGACGAGCGCGCGCGCGAGCGCGACGCGCTGCTGCTCGCCGCCCGACAGCTCGCGCGGATAGCGGTCGCCGTGGCCGGGCAGCTGCACGAGCGTCAGCGCCTCGTGGACCAGCCGATCGATCTCCGCGCGCGGCGTGCCCTGCATGCGTAGCCCGAAGGCGACGTTCTGCCGGACGGTGCGGTGCGGGAAGAGCGCGTACGACTGAAACACGAGCCCGACGTGCCGGCGGTGCGCCGGCACGTCGTTCACGCGCGCGCCGCGGATGAGCACGTCGCCGGCGTCCGGTGTCACAAAGCCGGCCACCGCGCGCAGCGTCGTCGTCTTGCCGCACCCCGACGGGCCGAGCAGCGTGAAGAATTCGCCGGGCGCGATCTCGAGGGAGACGTCGTCGAGCGCGCGCGTGGCCCCGTAGCGCTTGGCGAGGCCGCGCAGGGCGACGTCCGCGGTCCGGGCCTCGCTCAGCGAAGCTCCTTGTTCCAGCGCTCGGTCCACTGCGGGCGCTGCTTGGCCACCTGCGTCCAGTCGAACAGCACGAGCTTGTCGACATCCGCCGGCCCCTGGATGACCTTTTTCGCGACGTCGGGCGGCAGCTTGACGGTCTTGTTGGTCGGGCTGAAGAACAGCTCGGTCGCGAATGCCGTCTGGACTTCCGGCGACAGGTACATGTCGATGAGCTTCCAGGCCAGCTCCTTGTTCTTGCTGCCGCGCGTGACCTGGATGACCTGATCGAGGATCGGCACACCCTCGCTCGGCGCCACCCAGTCCACGGGAATGCCGCGCTTGGCCAGATCGTACGTCGAGCCGTCGTGCAGCACCGCAATCGAGACTTCCTTCGACTCGAGCTGTTTCTCCGTCGTGCCCGTGAAGTCGACCATTTTGGCGTTCAGCCGCTTGATCGCCGCGATGCCCGCGTCGACGTCGAAATAGTCGCGGCCGAAGATCTTGTCGGCCATGAACAGGAAGTTGATGCCGAGCGTGTTGCCGATGACGTAGATCCCGCGCTTGCCGTCGTACGACGCGTCCCAGAAGTCCTTCCACGACGCCGGGCGCTTCAGCCCCATGTCGGTGCGATACGCGAGGCCGATGCGCGCCCAGAAGATCGCCAGGCTCGTGTCGCCGATCAGCGCCTTGTCATACACGTTTTTGATGTTCGGCGCGGCCGCCGCGTTGCGCTTGTCGAAGAAGCCGCGCTCGCGCGGGATCGGCAGCGGCGGCTCGTTGCCCATGATGACGTCGAACGGCGGGTTGTCCGGGCCGGCGGCCATGAGCTTGGCCACCCACTCGGTCGTGATCCCCGTGACGATCTCCACGCGCGCGTCGTACTTCTTCTCGAACGGCTCGACGAGCGCCTTCTTCATCACCTCCGACCAGCGGCCGCCGTACCCCGTGACGACGAGCGTCTTGCCCTGCGCGGTCGCAGTGGGCGGTGGCGGCGCGAATGACGCGGCGAGCACGGCGAGGATCAACGCAAGGGCGAGCAGCGGGCGGGTCATGAACGCCTCCGGGGCGAGAGTCGTGTCACAGAACGTAGAGCCAGGAGCGCGCGCTGAGGCCGTCCTTCGTCCAGAAGCCGGTGTCGGCGAGCCAGCCGATCGCCTCGTCCGCGCGCGGCGTCTTGAGCACGGCGAGCGTGCGGGCGCCGTCGAAGAAGCCGCCGAACGCCAGCCGGCCCGCGCCCCGCGCCTCGATCAGCGCGAACTCCGCCATGTCGGGGTCGACGGCCGTGCCTTCGACGATCGTGGCGACGCGCGAGCCGTCCAGCACGAGCGGGACCTGCTCCCACGGCTCGACAAAATGGGTGAACGATCGTGGCGCATAGCCGGTCCACGCGCCGCCGACGAAATACGGATCCTCCTCGACGACGGACTTCACCTGAGCGGGCTGCTGCAGCCGGTAGAACATGTCGACGCCGCGGCCGTCGGGCGCGGGGCCGCCGCCCACGACGATGCCCGCGGCGCGCAGGCCCTGCAGCCGCTCGAGGTGCATACGCCGGTGTGGCTCGCGCCGCGCGACGTAGTCGTCCGCGGTGCTCACCGCGACGTGGAAGACGATCACGCGGGTGAGCCTACCACCCGTGATACCGTGGTGGAAGTGGAGCGTTTCGAGCGGTTTCGAGCGAAGTTTCCCTTTGCTCTCGACGACTTCCAGGTCGAAGCCATCCGCGCCATCGATGCCGATCAGTCGGTCATCGTCTCGGCCCCGACCGGCAGCGGCAAGACCCTGGTGGCGGAATATGCGATCCACGTCGCACTCGAGACCGGTCGTCGCATCGCGTACACCACGCCGCTGAAGGCGCTCTCCAATCAGAAGTTCAACGACTTCACGCGCGCATACGGCGCCGATACGGTCGGCATCCTGACGGGCGACGTCAAGGTGAATCCGCAGGCGCGGGTGCTCGTCATGACGACGGAAATTCTGCGCAACGCGCTCTTCGGCAGCGGTCTGGATAGCCTCGGCTACATCGTGCTCGACGAGTGTCACTACATGGGCGACGAAGGCCGCGGCACGGTGTGGGAAGAAATCATCGTCGGCGCGCCCAAGGACGTGCTCCTCGTCGGCCTGTCGGCCACCGTGTCCAACGTGAAGGAGATCGCCGACTGGATCTCGCTCGTGCACCGGCCGATCGTGCCGATCTACCATCCCGACCGCCCGGTGCCGCTGCACTATTCGATCGCGGACCTGGCGGGCGACATCCACGACATCGCGGCCGTGCGCAAAGGACGCGCGCGCGTCGTGGGCGACGAGTCGCGCAACGACGACCGCGGACGCTGGTACACGCGACGCGTCGTCGATCCCACCGTCCTGATCGAGGCGCTCGACACGCGCGGCTGGCTGCCGGCGATCTACTTCATCTTCAGCCGCGCCGGCTGCGAGCGCGCGATGCAAGACGTGCTGGCCGACGGCCGCCCGCTCATTTCGCGTGACCAGCGCCGCGAGGTCGACACGATCATCGGCGAGGCCGTGCGCGAGAATCCCTCGATCGGCGAGTCGACGTTAAGCCAGTCCGTGTTCCAGGGGCTTCGCATCGGCGTGGCGATGCACCATGCGGGGATCCTGCCCGGGCTCAAGCGGCTCATCGAGACGCTGTTCGAGCGCGGGTTGTGCCGCGTCGTGTTCGCGACGGAGACGATGTCGCTCGGCATCCACATGCCCGCGCGTGCGGTCGCGCTGCAGGGCCTCACCAAGCGGACGGATCGCGGCTTTCGCTCGCTCTCGCACAACGAGCTGACGCAGATGGGCGGCCGCGCGGGCCGCCGGGGCATCGATGCCGAAGGGCAGTGCGTGATCGCGCTGGACGCGCGCGACGGGCTCGAGGATCTGCTCCGCGTGGTCGACGGCGCCCCCGAGCCGATCGAGAGCCAGTTCAAGCTCGGCTACGGCTCGGCCGCGCTGCTGATCGGCACCGGCGCATCGCCGGAGCTTTTGCGCAAGCGCATCGAGTCCTCCTTCGGCCAGTATCAGAACCTCAAGCGCATTCGAGAGATGGAAGCCGAAGTCCGCGCGCTCGAAGACGCCTTCGAGCGGGCAAAGGTGTACGAGGCCCCGTGCGGCGACTTCGCGCGCATCGGCCGGTACCGGCGTGCGCGACAGGAGGTCGAGGCGCGACGCCAGGCCATGGGGCGCGGGGGCCGACGCGGGGAGCGGACGCCCGCCGAGGCCGAGCCCGGGCGATTGGCACTCGTGCGACGCAAAGGCGCACCGAGCCTGGCCATGATCCTCGGCGTCCACGCGATCCGCGGCCACCGCACGCTGTTCGACGCGCTGCTGCCGCACGGCGCGGTCATCCGGCTCAAGAGCGGTCTGGTGAAGCGGATCTTCTGGGCCACGCCGCCGCTCCACGTGCCGCGCGACCTGCGCCGTGGGGAGCCGCGCGGCCTGCGCCACCTGACAGAGCAGCTCGAGCGCATGTCCGTCGCCGATCTCATCGCGCGCGAGCGCGCGCAGGGGCCGGAGGCGGCGCTCTCCGCGATCGAATGCCATCGCTGTCCCTGGGGCGCGACCACGCGCTGCGAGCACGCCTCGCGTGACCTCGAGCGGCTGGAGGAGCGACTCACTCAGCGTCGAGCGGCGCTGGACGCGTTTCGCGATGCGTACTGGCAGGAGTTCCTGCGCGTCGTCGAGGTGCTCGAGCAATTCGGCGCGGTGCGCGACGGACGGCTGGAGGCCAAGGGCCGGCTCGTGGCGAGCCTGCGCCACGACAACGAGCTGTTGCTGGCCGAGGCCGTCGCGCGCGGCCTGTTCGACGATCTCACGCTGGCCGAGGCCGCCGCGCTGTGCTCGGCGCTCCTCGAGGAATCTCGCTCCGGCGAGCCGAGCCTCGCGCGCGCGTTCCTCAAGAAGCGCGGCAAGCTCAAGCAGCGGCTCGATCGCCTCCTGAGCGCGGCCGACGCCGTGTGGCAGGCGCAGCGCGCACGCCATCTCGGCGTTCCCGTCAGCGTGCATCCCGGGTTCATGCCTTCGGTGTTCCGCTGGGCATCGGGAGACGACGACTGGTCCGGCATCGTCGCCGAGTCCTTCGGCGGCCACGAGGGCGACCTCGTCCGTGCGATGCGGCGGCTCATCGACCTGCTGCGTCAGCTCGCCGAAGGGCCCGACGTGCCGCCGGCCACGGCCCGGCTGCTCGGTCAGGCCGCCCGCCTCGTCGATCGCGGCATCGTGCTCGAGAGCGCTCTTATTTGAGGACACTCGCGCCGCGAAACCGCGCCTCTGCTATTCTGTCGCGCGTGAGAGGCTTCGCGGTCGTCGTCGTCGCGCTCGTGCTCGCCGCCGGATGCGCCGCACCGACCCAGACCATCGATCAGCGCACCTCGCAGGGGCCCAGCGCTGACGAGGTGTGGACGGCGAAGATCCTGACGGCCAACGGGCGATTCCCCACCTTCGAAGAGAAGCGCTATTTCCAGGACGAGCTCGACGCACGGATCTCGCAGTACCTGCGCGAGCACGAGGACGTGGCGTCCGATCCGTTGACGGTGCCGGCGTTCCGCAATCTCCATCAAGTGACGGCCGGCATGCAGAAGGGGCAGGTCGAGGTGCTGCTCGGGCCGCCGTTCACCACGTCCACCGACGCACAACAGATGGCGAACTGGGCGCGCCGCCACTGGCCCGAGATTCGCGGACGCGCCGACGAGGCGTGGGGTTACCCGCACGGCTGGATCTTCTACTTCAAGAAGGACAAGGTCGTCGACATCACGCAGTACCTGCCCGGCACCCTGGCCCTTCCATGATCCGGTCGGCCCTCGACGTCACCAAGCGCACGCCGCTCGCGCGGCGCGGCCTGGTGGTGGCCGAGCATCCGCGGGGCGCCGACGTCGGGGCACGCATTCTCGAGCGCGGGGGCAACGCGGTCGACGCAGCGGTCGCCACCGCATTCGCGATGACCGTCGTCGAGCCCTTCATGTCGTCGATCGGTGGCTCCGGCACGATGCTCGTGCATCTGGCCCGACGTGGCGAGACGGTGGCGCTCGACTTCAACGGCGTCGCGCCCCGGCGCGCCGAGCCGACGATGTACCGGCTCAGCGGGGGCATCTCGGATGCGCTCTTCCCGTGGCCCAAGGTCGAGGGCGACGCCAACGTGTTCGGTCACCGGTCCGTTGCCGTACCCGGCACCGTGGCGGGACTTGCGCTAGCGCTCGAACGGTACGGGACGATGTCGCTCGCCGACGTGCTGGCACCGGCGATCGAGATCGCGCGCGGCGGGATCGTCCACGACTGGTATCTGACGCTCAAGCACGCGCAGTACATCGAGGAGCTCGCGGCCTTTCCCGAAACCGCTCGCGTGTACCTGCGCAATGGCCGGTCGGTCTACCGGCCGCCGTCGATGCAGCCGGGCGATCTCGTCCGCTATCCGGACCTTGCCGAGAGCCTGGCGCTGATCGCCAAGGAAGGCCCCGACGCTTTCTATCGCGGCGCGATCGCCGAGGCCATCGCGGAAGAGATGTCTCGCGGCGACGGGCTCATCACGAAGGCGGACCTGGCCGCGTACGAGGTGCGCGTGGGAGCGCCGCTGACGGGTCGCTATCGCGACCTGGATCTGGCGTTTTCCCCGGGATCGACGGGTGGGATCACCGCGCTCGAGACGCTCAACATCCTCGCCGAATTTCCGGCCGCGAAGGTCGGCTGGAAAACCGTCGATGGACTGCATCTTCGGGCCTCGGCCATCGCGCGCGCGTTCCGCGACCGGTTCCAGCACCTCGGCGATCCGGCGCTGGTCGATGTGCCGTCGACGCGGCTGACGTCGCGCGAGCACGCCCGCGCCATCGCGCGCGAGATTCGTGCGGGCCGCGGCGGCGGCGAGAGGCCGCGCGCCGGGCGCGCACCCGATTGCACGACGCACCTCGGCGTCGTGGACCGTGATCGCAACATGGTCGCCCTCACGAACACCGCCGTGTCGATGTGGGGCTCGCGCGTTGTCGTCAAAGGCACTGGGATTCTTCTCAACAACGGCATGATCTGGTTCGATCCCGAGCCCGGACGCCCGAATTCCGTGGCCGGCGGCAAGCGCGTGCTCGTCAACATGGTTCCGGCGCTCGCCTTCAAGCGTGGCCGGCCGTACTTGACGATCGGCGCCCCGGGGGGGCGCGCGATCGTGTCGGCGATTCCACAAGTGATCGCGAACGTCGCCGACGGCCGCGGCGCGCTGCAGCAGGCGGTGGAGGCGCCGCGCGTGCACACCGAGGGCGGCGACGTGCTCGTGTCCACTCGCGTCGGGGACGCCGCGCTGGCGGGCCTGGCGCGGCGCGGACACCACGTCGTGCCCAAGGAAGAAAGCTACTCCACGCTGAATTTCGCGCGCCCGATCGCCATCTGCGTCACGCCAAAGGGCCTCGAGGCGGGTGTGGAGCAATACGGGATGGCGTGGGCGGCGGGACACTGAGCTCATGGCGACGTTCGTCCTCGTCCACGGTGCGTGGCACGGCGGCTGGTGCTGGGTGCGCGTCGCGCGGTTGCTTCGCGACGCGGCGCACGAGGTGCATACCCCGACGCTGACCGGGCTCGGCGACCGCGCGCATCTGGCGCGTCCCGAGATCGACCTCGACACCCACGTCCAGGACATCATCAGCGTGCTCGAGGCCGAAGAGCTTCGCAACGTCGTGCTCGTCGGCCATTCGTACGCGGGCTCGGTGATCAGCGGCGTCGCCGCGCGCGCGGCGAATCGCGTGAGCCACCTCGTCTATCTCGACGCGTTCGTGCCCGAGGCCGGCAAGTCGCTGTTCGACTACGCCGGCCCGCGCGCGGAGGCGATGCGCGAGGAGGCGCGGACGAATGGCGACGGCTGGCGGATTCCGCCGCTCCCGCCGGAGCGCTTCGGCGTCAGCAGCCAGCGCGATCGCGAGTGGCTGACGCGCCGGCTGGTGTCGCAGCCGCTGCGCACGTTCGAGCAGCCGCTCGCCGCCGGCAGCGGCGAGCGCCTCAAGCGCGTGTACGTCTACTGCAGCAGTCCCGCGATGGGGCCGTTCGATGCGTTCGCGGAGCGGCTGCGCGAGGACCGCAAGTGGCAGTACCACGAGCTCAAGACCGGGCACGACGCGATGATCAGCGCCCCTGGCGACGTCGCAAAAATCCTGCTCGGCCTCGTCAAGTAACGGCCGCCAGAAAAGGAGCCGCCATGGCTGCACTCGAGGAAAAAGTCATCGCGTCGTGGAAGTACAAGAAGGGCGCGCTCGATCCCAAGACCGCGTTTCTCTGTTACCTGGCCGCGAATCTCGCCGCCGGCAACACCCACTGAGCGAAGCGCGACCTGGCGGGCGCCAGGCAGAGTGGGGCAACCGAAGACGAGGTGCGCGAGGCGATCTCGTTCGCGATCCGCGCGAACGCCGCGAAGGCCCACGCCGACATCCTGAAGGTGTACGAGGCGCGCTGACGTGGCCGACGTCGAGCTGACGGCGGCGTTCTCGACGATCGCGCCCGGCGAGCAGGACGCGATCAAGCGCATGCTGGTCGAGATCGCCGAGCAGCTGGCGCGCGAGGACGGCTCGTTCAGGCGCGCGAAGCTCGTGTTCACGGAATCGGACGAGCGTTGCGGGCTCACCGCCGAGCTCGACGGCGTCAAGCGCGAGGGCGTGCCGCTCGCGATCGAGATCGATCAGCTCGAGGACGCGCAGACGTCCGCGGGCGCGCGCGCCCAGCTCAAGGAGGCGCTGCGGCTGTACTTCCGGCGCGTGCAGGGCAGATAGTGGACGACGGGCTGCTGCTCTACGCGTGGCGCGACTGCGTGTTCCGGGTCCCGGACGGCGTGCAGCCACCGAAGGCGGGCTCCCGGTTTTTCTGCCGTCATCTCGATGTGAGGGCGGGCGAGCGCGTCCTCGAGATCGGCGCGGGCCTCGGCCTCGCCGCCGTGCTGGCCGCCCGGGCGGGCGCGGTCGTTGTGGCGACCGACATCGTACCGGCGGCGGTCACGTCGGTCCGCGCCAATGCCGCGTTGAACGGCGTCGACGTCGACGCGCGCGTCGGTGACGGCTATGCGCCGGTGCGCGGCGAGCGCTTCGATGTCGTCTGCAGCAATCCGCCGCAGATGCCGACGCCGCCTGGCGCCGACCGTGACGACGCCCAGGCCGCGGCCGACAACGGCGGGACCGACGGCTGGGCCGTGCTCGACGCAATCATCGCTGGGGCTCCACAACATCTGGCACTCCGCGGCCGCCTCGTGTTCACGATCTTCGACTTCCTCGGCCTCAAGACCGCGCTCGCGAAGGTCGAGGCTGCGGGGCTCGTGCCGTCCGTGCGCGCGCGCGAGACGCAGGCGTTCCCGCGCATCGGCTACGAACGCCTCGCGCATCTGCGGCTGATGGACCGGGAAGCGACGCTGCCGCCCGGCCGACCGACTACCGTCGAGCGGCTGATGATCGAGGGTCGTGCCCGATGACCGCGTCCGGTGCGGCGACGCGCAGGCTGATCGTGAACGCCGACGACTGGGGCATGACCCGCGGGGTGAGCGAGGGCATCATCGACGCGCACCGCCACGGGATCGTGACGAGCACGACCGTGCTCGTCACCGCGTCGCTCGATCGCGAGCACGTGGCGCGCTTGCTCGATACCGACCTCGGGGTCGGGCTGCACGTGAACCTGACGCTCGGCGCGCCGCTCACGCGCGGCCGGTCGCTCGTGGACGGCCACGGCCGCTTCGTCCGCGACGCGCGGCACGCGGCGGCGCGCGCCAACGCGGGCGAGGTTCGCGCCGAGGTCCGAGCGCAGGCCGAGAAGTTCCGGAAGGTGTTCGGCCGCGCGCCGACGCACCTGGATACCCATCACCACGTCGGGCTGCATCCGCCCGTGCGCGAGGCCGTGCTGTCGCTTGCTCGAGACCTTGGTGTGCCGGTACGCAGTCAAGACGCTGCCACGCGCGCCTGCGCGCGGTCGGCGGGCCTGCGCACGCCGGATCATTTCTTCGGCGAATCGGGGCCCGGCGCGTACTGGTCGCCGGCGACCACGCTGATGCTCCTGCGCGCGCTTCCCCCGGGCGTGTCCGAGTTCATGACGCACCCGGGCTGGTTCGACGCCGACCTCGCGACAAGCCGCTACGGACGTCAGCGCGAGACGGAGATGGTCGGGCTCGGCACGGCGGCCGCGCGCGCCGCCGCGACGGCGCTCGGCATCACGCTGTGCACGTTCCGCGCGATATAGCGTCCGGGCCCATGTCGGGGCCCCCCATTTGTATCGGCGTTGACGTCGGCGGCACGACCATCGCTGCCGGCGCGGTGACCGCGGACGGCGATGTGCTGCACGAGGCGAGTGTGCTCATGCGCGACGCCGCTCCCGCGGGCACGCTCGCCGCGATCGAGCGGCTCGTCCAGGGCATTGGCGCCGCGCTCGAGTCGCGCTCGCTCGCCGTCGACGGCATCGGCGTCGGCGTGCCGGGGCCGGTGGACGTCGACGCCGGGCGCGTCGGCGAGCCGGCGCCGCACGCGGCCGATCTCGTCGGCCAACCGCTCGCAGAGCGTCTGCGCGCGCGCTTCGGCGTGCCCGTGTTCGTCGACAACGACGTCAATGCGCTCGCGCTGGGCGAGTGGCGTTTCGGCGCCGGACGCGGCGCGCGCTCGCTCGTCGTGCTGGCCCCGGGGACGGGGTTCGGCGCGGGAATCGTCCTCGACGGGCGGCTCGTGCGCGGCGTCGCCGGCTTCGGCGGCGAGTTCGGACACACGCCAGTGAAGTTCGACGGCCCGCCGTGCTGGTGCGGCGGTCGCGGCTGCCTCGCCGTGTACGCGAGCGGTCGCGGCATCGCGGAAGCGGCGCGAGCGCGCGTCGCGCGTCACGCCGATTCGGCGCTGCTGCAGGCGGCCGGCGGCGTCGCGCAGCGAATCACCGCGGAGCTCGTGTTTCGCGTCGCCGCGGACGGCGAGCCGATTGCCGCGGCGGTGGTCGACGAGGCGTGCCGCGCGCTCGGCGCCATGCTCGCGACAATCGTCAACGGCCTCAATCCCGAAATCGTCGTCGTGACGGGCGGCGTTGCCGGCTCGCTCCCCGCGCTGGAGAAACGCATCCTCGCGGCCGCTGCGCAGCACGCCTTCCCGCGCGCACTGGCCGCCACGCGGATCATGATCGTGCCCGGGGACAAGCGGCTGACCATGCGCGGCGCCGCGGCGTTGGTCTCCTATGAGCGCGAGCGCCGCGCCCACGCATAGCGGGAACGCGTGCCGTGCCGATCGCGCCAGCGACGGGTGGCCGTGGCGATAGTCGCGTGCCCCATTGCCTCGTGGGGCCAGCGCGACGATATCGCCGCGGCCACCGTCGCTGTTCGCGCTGGGGCGTCGCGCGGGCCATTGCCTCGTGGGGCGGCGCGACGATATCCCACCGCCACTGTCGGCGCCGTAGTCGCGCTGCCGCGGATGCTCAGGCCGGCGGCGGCTCCTTGGTCAGAATCTCGTCGAGCATCCGAGACAGGCGGCTGATCGCCGACGGACCGGGCAAGCGCGCGACGATCTCACCGCGACGGTCGACCACGACGGTGTACGGCGTCCCCTTGAAGCCGTAGCGGTTGCCAATGACGAGCTTGGGGTCGAGCGCGACGGGATACGTCACCTTGTTGACGCGCATGAACCGTCGCACGTCGGCCACGGCGTCCTGCACGTGGATGGCGATCACCTCGACGTCGCGGTCGCGATACCGGTCGTTCAGCCGCGCCAGCGCCGCCGATTCGCGGACGCAGGCCTTGCAGTAAGACGCCTGGAAGCGGAGCACGAGAACCTTCTTGCCGATGAGGTCGCGCGAGTCCACCGAGCGGCCATCCAGGAGGCGGACCTTGAAGCCCGGGGCCGCCGGCGCGCCGGCGGCGGTCGAAGTCAGCGACAGCAGCGCGGTGAGAGCGAGAACCGCGGCGCGCACCGGGTCATTCTACTCCCCAACGGCGGGGCGGCGATCTTCTGCGGGGCACTCGTTACAAAGCGTCCACGCCCAGCCCCCCGGGATCTCGTACATGACCGAGACGTGATTCCAGCGGAAGTTGCCGGCCAGTGTCAGACGCAGGCGGATCGCGTTGGCCTCACCGTACGGCATGTACATTCGGATCTCTCGGGCGGTGGCGTGTACGCAGTACCGCGGCGGCCGCATCACGCGGGCCCTACGCAGGACAACGACCTCGGAGCCGTTGGCAACCACAATGTTGCGGTGAATACGCAACCGACGTGCCACCGACTCGCGCCAGGCGGGCGGCGGCCGCGCGGGTCGCGCGTATAATGGCCCGGTGAACGATCTCGAGCGTGATCTGCGGCGTGTCGTGCGCGGCTCCGTCCGGTTCGATCCTGCCTCCCGACTCCTGTATTCGACCGACGCGTCCATGTATCAGGTCGAGCCGATCGGCGTGGTGACACCGCGCAACGCCGACGACGTCATCGCCGCCTTCGACGTCGCGCGGCGTCACGCCGTCGCCCTCCTGCCGCGTGGTGGCGGCACGTCACTGACCGGACAGACGGTGAATCGTGCACTCGTGCTCGACTTCTCTCAGCACATGAACGGTGTGCTGGAAGTGAACGCCGACGAGCTGTGGGCCCGCGTGCAACCCGGTCTCGTGCAGGACGAGCTCAATCACCACGTGCGCGGCCAGGGTCTGCTTTTCGGCCCCGACACGTCGACCTCGAACCGCGCGACGCTCGGCGGGATGCTCGGAAACAATTCCGGCGGCTCCCACTCGATCGCGTACGGACTCACCGTGGACCACGTGCTCGAGCTCGACGCCCTCCTCGCCGACGGTACGCGCGTTCGCTTCGGCACGGTGACCCCGGCGGAGTTCGAGGCCAAGGCCCGACGCGACGACGCCGAGGGACGCATCTATCGTGAGCTGGCGGCGATTCGTGCCGAGTACGGCGACGAGATCCGCACGCGCTATCCAAAGCACTGGCGCCGCGTGGCCGGCTACAACCTGAACGAGCTGATCGGAGCCGGGCCCATCTCGAACAGGCCACCCACGGATCACGCCGGACTCGCGGGCGTCGCTACAAAAAGCCCGCTCAACGTCGCGCGCCTCGTGGTCGGATCCGAGGGCACGCTGCTCACGGTGCTCGAGGCGAAGGTCCGGCTCGTCCGGCGGCCGAAGAAAACCGCGCTCGACGTCATCCACTACGCGAGCATTCAGGACGCGCTGGAATCCTCGCAGTCGATTCTCGAGACCGGCCCGCATGCCGTCGAGCTCACCGACAAGCTCATCCTCGACCTGGCCCGCAACAACATCGAGCAGCGAGCGCGCGCCGCCTTCGTGCAGGGCGACCCGGGCGCGATCCTTATCGTCGAGTACGCGGGCGACTCGGACGCCGACGTCAAGTCGAAGATCGACGCCCTCGAGGCGCGGCGCGCGCGCCAGCGCTTCGGGTACGCCGCGCACCTGGCCTACGACGTCGCCGAGCAGCAGTCGATCTGGAAGCTGCGAAAGGCCGGCCTCGGCCTGCTGCTCGGCATGAAAGGCGACAAGAAGCCGATCGCGTTCGTCGAGGACACGTGTGTCGATCCCAAGCACCTGAAGGACTTCGTGCCGCGCTTCGCGGACATCTTCGCCAAGCACGACACGACGGGCGCGTACTACGGCCACTGCTCGGTGGGCTGCCTGCACATCCGACCGGTGATCGATCTGAAGACGCCACGCGGACTCGAGCAGGTGAAGGCGATCGCCGATGAGATCACGGATCTCGTGCTCGAGTACGGCGGAACGATCTCGAGCGAGCACGGTGACGGCCGCGCGCGAAGCCCGTTCCTCGAGCGGATGTACGGGCCGACGCTGATGCAGGCGTTCCGCCGGCTCAAGAAGGCGTTCGATCCCGACAACCGAATGAACCCCGGCAACATCGTCGACTCGCCGGGAATCCTCGAGAACCTGCGCTACGGCGTCTCCTACAAAACGTGGGAGCCGAAGACGCTGCTCGATTTTTCGGGGCAGGGCGGATTCGCCGCGTCGGTCGAGATGTGCAATGGCGTCGGCGTCTGTCGCAAGAAGCTCGAGGGCACGATGTGCCCCTCGTACATGGTCACCAAGGACGAGGAGCACAGCACCCGCGGCCGCGCCAACGCGCTGCGCGCGGTGCTGTCGGGCCGGCTGCCGGCGGCGGAGTTCACCGGCAAGCGCCTCTACGAGGTGATGGACCTCTGCCTCGAGTGCAAAGGTTGCAAGGCCGAGTGTCCGTCGAACGTCGACATGGCGAAGCTGAAGTACGAATTTCTACATCATTACTACAAAGCAAACGGCCTGCCGCTCCGCAATCGGCTCTTCGGCCGTGTGGCTCAGCTGAGCGCGTGGGGCGCTCGCAGACCCGGGCTCTCCAACGCCATCAACGCGCTGCCGCCGGTGCGGTGGCTGCTCGAGAAGACGGTCGGGATCGACCGGCGCCGGCCGCTGCCCGCGCTGGCCAGCGAGACGTTCGACGCGTGGTTTCGTCGGCACACGCCGGCCGCGTCCGCCCCGCGCGGTGAGGTCGTCTTGTTCCACGACACGTTCGTCACGTACAACACTCCGGCCATCGGGCAGGCCGCGGTCGAGCTCCTCGAGGCCGCGGGGTATCGGGTCGTGCTCGTGGACCGCAAATGCTGCGGACGCCCGTTGATCTCAAAGGGCATGCTCGAGGAGGCGCGCGAGCACGCGGCCTGGAACGTCGAGCGGCTGGTGCCGTATGCGCGCCGCGGTGTGCCGATCGTGGGTCTCGAACCGTCGTGTCTGCTGACGCTGCGCGACGAATCGGTGGATCTGCTCCGCACGGACGACGCGCGGGTCGTGGCGGAGCAGAGCGTGCTGCTGGAGCAATTCTTGATGGCGGAGCGGGGCCGCGGCCTGACCCTGCCGTGGGCCGCCGGCACACGGAAGGCGCTGCTCCACGGTCACTGCCATCAGAAGGCGATGGTCGGTACGGCGCCTACGGTGGCGGTGCTCGCGTGGGCGGGCTACACGGTCGAGGAGGTCGACTCGGGCTGCTGCGGCATGGCCGGGTCGTTCGGGTTCGAGCGCGAGCATTACGACGTCTCGATCGCGCTCGGTAACCGCCGGCTGGCGCCCGCCGTGAAGGCGGCGGCCGCGGATACCACCGTGGTCGCGCCGGGCATCTCCTGCCGTCAGCAGATCGAGCACCTCGCGGGACGCCGCGCCAAGCACCCCGCCGAAGCACTTCGCGACGCGCTCGCTCGCTGACGGAGCGCCTGCACCGGTCAGGCGTGACGAGCTGGTTCGACCCGCGAACGGAAAAACGCGCGAGCCCGATCGAGGGGCGCGGCCTGTTCGCGCTCAGGGCAATCCCCGCCGGGACGATCGTCGCGGTGAAGGGCGGCGCGATCATGGACGCCGCCGCATTCGCACGCGTGCGGGACGCGGTCTCGCCAGCCGAAATCCAGATCGAGGACGCACTGTACATCGCGCCGCAAACCGCGGACGAAGTCGAGTCTCTCAACCATTCGTGCGACCCGAACGTCGGCGTGCGCGGACAGATCACATTCGTCGCGATGCGCGATATTTCCGCCGGTGCCGAGCTCACCATCGACTACGCGATGATCGACGGCGATCCCGCCGAGCGGATGAGCTGCGCGTGTGGCGCACGCGCATGCCGTGGCGTCGTGACGGGCGAGGACTGGCGACGGCCCGAGCTGCAGCGACGGTACGCCGGCTACTTTTCTCGCTACCTCGCGGATCGCATCGAGGCTTCGCGCGCCCGCTGAGCGCGCGGCTGCCCGCGCCGTCAGTCGGCGCCGCGAAGGCTGTGTTATCGTCCGGCGATGGCCGGGCCGGTTCCGTCGCACGCGCGTGCCGTCATCATCGGCGGCGGCATCGTCGGCTGTAGCGTCGCCTATCACCTGACGCAGCTCGGCTGGCGTGACGTCGTGCTGCTCGAGCGCCGGCAGCTCTCGTGCGGCACGACCTGGCACGCGGCGGGCCTCGTTGGGCAGCTGCGTTCCAGCCACAACCTCACCCGGCTCGCGAGCTACGGCGCCGTGCTCTACGAGCGGCTCGAGGCGGAGACGGGCCAGGCGACGGGATTCCGGCGCTGCGGCAGCATCAGCGTCGCGCGGACCGCCGAGCGCTTGATCGAGCTCAAGCGCGGCGCGTCGATGGCCAAGTGCTTTGGCGTCGACATCGAGGTGATCTCTCCGCGCGAGGCGGGGCGGCTGTGGCCGCTGATGCGCACCGACGACCTCGTCGGTGCCGTGTGGATTCCGCGTGACGGACGCACGAACCCGATCGACACGACGCTCGCGCTCGCCGCGGGCGCGCGCCAGGGCGGCGCTATGATCGTCGAGGGCGTCACCGTGACGGGCATCCATCGTGAGCGCGGCGCCGCGACCGGCGTGAGCACCGATCACGGCGACATCGCGTGCGACGTCGTGGTGAACTGCGCGGGACTGTGGGGCCGCGCCGTCGGCCGCATGGCGGGGGTCAACGTTCCGCTGCACGCCTCCGAGCACTTCTACATCGTCACCGAGCCGCTCACCGGCGTGACGCGCGAGCTGCCCGTGCTTCGTGACACCGACGGCGGCATCTATGTGCGGGAAGAGGTCGGGGGCTTGCTGATGGGCGGCTTCGAGCCCGTCGCGAAGCCGTGGGCGACGGACGGCGTTCCCGCCGATTTCGCGTTCTCGCTGCTCCCCGAGGACTGGGAGCACTTTCGCGTCTTCATGGAGCCGGCGATCGTGCGGATTCCGCTGCTCGAGACCGCGCCGGTGCGGCGTCATGTCAACGGGCCGGAAAGCTTCACGCCCGACAACCGCTACATGCTCGGCGAGGCGCCTGAGCTGCGGCGTTTCTTCGTGGGCGCCGGGTTCAACTCGGTGGGCATCGCTTCGGCGGCCGGTGCGGGTAAGGCGCTCGCGGAATGGATCGTCGGCGGTGAGCCGAGCATGGATCTCTGGGATGTCGACATCCGGCGCTTCATGTCGTTCCAGGGCAACGCCGAGTATCTGCGCGAGCGCACGCGGGAAGTGGTCGGGCTGCTCTACGCGATGCACTGGCCGTTTCGCCAGCCGGAGACCGCGCGCGGAATGCGGCGCTCGGTGCTGCACGATCGCCTCGCGGCGCGGGCGGCGGTGTTCGGCGTGGTGGCGGGATGGGAGCGCGCGAACTGGTTCGCGACCGGCGGCGTGGAGCCGCGCTACGTGTATACCTACGGGCGCCAGAACTGGTTTCGGTGCGCCGCCGCCGAGCACCGCGCGGTACGAGAGGCGGTCGGGCTGTTCGATCAGTCGTCGCTCGCAAAATTTCTCCTCCAGGGGCCTGACGCGGCCGCGGTTCTGCAGCGGCTCTGCGCCAACGACGTCGATGTCCCGCCGGGCCGCATCGTGTACACCCAGATGCTGAATCGGCACGGCGGCATCGAGTGCGACCTGACGGTCACGCGACTCACGGACGACGTCTATATGATCGTGACGATCGCGGCGGCCGCCACGCACGACGCGGACTGGATCCGGCGCGGCCTCGCCGACGCGCGTGCGACGCTGACGGATGTGACGTCGGCGTTCACCGTGCTCGGCGTCATGGGCCCGCGCGCGCGTGATCTGCTGGCGCGGCTCGCCGACAGCGATCTGTCGACCGCCGCGTTTCCGTTCGGAACGTCACGCGAGATCGGCCTCGGCCAGGCGACCGTGCGCGCCACGCGCATCACGTACGTGGGCGAGCTGGGGTGGGAGCTGTATGTGCCGACGGAAGCCGCGACGCGCGTGTACGACGACGTCGTGGCGGCGGGCGCCGACCTCGGCATGCGACACGCCGGCTATCACGCGATGGATTCGTTGCGGATGGAGAAAGGCTACCGCTCGTGGGGGCACGACATGGGCAGCGAGGACTCGCCGATTGCGGCCGGCCTCGAGTTCGCGGTCGCGTTCAAGAAGGACGAGTTCGTCGGGCGTGACGCCCTGTTGCGCGAGCGCGACACGCCGCGCGCGCGGCGGCTCGTGATGTTCACGCTCGACGAACCCGAGCCGCTCGTGCTCGGCGACGAGCCCATCTATCGCGACGGCGCCCTCGTCGGGCGGATCACGTCCGGCGCCTACGGCCACACGCTCGGGTGCTCGGTGGGAATGGGCTACGTCGCGCACCCCGCCGGCATCGATGCGGCATTCGTGAGCGCGGGGCGCTGGGACCTGGAAATCGCGACGGAGCGCTTCGCCGCCACCGCGCATCTCGAACCGCCGTACGATCCGCGCTCGACGCGCGTCCGCGCCTGAACGCTGACATCGCGAAGGGCGGCGCGCCGCGGCAGGACCCGTCCGACAAAGGATGGATGACTCGGCGTTGACCGAGTCAGACGAATGTGAACGCGCGGCGCGGGTTGTCGACGAGCAGCCGCCGCAGAGCCGCGGCGTCCACGCCTTTGCGGCGAAGGCGCGGGACCACGTTCACGAGCAGATGGTGGTAGCCGTACCCGCCGTACTTCGTCAGCGAGCTTTTGTACGCGATGTCGTGCGACATGAGGATCTGGCTGACGTGTCCTCGCGCCATGAGCCGGAGAATCTGGGCCATCCGGCCGCCGTCGTTCGGCATGTCGAAATCGGGATTGTACGGGTAGTACGAGTTCTCGAGACCGAACAGGTCGTACTCGAGCCAGATCCCCGTCGCGGCAAGATCGTCGAGATGGCGCTCGTCCGCGATCGTGCGCTCGATGTGGCACATCACGGTGCGGCGCAGGTCGCCGCCCTGCTTGGCGATCAGCTCGACGAGCTGCATTGGGGCCTGCTCGTCGCGTCCTGGATGGATCATCAGCGGCGCGCCGGTCCGGCGCTGGGCCTCGACGGCCGCGCGGACGACCTTCTTCTCGTTGTCCGTCCACGGCCATGTGTTGCCGATCTCGCCGATGAGGCCGGCACGCACGCCGGTGTCGCCGACGCCGACGGTGAGCTCACGCACGATCTCGTCGACGATCGACTCCTCGCTGCGCCCGTCCATGTCGGCGGGATGCGCGGCCGCCACGTAGTAGCCCGTGCCCATCACGATATTCAGGTCGGTCGCGCGTGAGATCCGGGCCAGCGCGAGCGGATCGCGTGACAGGCTCACATTGGTCGGATCGACGACCGTCTGCCCGCCCGCGCGCCGAAAGAGCATGATCTCGTCCTGCGCAGTTTCTTCGTCGAGCAGGCGCAGATTGTCGAGATTCGCGTTGAAGTGCTGCCGGACCCAGCCGACGTTCGACAGGCTGACCGGCTGATAGGCGAGGCCCTTCTCGCTCGCCGAGCTCGGCTCGCGGAACATCACCGCGAAGTCGATCAGCAGGTGTTCGTGCGGCAGCGTCACACCCATCGTCTCCGCATCGACGGGCCCGAGCACCGTCAGCGCCTTGCCGGCAAGCGCGCTCATCGACTCGCGGGGGGCTGCGGCACGGGCGCCGTGTCCGGCTGCACACGGCCGCAGTGCCGGCACGTCCGCAGCGCGACGCTCGCGTCGAAGTGTTCGATCGCGGCTTTGAGATCGCGCTCGATGTCGCCGACCTGCATCGTGACCTCGTGCAGCAAACCGTCGCAGCCGTCGCAGTACCAGCGCAGCGATTCCGTCTGGCCGACCCCGCGCTTGATCTCCACTACGAGTCCCCATGTGTCCGCGGGCCGGTGCGGGGCGTGCGGCGTCAGTGCCGGCACGAGCATCATGCCGCCTTCCCGGATGACGCGGGTGTGCCGGCGGCCGTCCTCGATGTACTCCAGCGTCATGTCCCCGCGCAGCATGTAGAAGATCTCGTCGGAGGGATCGACGTGGAAGTCGCGGCGGGCATTGGGCCCTCGCACGATCATCGCCGTGAACTGCGAGTCTTCCCAGATGAGCTTGTTACCGACGGGCGGCTCGAAGGCGTGGCGGTGCTCTTCGATCCAGCCCCACAGGTCGAACGCGCTCAGCGGCTTCACAGGCGACTCTCCGGTGGCCAGCATCGGAGTGAGGGCCGCGTGTGTCAAGCGGCGCGCGATGGTCGATAATGCGGGTGATGGGTCCGCTCTGGGCGCTGCTCGCCGTCTTTGTGGCGGGGACGGTAAAGGGCATCGCCGGCCTCGGATTCCCCACGCTCGCCACGCCGCTGCTCAGCCTGATCGTCGACGTCAAAATCGCGGTGGTCGTGCTCATCCTGCCGAACATCACCATGGACGGCATCCAGTTCGCACGACGCGGCGCGCCGACCGCGACGATCCGGCGGCTGGCGCCGTTGCTGGTGGCGGGTGGCATCGGCACCGTGCTCGGTACGCGCCTGCTCGTGATGCTTCCGACCCGCACGGTGCTTCTCTTGCTCGGTGTGTTCGTCGTGGCCTTCGTGGCGTTGAATGCGACCCGCTTCGCGCCACGACTCCCGCGGACGTGGGAGCCGTGGGCGGGACCGGTCGCGGGGTTCGTGGCAGGTGTCGTCGGCGGCATCACGAACGTGCCGGGCACCCCACTGGCCATCTATTTCTACGCGCTCGGTATGCCGAAGCCCGATTTTCTCGCGGCGACCGCGTTCACGTTCCTCATCTACAAGGTCGTGCAGCTCGCCGCGGTCGCCTGGTACGGCCTGCTCACGAGCGGGCTGGCCGCGAGCTCGGTCGCCCTGACCGGCGTGGCGCTCGCGGGCTTCGTCGCGGGACTCTGGATTCAGAATCGTCTCGATCAGCGCGCGTTCGACCGCGCCGTGCTCGCCCTGCTGGGCGCGCTGGGCGCGTGGCTCGTCGTGCGGGGCGTGCTGGGATGACGCGGGTGCGACTCGTGCGCGACGACATCACGCGGCTGCACGTCGACGCGATCGTGAACGCTGCGAACTCGACGCTGCTGGGTGGCGGGGGCGTGGACGGCGCGATCCATCGCGCGGCCGGCCCCGGCTTGCTCGACGAATGCCGCGCTCTCGGCGGCTGTCCGACGGGCGAGGTTCGCCTCACGCGCGGCCATGCGCTGCCGGCGGGCTGGGTGATCCATGCGGTCGGGCCGATCTGGCGTGGCGGCGGACAGGACGAGGACGCGCTGCTCGCGTCGTGCTACCGAAGCGCGCTGGCGCTCGCCGGCGCGCGCGGGTTTCGCAGCGTGGCGTTCCCGGCGATCTCGTGCGGGGTGTATGGGTTTCCGATCGAGCGCGCGTGCCGCATCGCCTTCGAGGAGATCAGCCGCGGCCTCACGGCGGTCGAGCTTCCGGCCAGCGTGCTGCTCGTGGCGTTCGATGCGGCCGTCTACGGCGAGTACGCGCGTTTGCTCGGTGAGCCGCGCGCGTGATGTGGGGCGTGCAGGCTAGGCGTTCAGGGAACAAAAGATCCGGCGGGCGAGGAGCTCGTGGTCCTCGACGTTCTGCGCGAACAATCCGAACTCCTTGACCTCGATCAGATCCACCAGCCGGAATGGCTCGCCGGCGCGGACGGTCTCGAACGCGAGCGCCTGAAAACACGACCGCCCCGTCTCCGGACGCTCGGTGACGAGGACGAAGTACAGCGACGGCCAGTGACGGCGCATCAGGTGGAAGAGCGACCGATCGCCGCGCTGGTTCTCGACCGACAGGAATTGCTCGGCGGACGGCCGGTATTTCACCTCGACGAGATATTCGTGCGCATCGCCCACGTCGGCAGGCTGCGAGACGCGGAAGTCCGGCGAGAAATCCTCGCGGCCGAAGCGGAGGGGTGACGGATCGGGGCGGAATGGCTTGATCTCGTACCGGGCGCGCCGGAAGAGCGACTCGACGAGGGCCTCGGCGATTCGGCTCTTGGCTTCCAGGAGATCCACGTCCCCCTCCATGAGCCCGGCAGCCGCGCCGAAGCGGCGCACGCCCATAGTAGCATCGCGGCCCTGCATGGCGGTCGGGTCTCCCGGAGACCTCAACTTAGGCGTGAAAATTCAGCGAGTTCTGACTGGTCCCAGAATACCGGAAGGCTGAGGCGGTGCCGGGCGCGTCAGCCGCCGAGTCGGTCGACGAGCGCGCGCGCCCACGCCATCTTCGCGGCGTCCATCACGAGCTTTTCGCCGAACGGCTCACCGAACGGGCGGGTGGCGTCGATGCCGAGCTTGGCGGTGACGCCGCGGTCGTCGGCGCTCGGATCGAGCATGGCGCCGAGACTGCCGCCGATGACGACCAGGTCGCGGTCGGCCTGCATGCGCGTCGCCACCGCCCACATGACGTCCGACTCGTCGGAGACGTCGATGTCGTCGTCGACCACGATGACGAGCTTAAGGTAGTGATCGACGCCGAGCACGATCGGGATGACGTGCTTGGCTTCGCCCGGACGGCCCTGCTTGATCGAGACATACGCGGTGAATGACGACGTGCCGGACAGCGGCACATGCACACCGGTGACGTTCGGGATGGCGCGCTGCAGTGCGTTCCAGATCTCGGCTTCACGGACGAGTCCGAGCGTGGTGATGTGATCGCCGGCGCGGCCGGAGCCGATCGACTGGAACCACGGCCGTTCGCGCATGCAGACGGCCTTGGCTTGAAAGACGTGCTCGGTCGAGCGCCGTGAGAAGTAGCCGGTGAATTCGCCGAACGGTCCCTCCGGCTCGCGCACGCGCGGCAGGATCTCGCCCTCGATGACGATCTCGGCGGCGGCGGGGACGGCGAGATCGATCGTGGCGCACGGCGCGATGTCGAGCGGCTCGCCGAGCAGGCCGCCGACAACCTCGAACTTCCCGATCTCCGCGGGCGGATACGCGAGGGACCCCATCGACACGAGCGGGTGCAGTCCGAGCGCGATGGCGCAGGGCAACGGCTCGCCGCGCGCGTCCGCGCGGCGCTGGTATTCGAACATGCGTCGACGCGAGTGCAGGCTGACGCCCATGCGATCGCGCCCCTTGAGCTGGAAGCGGTGGTAGCCCTCCGTCTCGACTCCGGTCTCGGGATCCCGCGCGACGAGCATGCCGGCCGTCAGATAGCGCCCGGCGTCGCCGGGAAAGTAGGTCGGAATCGGCAGCGCGCGCAGATCGAGCTCGGCGCCGGTCAGCACGCGCTCACGAAACGGCGCGCGCGCAACGATGTTCGGCTTGATCGTGTCCTTGATCCGCCGGGCATACTCGACCGCCAGGCGCGATTCGGCCACGCCGAGCGCCCATGCCAGCGCGCGGCGGCTCGCCACCACGTTCGCGACGATCGGTATGCCGGCGCCCGCGACGTTCTCGAAGAGCAGAATGGGCCAGCGGCGTCGCCGCTCGTACTCGAGCACGACGGCCATGACGTCGTACTCGAGACCGACGGGCTCGGTGATGCGGACCACCTCGCCGGGGAAGGCGCGCTCGTAGGCGGTGACGAAGTCGCGGACGCTCTGAGCCATCGCGACGGCCATCATACACGGGCACGGCGAAGTACTGCCGTGACACCACGGCAGCGGACGATCAGTCGAGCGTCGCGAAGAAGCGCGCGGGAGCCCCTTCGGTCCCCGCGATCTTGTAGTACGGCGCCGCGAACGGCACGCGGCGGCGCGGCAGTGCGCCGAGATTCGTGAGGCCTTCCATGATCACGACGCCCGCACCGAGGATCACGCGGTGCATCGGGAAATCCTCCGATGAGAAGTCGGGAAGGCGGGCGCAGTATTCCTCGAAGAAGTCGAACCCGATGTTCTTGGTGCCCTTGGCCACGAGCCACTCGGCCGTGGCGGGCGGGCAGTATGGCGACTGGGTGAAGTAGTCGGGCCACTTGCCGTACATCTTATCGGTCCAGTCCGTCCGCAGCAGCACGATATCGCCGGGGCGGACGTCGTCCCCGCCGCCGCGACGAAGATCGTCGATCGTCACCTCGTGATTGGGGCCGACGAACGAGAGGTCGACCACGATCGCCTCGCCGATGACCTGATCGAGCGAGATCTCCGCGGTGGTGATGCCGTCCTTGAAGACGTGCAGCGGCGAGTCGATGTGGGCGCCCGTGTGCAGGCTCTGCCGCACGCTCGACACCTGCCAGAAGCCGGGGCCGCGGCGGTGCGGCGTGACCTCGAGCCGCATGTTGGTGGACGGCGGGCTCAGCGTCGCGTCGTTCACCGTCACCGAGAGGTCGATGTAGCGCGTCACTGGATCTTGAGTTTCACGCCTGGCGGATCGAGTGTGAGATTCCAGTTCTGGTACACGCTGAACGTGCACTTACCGCCCTTGGTGGAGTATTGCACGGACTGGTCCATGAAGTAGCCGGCGCCCGTCTTGTAATGGTTCCCGCCGTAAGTCGCGTTGTACTGCGGAGCCAATCCCCCGAGCGTGTGTCCGGACTCGTGCACGATCGTGTGCAGCAGGTATTGCTGGAACACCGCCTGCCGAGGCGTGACGTTGTCGCCCGCCGAATCGCAGGTCGTGTTGATGAAGTTCAGAATGCGTTGTGTGTACACCACGCAGCCGTCGAGATCCTGTGGCGTTCCCTGGTTGCAGATGCCGAGGATGTCGCCGTTGGTGTCGAGGCTTTCCGTCACCCTGATCGCCTTGATGCTCGAGGTTGCGCTCACCGTGCGATCCGAGCCGAGCTGCGTCGGAGCGACCTGATGCGCGGTGATGCCGAGCGTGGCGAACGCCGTGGCGAGATCGAAGCCCCCGGCGGGCAGCAGACTGCCGGTCGCAGCCGGCACAACGGCGATGAAGAAGTCTTTTGTGTCGGGATCGAGACACGCGCTTCGATTGCCGGTGGCTACAACGCACGACGGGATGACGGTGCCCGAGCGCAGCGTGAGGCCGGTGGTGCACTCCTGCACGTCCGACAGGCCGTCGGCGTCCGAATCGGCGGTGGACGCGGGATTCGTGGCGCAGATATGCGTCGCCGAGGCGACGTCGGGAATGCCGATCGCGACGACCGCGACGAGAACCACGAGCAGCGAACCCGCGACGGTGATGTGGCCGGGGCGTACGTGTGTCATGACGTGTTCTCCGTCCTTCATTGCGGGGTCAACCGGATCGAATCCGAGCCCGACACCGATCCTCCACCGACGGTGATGCCGGTGAGGATACCGATGACGTCGTAGAACGGCCGATTCGTCGGAATGTCGTTGCACGTGAACCCGGTCGCTGTGAACGGAAATCGGAAGATGACGTCCTTGACGCCGTCGCCATTGACATCCTTCAGCGTGGTTCCGACCGAGCTCGCCTCGGTGCCGCTCCTGCCGAAGCGCGCGGTGCTGGCGACCACCGTGCTCGGATCGAATCCATTCCCGCTGAGCACGGCCACCGTGAGCTGGGCATTGCTGCTGCACTTCCACGTGTTCGGGAAGTCGCCCGGCAACACGTCGATCGCGACCTTTTGCACCGTGTCCGTCGTGATCGTCAGCGTGCCCGGTGTCTTTGCGCTCACGGCGCCGATCCAGACGCCGTCGGCGGTGGGATCCCCCGTGTAGTTCGAGTACGTCGGTAAGAACGCATAGCTGCCGGGCGGGAGGTTGCCCGGATCGACGACGTCCGAGACGTCGCAGCTCAGTGTGAAGTCGCCCGTGATCGTGACGAGATCGTTCGGAATGCCGTACATCTTCTCGCGATGGCGCGGGGGTACGACGGTTCCATCGGGACGTTTGATCGTGAAGCTCGTGTTGACGCAGTCGGGGCGAATCGTCGTGATCGAGCCGGGGGCCCCCGGACACGAAGTCGTCGAGGCCACCGAGAACTTCACGGTCAGGGGAATCGCGGCGCCTTGCGGCACCGTCACGCTTGGCGCGCTCATGTCGAGGCTGTAATGACACGCACACGCGGCGCCGAGCCCCGAGCTCGTGCCGTCGGTGGCCTGGTCGGCATTGGCGACGAGCGGGCAGTTGTCGCAGGCGTCGCCGACGCCGTCGTTGTCGGAATCGGCCTGATCGGGGTTCGGGACGAACGGGCAGTTGTCGACCGCGTCGGGAATCCCATCGCCGTCGCTGTCCGGGCTCAGCTGGAGCACGAAGCCGTCTCGCACACCGCCGAACGCCGTCTGAAACGGAATGCCCGACAGACCGAGCGGAAACGCCTTCGGTGCGAAGCCGCCGCCGGAGGATGCCGTGTCGCCCGCCACGTAGATGCTCGCCGAGTCTACGGCGATGGCGCGACCGAAATCGTCCGCGGCGCCGCCGAACCGCGTCGAGTACGCGAGGCTCGAGAGCGCCCCGTTCAGCTTGGTGACGAAGACGTCACGCCCGCCCGCCGGCGCTCCCTGGAAGAACGCGCTATCGAGGTATTTCGTGGTGCCGCTCACGGGATCGTTCTTCTGCGGGACGGGTGACAGGCCCGGCGCGGTCGGGAACGTCGGCGACGCCGTATCGCCGGTGACGTAGACATTGCCGGCCGCATCGATGGCGACGCCGCGCGCCACGTCGTCGCCCGATCCGCCGAGGTACGTTTGCGCGAGCTTCGTGCCGGTGGTCTTGTCGAGCCGGGTCACGAACGCGTCGCGTGTGCCGCCGAACGCGGTCTGCACGACTCCCGTCGTCCCGGCGAAATCGCTCGACGTCGTCTCGCCGACGACGTAGGCATTGCCGGCGGCGTCCACCGCGATGCCGCGGCCGACCTCGTCGCCCGAGCCGCCGAGGAACGTCGAGAACTCCAGCGCCGAGCCGTCGTTGCTGACCTTCGCAACGAAGGCGTCGCTCGGACCGGCCAGCGTGGTGTCCGGAGAGGGATGCAACACCCGGCTTGGGAAATTCGCGCTCGTTGGGAACGTCGACGAGAACGTCTGACCGGTCACGTACGCGTTACACGAGGCGGCCGTCGCGCTCGCGCAGTACACCGCGAGGCCGAGGCCGACGTCATCCTTGTTGCCACCGAGGTACGTCGAGTACCCGAGACTCGTTGCGCCGCCTCCGAGATCGTTGATCTGCGTGACGAAGCCGTCTCGCTGTCCCTGGGAATTCGCGAACACGGCGGACGGCGTGATCGGGAAGTTGCTCGATAGCGTCTCGCCCGTGACGTACGCACGTCCCGCCACGTCGACGCCGATGGCATACGCCGCATCGACGCCGCCGCCGCCCAGGAACGTCGAGTACGCTTTCGATTGTCCGTCGGAGCTCAGCTTGACGACGAAGGCGTCGGCCGAGCCGCTGATCTTGCCACTGAGCGCGCCGGGCGTCGTGCCGAAGTCCGACGAATACGTGACGCCTGTGACGTAGGGGTTACAGTCTTTCGCGCATCCCGGTTGGAGCGCGATGCCGTACGCGAGGTCGGCATCGGTGCCGCCGAGGAACGTCGCCCAGACGAGCGCGCCGAACGGGTCGAATTTCGCGACGAAAGCGTCATACGGGCCCTGGCTCTTGCTGCCGCCCTTGAAGCTCCCGACGAGCCGGTTGCCCGTGTTCGACGACTTGGGAAAGTCCACGGACGCGGTGTAGCCGGCGACATACGAGTTGCCCTCGCCATCGACCGTGATCGACGTGGCGACGTCGACGAGGCTGCCACCGAGATACGTCCAGAACATGACG
>JBKOUQ010000274.1:0-15840 GCA_046723475.1 Candidatus Methylomirabilota bacterium
GATGGGTGGCCGTACGATACGAGGCTCTTCTCGGCCAGACGGCGCGCGAGACCGCGGCCGTCCGAGAACGGCTGATGCGTGACGAGGCGGCGCTGCGTTACCAAGTGACCTTTTACCAGGACGCCATCGAGGTTTTGCGCGATCCGACCACGCGCATCGTCGACCTGCACGGTCGCGACGCGGGGTCGGCGGCCGCCGGCCGAATGATCTGGAACGAGCGGGCTGGCGGCAGGATGTTCGTGACTGGACTGCCGCCGGCGCCGGCGGGCAAGACGTACGAGCTGTGGACGAATGCCGGGGCCGCGGCCAAACCCGCCGGGGTGTTCTCCGTCGACGCGCAGGGAGGTGCGCTGCATCGCGTCCCGCCCGATCGCGGCACGACGGCTTTCGAGGTGACGCTCGAGCCGGAGGGCGGCGCGCCCGTGCCCACCGGCCCCATCGTCCTCACCTCGAAGTGACTCCCACAGGCGTCGACGGCCTCGACGACATCCTTGGCGGCGGACTGCCGCGCAATCGCATCCACCTCGTGGAAGGCGATCCGGGCACCGGCAAGACGACGCTCGCACTGCAGTTTCTCCTCGAGGGCGTCCGTCTCGGCGAATCGGGGTTGTACGTCACACTCTCCGAGACGAAGGAAGAGCTCATCGCGGTGGCCCGCTCGCACGGCTGGTCGCTGGAGGCCCTGACGATCTGCGAGCTCACCGTGCCCGAGGAGACGCTGAGGCCGGAGTCGCAGTACACACTGTTCCATCCCTCGGAGGTCGAGCTCGGCGAAACGACGAAATCCGTGCTCGACGAGGTCGAGCGTGTGCAGCCCGCGCGCCTCGTCTTCGACTCGCTGTCCGAGATGCGTCTCCTCGCGCGCGACGCGCTTCGATTCCGGCGGCAGATTCTCGCCCTCAAGCAGTTCTTCATCGGCCGACAGTGCACGGTCGTGCTGCTCGACGACCGATTGTCGGAGGTGAACAGTCTCGCCACGGGCGTGATCATGCTCGAGCACCTGGCACCGCTGTACGGCGCGGAGCGCCGCCGGCTCCGTGTGCAAAAGCTGCGAGGGACGAAGTTCCGCGGCGGCTATCACGACTTCATGATCCGCACGGGCGGATTGCAGATTTTCCCGCGCCTCGTGGCGGCGGAGCATCGAAACGCCCTCACGCCGCGACCGCTCGGCAGCGGCATCGAGGAATTCGACGCGCTGCTCGGCGGCGGGCTCGACCGCGGCACGAGCACGCTGCTCATGGGCCCGGCCGGCGTCGGCAAGTCGTCGGTCGCCGCGCAGTACGCGTCGGCGGCCGCGGAGCGCGGCGAACGCGCGGCGGTCTTCGTCTTCGACGAGGGTGTTGCCGTGTACCTGACGCGCGCGACCGGACTCGGGATGTCGCTGTCGCATCACGTCGCCGCGGGGCGGATCTCACTGCGGCAGGTCGACCCCGCTGAGCTCTCGCCCGGGGAGTTCGTCAGCACGGTCCGTGAGGTCGTCGAGCGCGACCGGCCGTCGGTGGTCGTGATCGACAGCCTCAACGGCTACCTCAACGCGATGCCGGAGGAGCAGTTCCTCACCCTGCAGATGCACGAGCTGCTCGCATATCTGGCGCATCACGACATCGTGACGATCTTCGTGATGGCGCAGCATGGGCTCCTCGGCGCCGGCATGCAGACGGTCGTCGACGTGAGCTATCTCGCCGACACGGTCGTGATCTTCCGCTACTACGAGGCCGAGGGCGCGGTGCACCAGGCGGTGTCGGTGCTTAAGAAGCGCACTGGCTACCACGAGCGCACCATCCGCGAGCTCTCCCTGACTCCGGGCCAGATTCGCGTCGGCGAGCCGCTGCATCGCTTCGACGGGATTCTGACCGGCAGTCCCCGAACCCGGAGCGACGCCGCGAGCCGACTGGCGCGCGAGTGAGCGATCGGCCGCGCATGGACGACCGCATCCTGATCCTCGCGCCGACGGGGCGCGACGCACCGCTCGCCGCGTCGATGTTCGCCCACGCCGAGGTCGAGAGCGCCATGTGCCGCGATGTCGACGTGTTACTGGCGGAGCTCGAGCGTGGTGCGGGCGCGCTGCTGCTTGCCGAAGAGGCGTTGAGCACCGCCGCGCACACCCGGCTCGTGCAGTGGCTGCGTCGGCAGCCCTCGTGGTCGGATCTGCCGATCATCCTGATCACGGGCACGCGCGACACCGAGGTTCCGAGCCTGAAGACGATCGCGAGCCTCGACCCGCTCGGGAACGTCGCGCTGCTCGAGCGCCCGGTGCGCGTCGTGGCGATGCTGTCCGCCGTGAAGACGGCGCTGCGTGCGCGACGGCGACAGTACGAGGTGCGCGACTACCTGGCCGAGAAGCAGCGCGCCGAAGCGGAGCACCGGCGTCTGCTGGCGGCGGAGCAGGCCGCGCGCGCCGAGGGGGAGGCGGCCAACCGCGCCAAGGACGACTTCCTGGCCGTGCTGTCCCACGAGCTGCGGACGCCGCTGCAGTCGATGCTCGGTTGGCTCAAGCTTCTCCGCAGCGGTCGTCTCGACACCACTGCGACGAATCGCGCGTTGGACGCGATCGATCGCGGCGCCCGCGCCCAGGCCCAGCTCATCGAGGACCTGCTCGACGTCTCACGGATCGTGGCCGGCAAGCTGCGCGTCGACCTGAAGCGCACCATGCTCGCGCCGACGGTGGAGGCCGCCGTGGACGCGGTACGCGCGGCCGCCGAGGCCAAGAGCATCACCATCGAGGTCGATCTCGAGCGTGAGCCGATCGTCGTGATGGGCGACGCCGTCCGCTTGCAGCAGATCGTGTGGAACCTGATGTCCAACGCGACGAAGTTCACACCCGAGCGCGGGCGCGTCATCGTCGCGCTGCGACGCACGGCCACGGACGCGACCATCGTCGTGTCCGACACGGGGCCCGGCGTCACGGTCGACGTGCGACCGCACATCTTCCAGCGCTTCCGACAGGCCGACAGCACGCAGACGCGCCCGCATGGCGGCCTCGGGCTCGGGCTCGCGATCGTGCGCCACCTGGTCGACGTGCACGACGGCACGATCGCGGTCGACGACGCGGACACGGGTGGTGCGCGTTTCACCGTCACGTTGCCGCTGCGTCCGGACGTGCCGTCTGGCGCGGACACGCCGGCCGATGCTGACCGCGCGCTGTCGCAGACGGGCCTCGCCGGCCTCACCGTCGTCGTGGTCGAGGACGACGCGGCGACGCGCGAGGTGCTGGCGGTGATGCTCGAAACCGCGGGGGCCACCGTCCGCGCCGCCGGCTCCGTCGAGGAGGCGCTGCGGATCGTGCAATGGCTCGGGCCGGACGTCGTGGTCAGCGACATCTCGATGCCGGGCGAGGACGGCTACGCGCTCGTCCGGCAGATGCGCGCGCTCGAGCGCGGCCGGGCGACGGTACCGGCCATCGCGCTCACGGCTCACGCGCGGGCCGAAGACACCGAGCAGGCGTTCATCGCCGGCTTCGCGGAGCATCTCGCGAAGCCGGTGGATCCGACCGATCTGCTGCTCGCGATCGGGCGCGTTACCGGCCGCGTCTCCGACGCCACGTGGCGCGACCGCCCGAGACGCTGGGCGTCGGGCTGAGCATTTGCGGAGCGGGCGTCGTCACGCTGCCGTCACGCCGCCGTCCACGGGCAGGGCGGCCCCGGTGACGAATGACGCCTCGTCGGACAGGAGGAAGAGCGCGGCGTTGGCAATCTCCTCCGCCTTCCCGGTGCGGCCGAGCGGCACCGAGCCATGGGCGCGCTTCTGCACCAGCTCCTCCGGATCGATGCCGATGGTCGATTTCTGATCCGGGCGGGCGACGAACACGCGCAGCATCGGCGTGTCGATGGGGCCCGGGCAGACGGCGTTCACCCGGATGTTGTCTTTCGCGAGTCGAAGCGCCAGGCTCTTGACGAACCCGACGACGCCGAATTTGCACATCGAGTACACGGGACTGAAGCCGGAGCCGACGAGCCCGGAGGTGGACGCGGTGAACAGCAGGCTGCCGCCGCCGCGGGCCCGGATCTCCGGAATCGCGGCCTCGGTGGTGATGAGCACCGTGCGCAGGTTCAGGTCGATCGCGGTGTCGAACGCGGTGAGGTCGATGCCTTCCACCGCGGCCGGGCCCGGATGACCGACGTGATTCCAGACGAAGTCGAGGCCCTTGAAGCGGTTGACCGTCTCCCACACGATGCGCCGGGAGTCGTCGTCGTTCGTGAGATCGGCGACGATTCCGTGCGCCGTGCCGCCCGCGGTGGTGATCTCCTGCACGACGCGCTGCACGCCAGCCTTGTCGATGTCGACCACCGCCACCGACGCTCCCTCGCGCGCGAAGCGCAGCGCGCCCGCACGGCCCATGCCCGAGGCGGCCGCGGTGACGATCCCGATCTTTCCGTTCATGCGCATGGTTCGTGACCTCCCGACCTGAGGCTGTGAGGTGCCGAGTCTATACCTCCTCGCGGCGCCGGTGGTCTTCGTCGCCTATACGGTCTTCGGCGTCACGGGCTTCGGCGCGTCACCGATCACGGTTCCCGTGCTGGCGCACGTTCTACCGCTGCCGTTCGTCCTGTCGCTGACCGCCGCGCTCGATTTCGGATCCGCCGCGCTGCTCGGTCTTCACACGAGGAAACAGGCGGACGTTCGCGAGGTCGCCGTGCTGGCGCCGTTCACCATCGTCGGTCTCGCGCTCGGCGTGACACTGCTGGTCCGGCTGCCGCGCGATGCCACGCTGCTGGCGCTCGGCGTGTTCGTCTGCGGCTATGCGCTGTACATCGTGCTGCATCGCGGGCCGCGGCGTCGGCTGGGACGAGCGTGGGCCGTGCCCGCGGGCGTGCTGAGCGGCGTGATCGGCGCCCTCTTCGGAGTCGGCGGGCCGCCCTACGTCGTCTACCTGACGGCGCGCATCGGCGATGCGGCGGCGCAGCGCGCGACGATCTCGCTGATGGTGATTCTCAACGTGGGCCTGCGCGGCGTGGCGTTCGCGATCGCGGGACTGTTGAGTGGCCGCGATCTCTGGCTCGCGATCGGATTGCTGCTCCCCGTGGCGTGGGCCGGCGTGTGGGCCGGCAATCGCGTGCACACGCACGTGGCCGCCGTCACCGTCGTGCGGATCGTCGCGGCGGTGCTGCTCGCGAGCGGCGCGTCGCTGATCGCGCGGGCGCTGTGATTACAGCGGATTGGGACCGAGGACTTCCCAGCGATAGTGCTCGCGCAGCTTCCCGCGTTCTTCGTCGCTCAGCGACCCGCGGCGGTGCATGAGCTCCTCGACGTAGCCGCCCGCGGCCGCCGGAGTGTACAGAAAGACGACCTTTCCGGTTTCGCGACCGGTGTTCTTCCACGCGTGCGGCACGTTGCGCGGGAAGAACGCGCACGTGCCGGGCCCGCCGACGCTGACGTCGTCGCCGATCTTGAAGGTGATCTCGCCCGCGAGCACCCATGCCACCTCGTCGCTGTCGCGATGGAGATGGAACAGGCTTGTGGTGCCGGGGGGCACCGTCTCCTCGAACAGCATGATGCTGCCCTGGGTCTCGTCGCCGAGGAGCTTCAACGCGGCAAAGCGCCCGGGCGCCGCCATGTCGAGATGCTTACCGCCGCCCGCGGGCACGACCACGCCTTTCGCTGGGGTCATGTGTTCGTCCCTCCTCATGGCAGGGAGAATGCCACGACATAGTCGCCCATCTTCGTTCTCAGCGCGCTGTGGCCACCGGCGGCGATCACCACGAATTGCTTGCCACTCGTGCCGCGGTACGTCATCGGCGTGGCCTGAGCGCTCGCCGGCAGGTCGGCGCTCCAGAGCACCCGCCCGGTCTCGACATCGAAGGCGCGCAACGTCGTGTCGCGCGCCGCGCCGATGAAGACCAGCCCGCCCGCGGTCGTGAGTGAGCCGCCGAAATTCAACGAGCCCCACTCGCGCGCCTGCGGCAGCGTCGACAGCTCGGGCGACATGCCGAGCGGGACGTCCCACCGCACGTCGCCGGTCGCGAGATCCACCGCGGTCAGCGCCCCCCACGGGGGCGGATTGCACGGCAGACCGCGCGGCGACAGCAGAGGCTCGCGGTACATTCCGTACGGTGTTCCACGCTGTGGCGCGAATTCTCGCCCCGGCCGAGCCGCCGTCGTCCGCGCCTCGTCGTATCGGTCGCGTGGAATGAGCGTGATCACGAAGGCCAGGCGGTTCGTATTCGCGATGATCAGCCCGCGGACGGGATCGTGCGAGACGCTGCTCCAGTTCATTCCGCCGCCGTAGCCAGGAAACGCGACGCTGCCCTCGAGGCTCGGTGGCGTGAAGATTCCCTCCGACCTGAGCGCTGCGATGCGCGCGCGACACGCCTCGCGCTCGGTCGCGTTCATGCCCCACGCGTCGGCCGCGGTGAGACGCGCCGGAACGAGCGGCCGCGGCCGGACCGGGAACGGCTGGGTCGGCGATGCTTCCTCGCCCGGCACGGTGCTCCTCGGAACCGGGCGCTCCTCCACGGGGAAGAGCGGCGCGCCGGTCTCGCGATGCAGGAGGTAGAGGTGGCCCATCTTGGTCGCGACGACGACGGCCGGAACCGATTTCCGATCCCGCGTGACGTTCACGAGCACGGGCTGCGCCGGCACGTCGTAGTCCCACAGGTCGTGGTGCACCACCTGGAAGTGCCAGACGACCTCCCCGGTGCCCGCTCGCAGCGCGACGACGGAGTTCGCGTACGCGTTCGCACCGAGACGCTCGCCGCCATAGAAATCGGGGCTCGGGCTGCTGGTGGGAACGAACACGAGCCCCCGTTCGGCGTCGACCGACATCACCGACCAGACGTTCGCCGCGCCCGTGCGGCGCCAGCTGTCGGTCGCCCACGTCGCAGCCGCGGGGTCGGACTCGCGCGTCGGGATCGGATCCCAGCTCCAGCGAAGCGCGCCGCTGCGCGCGTCGTAGGCGCGCACGACGCCGCGCTCGAGGTCGGTGGCGCGATTGTCGCCGATGGAGGAGCCGACGATCACGAGCCCGCGCACGACGGCGGGCGGCGACGTGACCTGATAGCAGCAGCGCCCGTCGCTGACTTGAATGCCGTCGGTGAGATCGATTTGTCCGGCACGCCCGAAGTCGTCGCACGGTGTGCCGGTGGCAGCGTCGAGCGCGATGAGCCGCGCGTCGATGGTACCGACGAAGATCCGGCGGCGACAGACGCGTTCCGGACGCGCGTCCGCATCGAGCCATGTCGACACACCACGCGATGTGACGAGGGCAAAACGTTGCGTGCGACCCACGCCGGGGTCGTAGCGCCACCGCTCGGTGCCCGCCTCGGGGTCCAGAGCCATCACACGGTTGTCCGGCGTGCTCAGAAACAGCGTGTCGTCCACCATCAGCGGCGTCGTTTCGAAGGCGATGAATCCCCAGGGGGGCGCGCTTTGGGGCTCCCCCGTCCGATACGTCCACGCAACACGCAGGCCCGTGACGTTGTCGCGACTGATCTGAGCGAGTGGCGAATAGCGCGAGCCGCCCGCGTCGTTCCCATAGGTCGGCCATTCGCCGGATGGGCCGGATTCGCGGCGCAGCGCCGGCAGGCATCCGACGACCAGCACGGCGACGATGAGCCACGCGACGTTATGGCTCGCGAGACGACGCAGCCGCGAGCGCGCGCACGGTTTATCCACCGGGACAGACTACGTCATTACGGTCGTAGGCACATCGCGATCGGTTGCGGAGGTGTCGCGCGTTGCCGAGGATGAACGTGAGGGACCATCGGTGAGCAGCGCGCGCATCCTGATCGTAGGCGCCGGGCCGACGGGGCTCGTCCTTGCCCTCTGGCTGACGAGGCTCGGCGTCCGTGTGCGGATCATCGACAAGACCGCCGAGCCGGGGACGACGTCACGTGCCGTGGGCGTGCAGGCGCGCACACTCGAGCTGTATCGGCAGGTCGGCCTCGCGGACGCCGTCGTCGATGCGGGCGTCAAAGTCGCGGCCGCCAACCTGTGGGTTGGGGGCGCCAAGGCGGCACGTCTGCCGCTCGGGCGCATGGGAGAGGGATTGAGCCCGTTTCCCTATGCGTTGACGTACGCGCAGGACGCGCACGAGCGTCTGCTGATCGAGCGCCTCGCCGCGTTGAACGTGACGGTCGAGCGCCGGACGGAGCTCGTCGGATTCGATCATGACGCCGACAGTGTGCGGGCGACGCTGAAGCGGCCGGATGGCGCGGAAGAAATCTGCGAGGCGGCCTTTCTTGCCGGGTGCGACGGCGCGCAATCAACCGTTCGCGACGTGCTGGCGACGGGATTTCCCGGGGGGACATACTCCGGCGTGTTCTACGTCGCCGACGTGGACGCGACGGGCCCCGCCGCCGATAGCGAGATCCACGTCGACCTGGAGGAGGCCGATTTCCTCGCCGTCTTCCCTCTCAAGGGCGCGGGCCGTCTGCGCCTCATCGGACCTGTCACGCGACCTCCGGAGCACCATCACGGGCTGACGTTCGCCGACGTCGGCGAACGTGCGATCGGACAGCTGAAGCTCACGATCCGCTCGGTGAACTGGTTCTCGACGTATCACGTCCATCACCGGGTGGCTGCGAAGTTTCGCGTGGGGCGAGCATTCTTGCTCGGCGACGCGGCTCACGTCCACAGTCCGGTCGGCGCCCAGGGGATGAACACCGGCATCGGGGATGCCGTCAACCTGGCGTGGAAACTCGCGGCCGTGCTGAATCACGGCGCTCGCGAGGGCGTGCTGGCGAGCTATGAGGTCGAGCGGATCCGCTTCGCGCGGCAGCTGGTCGCCACCACCGATCGCGCCTTCACCGTGGTCACGAAGCAGGGTGGCGTGGCGCGCTGGTTTCGCACCCGGCTCGCTCCCGTGATCATGCCGCTGCTGTTCCGATCAACGGCGTTGCGTCGCTTCTTCTTCCGTATCGTGTCGCAGCTTGGCGTCAACTATCGCGAGAGTCCGCTCAGCGTGGGGAGGGCGGGCGCCGTGCGAGGCGGCGATCGTTTGCCGTGGGTGGAGACGGCGCCCGGGCAGGACAACTTCGCCCCGCTCACCTCGCTCCATTGGCAGTGCCATGTCTATGGCGAACCGCGGACGGGCGTGGACGCGACGTGTGCCGAGCTTCGACTTCCACTGCACGTCTTCGAATGGCGGCGGGGAATGCGGCGCGCCGGGCTCAGACGCGGGGCGCTCTATCTGGTGAGGCCGGACGGCTACGTCGGTCTCGCGGATGCCGATGGCGACGCCACGCGGCTGCGCGAGTATTTCCGCGCGATCGGCTGATCGCATTCCGCTCGCGGTATTCTTTCCCTCAGCCACGGCGCTGACGGAGGTGCGAGATGACCACCTACAAGCTGATCTCCGCCGATTCTCACGTGAGCGAGCCGACGGACCTGTGGGTCGAGCGCGTCGACAAGCGCTATCGTGACCGCGCCCCGCGGCTCGTCGACAACCCGAAAGACCCGCAGGGTGCCTACTTCTACTACGAAGGCTATCCGCTCCATCCGATCGGCATCGGCCTCGGCGCAGGCAAGAGCCCGGAAGAGCTGGCGCAATTTCTCACGCGCGGCACCTACGCCGACGCGCGGCCGGGAGGCTGGGATCCGGCCGAGCGGCTGAAAGACAACGAGCGCGATGGCGTCGAGGCGGACGTGCTCTACACGACGCTCGGCTTCCGCATCTTCTGGCTGAAGGACGCCGGGCTGCAGCAGGACTGCTTCCGCGTCTACAACGACTGGCTGGCAGCGTATTGCAGTTATGCGCCCGGGCAAATGGCCGGCCTGGCGATGATCTGTCTTTACGACGCGAAGGCCGGCGCGCAAGAGCTCGAGCGGTGCGCCAAGCTCGGGCTCAAGGGCGCGATGATCTGGTGCTCACCGCCACCGGAGCAGCCCTACAGCTCGGCCGTGTATGACCCGTTCTGGGCCGCCGCGCAGGAGATGCGGATGCCCGTGAGCCTGCACTCGATCACCGGGATGGGACGCGAGAGCCAGTGGGATTTCGGCGAGCGCTACATGCGGGCGACGGTTCTCTCGCACGAGGTCGAGCGCTCGTTCAGCGTCCTCATCTTCTCCGGCGTGCTCGATCGCTTCCCCGAGCTTCAGATCGTCTCCGCGGAAAACAACTGCGGCTGGCTTCCGTATTATCTGCAGCGTATGGACCGCACCTTCGAGCGCGGACGCTACGCCGCCGGCTTCAAGATCCAGCTGAAGCCGAGCGAGTACTTTCGGCGCCAGATGCACTGCACTTACATCGACGACTACGTCGGCGTGGCCAATCGCCACTTCGTCGGCGTGGACCGGATGATGTGGTCCTCCGATTATCCGCACCAGGCGTCGTCGTGGCCGCACTCGCAGGACGTGGTCGCGCGCGATTTCAAGGACGCGAGCCCGGAGGACCGGTTCAAGATCACGCGTGGCAACGTCGCGAAGCTCTACGGCTTCGCGCTCTAAGGCCGAGGCCCGTCACATCGCGGTCATGCCGCCGTCGACGAACAGCAGCGTGCCGGTCACGAACGAGGCATCGTCGGACGCGAGGAACAGAATGCACGCCGCGACTTCGTCAGGCGTCCCGGGGCGCTTGAGGATCGTGCTCCGGGCCGCATCGTCGCGGTACTGCTCGAGCGTGCGGCCCAGGTCGCGAATGCGCTTTTCGTGAAACGGCGTGAAGATCGGGCCCGGACACACGGCGTTGACGCGGATGCCGTCGGCCGCGTGGTCCACGGCCATCCCGCGGGTGAGCCCGGCGATGGCGGCCTTCGTCGTGTCGTAGAGCGTCGTCTTGCCGACGCTGGTCACCGAGCGGACCGACGCGACGTTGACGATGTTGCCGCCGCCGGTCTGGCGCATGAGCGGGATCGCCGCCTTCGCGCAGAAGGCGTAGCCCTTGAGGTTGACGCCCAGGATCTCGTCCCAGCCCTCGGCGGTGGCATCGGCGACCGTGTGATAGCTGCGGATGCCGGCGTTGTTGACGAGAATGTCGAGCCGGCCGAAGCGATCCGCGGCCTGACGTACGAAGCCGAGTGCCTCGCTCTCGCGCTCCACGTGCGCTTCGACGAACGCCGCGCTCGAGCCGAGCTCCGCGGCCACGCGCTTGCCGCGATCGACGTCGCGGTCCGCGAACACGACGCGTGCGCCCTCGGCGACGAAGCGTCGCACGGTGGCCTCGCCGATGCCCGAGGCGCCGCCGGTGACGGCCGCGATCTTTCCGGTCAGACGTTTCGTTGGAATATCCATCAGGCCTCGATTATAGATACACTCCCGGTGCCGGAGGTGGAGTGATGCACAGCCTGATGCGCGTCGCGGCCCTGTTGGCTCTCGTGTCGATCGTCTCCGCGACCGCAGGCGTCGCGCGCGTTGCGCACGCGGCCGCCGGTCAGATGACGTGGGCCGTCCACGTCACGATCGCACCGCGCTGGCTCGATCCCGCCGACGCCGAGACCGCGATCACGCCGTTCCTGGTGCTCTACGCGGTGCACGACGCGCTCGTGAAGCCGATGCCGAAAGGGCAGACCACGCCGAGCCTCGCCGAGTCGTGGACGGCCTCGCCCGACTGGAAGACCTACGACTTCGTGCTGCGCAACGGCATCAAGTTTCACAACGGCGACCCGGTGACCGCGGAGGACGTGAAATTCTCGTTCGAGCGTTACCGCGGTGGCTCCGCGAAGCTTCTGAAAGACAAGGTCAAGGACGTGCAGGTCGTCGACGCCCGCCACGTGCGATTCGTCATGAAGGATTCATGGCCGGATTTCATGACGTTCTATGGCACGACCGCCTCGGGTGCGGGTTGGATCGTGCCGAAGAAGTACGTCGAAAAGGTGGGCGACGACGGGTTCACGAAGGCGCCGATCGGCGCGGGTCCGTACCGCGTCGTGAGCCAGACGCCGGGCATCGAGCTGGTGCTCGAAGCGTTCGACGGGTATTGGCGTAAGGCCCCAAGCGTCAAACGTCTCGTCCTCAAGAGCGTGCCGGACGAGACGACGCGCGCCGCCGCGCTCAAGCGCGGCGAGGCCGATATCGCCTACTACCTGACCGGACCGGTGGCGGAAGACGTCCGGCGCACGCCGGGCTTGAAGCTGAGTGCCGCGGTGACCAACGCCGTCTTCTTTCTGGACTTCGTCGACCAGTGGGACCCGAAATCTCCGTGGCACGACCAGCGCGTGCGGCTGGCCGCGAGCCTGGCCATCGACCGCAAGGCGGTGAACGACGCCGAAGCGCTCGGGTTCTCGGCCCTCACGGGCAACATCGTGCCCCGCCACATGGAGTTCGCGTTGCCGATCGATCCCCATCCCTACGATCCAAAGCGAGCCAAGAAGCTGCTGGTCGAGGCGGGATATCCGAATGGGTTCGATGGCGGCGACATCTCGCCGAATCCGCCGTACTTCACGCTCGCCGAAGCGGTCGCGAGTAACCTCGCCGCGGTCGGCATCCGGGTGAAAGTGAGGACGATGGAGCGGGCCGCGTGGCTGACGGCGTGGCGCGAAAAGAAACTCAAGGGCGTGGTGCTCGGCGCACAGGGGGCCGGCGGCAACGCGGCCACCCGGATCGAAGGCCTGGCGACGAAGGGCGGCATGTTCGCCTACGGTGTGCTGCCCGAGGTCGAGGATCTGTTCCAGCGCCAGGCGCGCGAGGTCGATCGCAAGAAGCGCGAAGAGATGCTGCACCAGATCCAGAAGATCCTCTTCGACCGCGTAGCGTTCGCGCCGATCTGGGAGAACGGCTTCATCCGCGGCGTCGGACCGCGCGTACAAGAAGGCGGCCTCGAGCTCATCCCGGCGTTTCCGTACTCCGCGCCATTGGAGGATGTCCGGCTCAAGCCGTAGAGGTTGACCATGCGCATCGTCGCGATCGAGCCCGTTCTCGTCGACGTCCCGCTCGCCGTGCCCGTGCGCGGCGTGCACGGAACGACGAGCGTGCAGCGCAGCGTGCTCGCACGAGTCACGACGGACGAGGGTCTCGAGGGCTGGGGCAACGTCGATCCCACCCCGGGTTACTCGCTCGTGACGGCGGTCGACATCCACGACGCCGTCGCGCGCCTGGCACCGGCGCTCGTGGGCGCCGATCCGCTCAACGTGAATCAGGCACTCGCGCGCATGGACCGCGAGACGGCGGACGGCTTCGAGGCGAAGGCCGCGATCGAGATGGCGCTCCTCGATGTGAAGGGCCGTGCGCTCGGCGTTCCCGTCCACTCGCTTCTCGGCGGCGCGCTTACGCACGAGGTGACCCTGAATGCGTGGATCGGCACGGTGCCGTCCGATCAGGCCGCACGGGAGGCGGTCGAGTGGCTACGCCGCGGGTTTACGACCGCCAAGATCAAGGTGTCCGGTGCGGGCGACGAGGGCATCGCGCGGGTCGCTGCCGTCCGGGCCGCGGTCGGCGACCGCCTCGCGCTGCGCGTGGATTTCAACGAGAGCCTCGCGCGCGCGGAGGCGGTGTCGTTCATCCGGCGGCTCGAGCCCTATGCGCTGACGCTCGTCGAGCAGCCGATTCCGCGCACCGACATCGCCGGCCTCGCCGAGATCCGCCGCGCGATCGACATCCCGCTGATGGCGGACGAGAGCGTGACCGGACCGGCCTCCCTGATCGACATCATCCGTCGCGGCGCGGCGGACATCGTCAAGGTGAAGGTGATGAAGCAGGGCGGGCTCTCGAGAACGCGACAGATGATCGACTGCGCGGCCGCGGCCGGCCTGCGCGTCGTCATCGGACACGGCTTCGGCCTGACGCTGTCCACGCTCGCGGAAGCCGCCGTCGCCGCCACGAGCGACGCCGTCATCCCGGGCTGCGAAGCCGTCGGCCCGCTGAAGATGGCCGGCGACGTCGTCGTCGATCCGCTCCGGCTCGATGCCGGCGTCCTGCACCTGGGCGATGCGCCAGGCCTGGGCGCGACGATCGACCCCGAAGCGCTGAAGCGCTATCGCGTCGCGCGATAATCGTATGTATTCTATTGTATTCTACTGGCCTACACGATACGATGCACCACTATGAGACAACGAGCTTCACGATCGCGGCGCTTGGCGAATCCGCGCGGTCGGAAGGACGCCGGCCGAAAAACAACATCGAGTCGAGCAGAGCCTCGCATCCTGACGACGATGCGGCTCCGGCAGTCGTTGCGCCGCGAGCTCGAGGCTACGGCTGCCCGCAGCCGCCGGTCGGTGGCGGATGTGACACATGAGCTGCTCGACGAGGCACTGCGCATGCGGCAATCCCCCGGCATCTACTTCGCCGACGAACCGAGTGGTCGGACAGCGAAGATCGGAGGGAGCGGGCTCGGCGTGTGGGAAGTCGTCCGCGACTTCAGCGAGGACACGGGCCGGATTCGAAGGGCATTCCCTCAGCTCTCGCAAGCCCAGATCACGGCCGCGCTGATGTACTACACCCGCTACCGCGATGAGATTCAGGCTCAGATCGACGCGAACGCTGCGCTTACAGCAGAGGCGGTCGAGAAGCAGTATCCCGGGCTCGTGCGCTTCACTCGGTGAAGGTCTACCTCGATGAAGACCTGTCTCAGAGCATTGCCCTCATCCTCCGGCGGCGCGGCGTCAACGCAACGAGTGCGCACGAGGTCGGCTCGATTCAGCTCGGAGACCGAGCTCAGCTCGAGTACGCCACGCGCGAAGGCCGCGCGATCGTCACGAGGAACGTCATCGACTTCATCGCCCTCGCTCGCGATGCCGTCGCGATGAATACAAGGCACGCGGGTATCGTGTTAGTGCCGTCGAGCTTTCGGGGCGACGAGTATCAAGCGATCGCTGATGCGGTCGTGGCGGCGCTGAAGCCATACCCGAGGGGCCTCGATGGCGTCATCGTCTATGTCCAGCGCCCTCAAAAGCTGAATGCACGTCCGGCCGGCCCGCCCCGATGAGAGCCGCGCCGGGGGCCCGCTAGATGGCTTCTGATCGTTTGACGCCCGTTATGCAGCTCATGGTAAGCGAGGGCTTCTTGATCTTCCGAACCCCAGTGCTCTAGCGAAGAGGCTCACGCAGCGCTTCATGCGAGAGATCTTCGACCAACTGCTCTACACGATCAAGGCTTACCCGTACGAGAGTCACGCGGGCACATCATCCAGCGACGCTTTCCGTGTGACGCTCGGGCCGACGCTCGATCCGTTCTCCGAGGCAGGCAAGTGCGAGGAGCTGCCGTGTCGTATCTCAACTGCTGAGCGATTTGCGCGATCTATTCCGCTCTACGTTGACCAAGCCATCGTTCCCGATCCAATCGAAGCCATTCTGTTTCAGGAACAGCCGCCCACGATATCGCGGCTGGCTGAGCAGCTGCAGCCGCGACTCGCAGTGCTGAAAACACTCATGCCCCTTATCGATTCGGGCGTTGTGCGTTTCGCGGCATCGGTCCACTCTGTATGCGCGCATTGCAAGTCTGAAAGGGACCGTCTCACTGAACGCGGTTTAGATTACTGTCGGCAGCTGCTCGTCGAATCTGGTCTGCAGATCGAAATGGAGCGCCGTCGCGATGGGAAGGGCGGGCGGATCGTTCTCTCGTGTCCAAAACTTCTCGGAACCGGTCCCCACGACCTACGTCATGTGGTGTATCTCACAGCGAGCGCATGAAGCGATTCGCTAAGTACTTCGGCAGACGCACCAGGCGCGCGGAAATGACTCGAGCCGATGGTGAGATGCTCGAACGGCACATTCGAGCGTTCGTGTCCTTTCTTGTTGGTCATGTTGTCTTCGACATGAGCACGGCTGCTATGAGCCGTTCGGCCTTTGCTGCTGGATCTACTCTCGAAGCAGCATTCATAGCATCGCTCGAAGACGCTGCGCCATCCACTTCGGAGATCCAGAAGTGGGAAGCCCTCAGGTCCATTGAGCTTCCCTGGGTCCGCGACCTCTCCGTCGAGCAGATCGTTCAGCTCAGGCAGGACGCGGGGCCAGCTCTCGAGCGCTTCAGGGC
>JBKOUQ010000133.1:0-20730 GCA_046723475.1 Candidatus Methylomirabilota bacterium
TTCGACAGCCGCGCGAGGATCTCCGTGTGGCCGGTGTGCGGCATCCCCGCCGCGGCCAGCGCTTCCTTGTTGATCGGCGCCGTTACGATCCCGTGGATCTCGCCCGTCTGCGCGAGGGCGACCGCCCGCGCGATGTATTCGTACGCGGCCCGTCCCGCCGGTGCGCTCACCTCTGCGCGCGGCAGCGTCGCCATGTCCACGTTGGTGTGATCGAGTACCTCCAGCGTGTCTTCGGCCCAGCAGCAGTCCGCCACGCGCGTGACCGCGTGCAGCGTGAGCGGTGACCCGACGAGTGAGAGCGCCGCGCGCATCGTCGACGCGTCGCCGATGACGACGGCGCGGCTGTCGCGGCGGACCGCGGGCTCCACGGCCGCGCGGGCGATGATCTCCGGCCCCACGCCCGCGGGATCGCCCATCGTCACGCCGAGGATCGGGCGCTTCACGCGACCGCCTCGCGTACGAGACTCACGAACAGATCCGGTTCGCCGAAGCCGCCGGCCTTCGTGACGACGGTGATCGGCGGACGGCCCGGAACCCGCAGCCGCCCGAGGGCGAGCCCCGGTCGCGGTGTGCCCTCGAGATCGAGGCGCTCGGCGCCGAGCACGTGATACAGCGCGTCGAGCGTTTCGCCTCCGGTGACGAGCACGACGTCGAACGCCTCCCGGTCGAGCCGGGCGCATGCCTCCGCGGCGAGCTCGGCCACGACGCGTGCGCTGTCCGCCCGGGCCGTGTCGGGCGTCGCGAGCACCGTGAGCCCGGCCTCGCGCGCGACGTCCACCTGGCGTCGTGTCGCGGGATGACGGCTGCCCGCGACGATCAGCCAGCGCTCGCCCGCCAGCGGCTCGACGCGCGAGACGGCCAGCCCGAGGCGCCGCGCGAGGGCCTGTGCGAGTCCGGCGGCGCCGACGAGCAGCGGCGGCGTGTCGAGCTCGAGCACGGCGTCGACGAGTGCCTCGAGGTCGGCGTCGGTCTCGGCATCGGCGACGATGACCATGCCGGCGAGCCGGCCCAGGCGCGCCGCGAGCGGCGCTCCGCCCTCGCGCACGCGGCCGAGCGGAATCCAGGCGAGCGGCCGGTCGATCTGGGTCCGCAGCAGGTCGACCACGTTGGAGGAGCCGGCGGCGCGTGGAAACGTCGAATCCTGCGCGATCGGCGTCTCGGCGACGGGCACGGCGCGCACGGTGAGCACGCGCTCGACGACGACGCGATGCTCCGCGGGAAGCGCCGGGCACACCAGCGCGCCCGTCGACGTCGCGGCCCGCAGCAGCGCGTCGATCTCGGCGCCGATCGGCCCGCGAAAGGTCGAATCGATCTTCTTGAAGATCCGCGTGCGCGCAACGTTGCGCGCGACGACCGTGACGCGCCGCGCAGCCTCCGCGGGAGCCAACGAGCGAGTCTCGGTGTCCACGACGCTGATCGGCGCGCGGAGGGGCGGGTCTGGCCACACGGTCACCGGCACCGGCCCGCGGGCGGCGAAGAGCGCGCCCGTGTCGCATGCGCCCGTGAGGTCGTCGGCGATGATCGTGAGCGGCAAGTGCGCAGCGGGGCTCATCGGGGCCCCACTGTATACTCGGGCTGATTCCAATGCCACGGAAGGCGGCGCTCGTGTCGGCAGTCGCTCTCGTCGTCAGTGCGATCGGGGTCGCTCTCTATGCCGCGGCGACCGCACCGACTTCTGAGCCGACCTCGACACCAGTACAGACGACGATCAGCGATCCCTCGCGCCTGCAGACGTCGCCTCCGAGCCGTACGCCCCTCGCGGCGGTATCGCGCGCGAGCGTGGACGCGGCGCTCAAGGAGCTCGAGCTGATCACGCCGTCGAGGCCCAAGGCGGCGGAGGATTTCACGCTGGCCACGCCCGCCGGCGGCGTGTTCCGGCTCTCCGAGCAACGGGGCAAGGTGGTGCTCGTGAACTTCTGGGCGACCTGGTGCCCGCCCTGCCTCGAGGAGATGCCCGCAATGGAGCGCTTGTGGCGCCGGCACCGGGACGCGGGCTTCGTCCTCGTGGCGATCTCGCTCGACACCGATCCCAAGAAGGTTCCGCCGTTCGTGAGCGCGCACAAGTTCGATTTCCCGGTCGCGCTCGATCCGAAAATGAAGGTCGCCGATGCGTGGGGGGTGCGCGCGCTGCCGTCGAGCTTCGTCATCGACCGCGACGGAATGATGGCGGGCGTCGCGCTCGGGCCGCGCGCGTGGGACCAGGCTTCGGCGCACAATCTCGTGCAGGCGATGCTGCGCTGATGGGCTCCTCGCTCGGCGTGGCGGTTGCGTTCAGCGCGGGTCTCTTCTCGTTTCTGTCTCCGTGCGTGCTGCCGCTGTTTCCGTCGTACATCTCGTTCATCACCGGAATGTCGGTCGGCGATCTCACAGGCGATCTCGGCGCGCCCGCCCGCCGGCGCGTGCTGCTGCACGCCGCGGCGTTCGTGCTCGGCTTCTCGCTCGTGTTTATCGGGCTCGGCGCCTCGTTGAGCGCCGCAAGTCAGGCGCTGTTTCGTTATCGCGACGTGATCCGCATGGTCGGCGGGGTGCTGATCATCGTCTTCGGCCTCTACATCGCCGGTGTGCTTCGCATCGGGATTTTCGGGCGCACCGCCGCGGTACACCTGCGGGAAAAGCCGGCCGGCTATATCGGCTCGTTCGTCGTCGGCGTGACGTTTGCGATCGGATGGACGCCGTGCGTGGGGCCGATCCTGGGCGCGATTCTCTCGCTGGCCGGCACCAGCGAGACCGTCGCGCGCGGCGTCGGGCTGCTCGTCGCGTATTCCGCGGGGCTCGGCGTGCCGTTCCTCCTCTCCGCGCTGGCGCTGGGGCCATTCCTGAAATTCTTCAAGCGATACCGGCCATTCATTCCCGCCGTGGAGCGCGCGGCCGGCGTGCTGCTCGTCGTCGTCGGGGTGCTCGTGTTCACGAATTACTATCTCGTGTTGAACTCCTGGGCCAACTCCGTGACGCCGGAATGGCTGCTGAAGCGTTTGTGATGATCGGTTCGGTCGCGCAGTCGCGGACGACGTTCCGCAGGCGCGAGACCCGCTCGCGCTCGAAATGGCTCGCCTGTACGCCGCAACTCGCTCGGACGGGACTCGCTCACCCCCCATCCCCCAGCGGGGGTGGCGTGGCGGCCAGCCCGTCCGTCGCGGTGTCGCTCGTCCCGTCCTGCGCTTCGTGCGGCGACACGGCTCGCCATACGGCGCTCGCAGTTCTCGCGCCTCCAGAACGCCGCCCGCGGCCGCTCGACCGAACGCCGTAACAGCGTGCGGGTTCACGTTCGCGTCCCAGCCACCTCCGCGAATCTCGGTCCCGGATTCGATGCGCTCGGTCTGGCGCTGACGCTCTACAACGAGATCGAAGCGCGGCCGGCGGACGGCGTGAGCGTGGCGGTGGAGGGCGAGGGGGCCGGCGAGCTGCCGGTCGGCGCCGACAACGTCGTCGCGCGCGGAGTACGTCTCGCGTTCGATGCGGCCGGACGACCGTTCAAGGGGGTCGCCATCCGCTGCACCAATCGCATCCCGCCGGCGCGTGGGCTCGGCTCGAGCGCGGCGGCGTGGATCGGCGGCCTGATCGCCGGCAATGCGCTCACCGGCGGGCTCATTCCCGATGAAGAGCTCGTGAGCCTCGCAACACGCGCCGAAGGCCACCCGGATAACGTTGCCGCCGCATTGTACGGAGGCCTGACGGTCTCGTGTGTGACGGCGGAGGGGCGGGTCATTGGCCTTTCCATGCCCGTCCCGGATACTCTGTCCTGGGTCGTGCTGATACCGGCGATCCGGTCGTCGACACGAGAGGCGCGTGCCGTCCTGCCGGTTTCTGTTCCACGGAGCGATGCCGTCTTCAACGTCCAGCGGGCCGTCATGCTCATGGCCGCTCTCCAACAGAAGCGCACCGATATCCTGCCCGCCGCGCTCGACGACAAGCTGCATCAGCCATATCGCCGGACGCTGTTCCCCTGGATGGATCGCGTTGCCGAGGCGGCGCGGAATGCCGGCGCGCTCGGATGCGTGCTGAGCGGCGCCGGCCCGTCGCTCCTGGCCGTCGTGCAGGGGGATGCGATCGCGCGCGAGCGTGTGGCGCCGGCGATGCAGAACGCGCTAAGTGAGGCGGGCGTCTCGGGGCGGGCGCAGACATTCGGTGTGGCCGGCCGTGCCACGGTTCGGGCGGACGAATGACTACCCCTGCCACCGGCGTGCTGACCGATCACAACCTCCGCGCCGCGGTACGCGATGGCTGGATCGTGCCTGCGACGCCCGTGACCGACGAGCAATTTCAGCCCGCGAGCCTCGATCTGCGGCTCGGAACCGTGGCGTATCAGCTGCGCGCGAGCTTCCTGCCGTACCGCGAGAGCGTGAGCGAGCGTCTCGAAGGCATGGCGAACAACGATCTCGTGATCGATCGCGTCCCGCTCGAGCAGGGCGCGACGCTGCAGCGCGGTTCCGTGTACCTCGTGCCGCTGCTGGAGTCGCTGGCGCTGCCCGCCGGCGTGCGCGGGCGCTCGAATCCGAAGTCGACGACGGGACGACTCGACGTCTTCACACGTGTCATCACCGATGGCACGCCACGCTTCGACGAGATCAAGGCGGGCTATCGCGGCCCGCTATATCTCGAAGTCTCGCCGCAGTCGTTCCCCGTGCGCGTCTATGCGGGCCTGTCGCTCAATCAGCTGCGACTGCTCGAAGGCCCGACCTCGATGTCCGACGCCGCGCTGGCGAGCCTGTACGCCCAAACCCCGTTGCTGTACGATGACGACGACCAGCCCGTGCCGCCCGCGCGCGTGACGTTCAACGACGGGCTCTGCATGGGCGTCGACCTGTCGGGCCGCACGACGGGCGGGGTGATCGGCTATCGCGCGCATCCCAATCCGCCCGCGGTGGACCTGGCTCGCGTCGGTCATTACGATCCCAGTGAGTTCTGGGAGCCGATCAAGGCACCGGTGCGTGACGGCTACATCCTGGAAGCGAATCGGTTCTACATTCTCGTGTCGAAAGAGCGCATTCGCGTGCCACCGGAGTTCGCTGCGGAGATGGTCGTCTACGACGCGGGCGCGGGCGAGATCCGCACCCACTACGCGGGATTTTTCGATCCCGGCTTCGGGTTCGGCGATGGCAGCGTGCTCGGCACGAAGGTCGTGATGGAGGTGCGCGCGCGCGAGGTGCCGTTTATGGTGTACGACGGACAAACTTCCTTCAAGGTCTGGTTCGAGCGGCTGCGTGGCCGTCCCGATCGCGTGTACGGGGTGGGGCTGGCGTCGTCGTATCAGCACCAGACGCTCAGTCTGAGCAAACATTTTCGCCGTTGAGCGCGAGGGCAGGCGCGGCCGCTGGCACGCGAATTGAGGTTTCTTGCGGGGCAGGGGCCCTCGGTTAGAATGAGGACGTGGCGGGGTGACGACCTGCACGTGAACGGTTGGGAGCCCATGGAGGGGCCACATGGCAGAGCAGAAGAAGAAAGAAACGCGACCGACCAAGCCGAACGAAGGTGGTGGTGACGGTGCCGCCGCCAGTCCCGAGATCGCGAAGAAGGGCAAGAAGATCAAGGAGGACATCGACAAGCTCCTTGACGAGATCGACGACATCCTCGAGGAGAACGCCGAGGAGTTCGTGAAGAGTTACGTCCAGCGGGGCGGAGAGTAGGCGTGCCGATCTACGAATATCGGTGTCGCGGCTGCGGGCACGACTTCGAGCGGTATGTCCATGGCCCCTCGACGAAGGTTGCCTGCCCGACGTGCCAGAGTGATGACATCACGCGCAAGCTCTCTGTCTTCGGCCTCAAGAGCGACGGCGGCTTCATGACCGCGCCGGCGAGCGGTGGCGGCGGGTGCTGTGGCGGTGGCGGCTGCGGCTGTCACTAGCGAGGGCGTGCGCGTAAACGACCGACCCGAAGGGCCCGCGAGGGCCCTTCGGCGTTGATGGACCTGCGCCGCCTGGAAGTGTTCGCGAAGGTCGCCGAGCTCGGCAGCTTCTCGCGTGCGGCCGAAGCCCTTTACCTTACCCAGCCCACCGTGTCCGAGCACGTGCGCGCGCTCGAGGACGAGCTTGGCCTGCAGCTCCTCGACCGGCTCGGGCGCGGCGCCATGCCGACACGGGCCGGCGAGCTGCTGCTCGGCTATGCCCAGCGCATCCTCGGGCTCGCACGTGAGGCGCAGCAGGCGCTCGACCACTTTCAAGGCCGCATGAGCGGAGAGCTCGTGATCGGCGGCAGCACGATTCCGGGCGAGTACGTGCTGCCCGGACTGCTCGGTGTCTTCAAGACGAAGTATCCGCAGATTTCCGTCTCACTGCTGATCGGCGACTCGCGGCAGGTGAGTGAGTGGGTCGAGCAGGGGCGCGTCGAGGTTGGCGTGGTCGGTGCGCGTCCCGCGTTGCGGGCGCTCGTGGCGCGCGAGCTGATGCCCGACGAGCTCGTGCTCGTGGTCCCCGCCGGTCATCCGTGGGCCGCTCGCAAAGCGATCTCGGTGGACGATCTGCGTCGCGAGCCGCTCGTGGTGCGCGAGCGTGGCTCGGGGTCGCGCCAGGCGATCGAGGACGTGCTGGAGGAGGCGGACCTGTCGCTCGCGTCGTTTCGCGTCGTGGGCGAGATGGGCTCGACGCAGGCGATCAAGCAAGCGGTCCGCGCCGGCGTCGGCGTCGCCCTCATCTCACACCGGGCGGTACAGGACGAGTGCCGCGCGGGCCTCGTCGTGTGTGTGAAGGTCAAGGACCTCAAGGTCGCACGCAGCTTCCATCTCGTAACCCACCGCGACCGCACGCGATCGCCGCTCGCGCAGGCCTTTGTCGATTTCTTGGAATCCCACCCGATCGAGCGCGCCTCCCAACCCGTATGACCGACGTCGCGCGCTCCGGCAAGGAAGTCCGACTCACCTCCTACGCCTCGTGCGCCGGCTGAGCCTCGAAGATGGCTCCTGGAGATCTCCAGGAGGTACTGAGCGTGCTGCGCAGGCCGGCGCTCACCGCCGACACCGCGCGCAACTTGCTCGTGGGGCTCGGAGTGGCGGATGACGCCGCGGTGTACCGCATCAGCGATGAGCTGGCCCTCGTCGCGACGGTCGACTTCTTCCCGCCGGTCGTCGACGACGCGTGGACGTGGGGCGCCGTCGCCGCGGCCAACGCGATGTCGGACGTCTATGCCATGGGCGGCGAGGTCATGTTCGCGCTGGCGGTCGCGGGCTTTCCGCGCGACATGGACAAGACGCTCATCGCAGAGGTGTTCCGCGGCGGCGCCGAGAAGGTCGCCGAGGCCGGCGGTGTCATCGCCGGTGGCCACACGGTCGTCGACAACGAGCCCAAGTATGGACTCTGCGTCACCGGCCGTGTGCATCCCGAGCGGGTGCTGATCAAGGGCGGCCTGCGACCCGGTGACCGGCTGTTTCTGAGTAAGCCGCTCGGCACGGGTGTCATCACGACCGCGGCGAAGGACGGCGCCGCACCCGCCGAGGCTGTCGCCGCCGCGGTCGCGAGCATGCTGCGGCTCAACCGTGCTGCCGCGCGTGCCGCGCGGGAGGCGGGGGCCGCGGGCGCCACCGACATCACGGGCTTTGGCTTCCTCGGACACGCGGGCGAAATGGTCGTCGCCTCCGGGGTCGGCGTCGCGATCGATACGTCGCGCGTGCCGTTCCTTCCGCATGCGCGGGAGTTGGCTGCGGCCGGGCATTGGAGCGGCGGCATGAAGCGCAATCGACGTTACGTCGAAGGTCTGTTTGGTCCACGCCTCGAAATTGCGGCGGACGTGTCGGCGGATCGCGTCGGCTTGCTGATGGAAGCGGAGACGTCCGGCGGTCTTCTCTTCTCTGTGCGGCCCGAGCAGGCCGCGAGCGTGCGCGACCACATGCGCCGTGATGCTGAAGAGATCTGGGAGATCGGTGAGGTGTTGCCGACGCCGGTGCTACGGCTGCGCGCCTAGGAGCGTGGTTCGGCGGAGGGGCTACGACGCTTCGTTCGGACTGCGCGATGACTTCAGGACTGCGATGAGGCGTTTCTTCAATTCGACGGGCATCGGTGTTTCGGGCAGACGGCGTGTCGCGGTGATCGTTCCGCGGTACGTATTGATGAACGCGACGCACGGCTGGCAGCCTTCGATGTGCCACTCCAGCAGGTCACGTAAATGGCTCGGCAGCGAGCCGTCGAAGTAATCGCCGAGCAGCTCGGCGATCTGCCGGCATTCCATCTCGGACGGGGGACCCGAGCTACATTCCGCCATCGACCACCATTATAGATAGATGCCCAACACCGTGCTCCGGATTCAGGCGTATTCTTCGCGCGTGCCGCGGGTGGCGATTCTGACCCCGTTTGCCTCGCCGTCCGTGCGAGGCAATGCCATCACCGCCGATCGGATCGTCGCCGGGCTGCGCCGGCAGGGCGCCGCGGTCTCGGTCTGGGATCTCTCGGCTGTGAGCGAGGCCGCGATCACGGCCGGCGTCGAGCATGCGCGCCCCGCACTGATCCACGCCTTCCATGCATACCGCTCGGGTCCACTCGGGCTGCGGCTGGCGCGACGCCTGCACATTCCGCTCGTGGTGACGCTCACCGGAACGGACGCGAATCACGAGCTGACCGATCCCGACCACGCAGCCGACGTGCGCCGTGTTCTCGATGCCGCCGCCGTCGTGACGGCATTCGATCAGTCGATCGCGGACCAGGTTCGCGCCGTCGTTCCGGACGCCGGACCGCGACTGGCCGTCGTGCCGCAGGCTGCGCACTTCGACGGAACCGAGCCATTCGATCTGGCGGCCCGCTGGTCGCTTCCACCGGACCGCCGGCTATTCGTCGTCCCGGCGGGGATTCGTCCGGTCAAGGCGCCGCGGCGCCCGCTCGCTGCGTTCGATCGGATCGTCGCGGCCGAGCCGCGCGTCCGTCTTCTGTACGTCGGCCCCGTGCTCGATACGAAGGAGGGCGATGCGCTGGCGGCCGCGCTGAGCACCCGCCCGTGGGCGCGCCACATCGGCGCGATCCCCCACGCGGCGATGGCATCGCTGCTCACGGACGCCGACGTCGTCCTGAACTGTTCCGTGTCCGAGGGTGGCATGGCGAACTCGGTGCTCGAGGCGATGGCGCTTGGCCGGGCGGTGCTCGCGTCCGACATTCCCGGAAATCGCGCACTCGTGGTGCACGAAGTGACCGGCCTGCTCTTCGACACCGACGCCGACCTCGAGCGTTCGGCGCTGCGGCTCGCCCACGACGCGGAGCTGCGTGCGCGACTTGGTGGCGGCGCGCGCGCGCACGTCGCGACCCGATATCCGCCGATGCGTGAGATCGACGGCTATCTGGACGTGTATCGGCGGCTCGTTCCGGTTGGTGCTTGAGAGTGAACCGAACCTCGGGCATGCTCCCGGGCAAGGGGGCCGTAACCGTCGCTTGTTCTCACCGTCCTGAGCGCCGCGGATCAGGGCAAATCTGTGCACGCCCGCTCCGTGGATGGGCACCGCCGGCACGTGGCCGTCGGTTCCGGGCATCTCGCGAGCGCAGTGGCGCGCGCTTGCAGGTTGCAGCGTCGGCGGCGCGTTTGGCGTGCCCCTTGCACTTTATTTGCCCGGGATACGTGGGGCCGGGCGACGTCATCTATGGAGAGGAGACGCGATGACCGACGACGGCCGAGTGCGTGAATTCGTCACGGCGTTCGAAGGACTGCGCGCGGAGGTCGAGAAAGTCATCGTCGGCCACCGCGAGATCATCAACCACGTTTTGATCGGGATGTTCGCGGGCGGCCACGTATTGCTCGAGGGCGTGCCCGGGCTCGGCAAAACACTTCTCGTCAAGACGCTGTCGGAAAGTCTCGAGCTGTCGTTCTCGCGCATTCAGTTCACGCCCGATCTGATGCCGGCGGACATCATCGGCACGAACATCATCGTCGAGGATGCGGAAGCGCGGAAGCACTTCCAGTTCCAGCAGGGCCCGCTCTTCGCGCACATCGTGCTTGCCGACGAGATCAACCGGGCGACGCCGAAGACGCAGTCGGCGCTCCTCGAAGGCATGCAGGAGTCGTCGGTCACGGTCGGTGGCGTGTCGCGCCCGCTCCCCGCGCCGTTCTTCGTGCTCGCCACGCAGAACCCGATCGAGATGGAAGGCACGTATCCGCTGCCCGAGGCGCAGCTCGATCGCTTCCTGCTGAAGCTGCGCGTGCGGTATCCGGCCATCGAAGAGCTGAACGCGATCATCGACCGCACCACGCAGTCGCGACAGGTCGCCGTCGAGCGGGTGATGAGCGGCGCCAAGGTCGTCGCCTTCCGCGAGCTCATCCGGGAGGTGCCGGTGGCGGCGCACGTGCGTGATTTCGCCTCGGGCGTCGTCATGGCGACGCATCCGCAGTGGGCCGACGCGCCCGACCTCACGCGTCGCTTCGTTCGCTATGGGGCCAGTCCGCGTGGCGCCCAGGCGCTCATCCTCGGCGCCAAGGTGCGCGCGCTCGCCGAGGGCCGATACAACGTCAGCCTCGACGATCTCAAGGCGCTCGTGGCACCGGCGCTTCGCCATCGCGTCATCCTCAACTTCGAGGGGGAGGCCGAAGGCATCGACGTCGACACGCTGCTCGGCCAGATCGTCGACACCGTCCAGGCGAGCACGACGCATGCGCGGGAGCCGTTCGTTCGATGACGTCGAATGCTTCGCTCGACCGGCTCATCCGCCGCGTCAGCGCGCAAGTGCGCCGGCGGCGCATCGAGCATTACGCGATCCGCGGTCTGTTCTGGGCATCGCTTCCCGCCGTGGCGTTGCTCGTCCTCAAGGGTGGGCTCGGGCCGTTCGGAGTCCCCGCGGCGGCGGGTGTGCTTGTGGTCGGTGTGCTGTTCGGCGCGCTGTGGGGCGCGCTGAAGCGGACGACTCGCGCGGACGCCGCGCGTCTGGCCGATCGCGCGTTCGGCCTCGAGGATCGTGTGGCCACCGCGCTCGAATGGGGCGAGCGTGCCGACCGCACGCCGCTCGTCGACGCGCTCGTGGCCGATGCCTCGGCACGTGTCGAGAGTCTGCCGGCGCGTACGATCGTGCGCCGCATCGTGCCGCGCGAAGCGCGGTTTCTGCCCGTGCCCGTGCTGATCGCGCTCACGCTCACGCTGGCGCCGGCGCTACCGCTGCCGTCGCCGCGCTTGCCCGATCTCACGCCGGGCGGCGCGGACGAGGAGAAGGAACAGCGCACCGGTGGCGGCTTGCTCGAGGAGCGCAGCAAGCCGGAGGCGCGCGAGCGGCTGCGACCGCCGGCGTTCGAGGAGCGCGAGTTTCAGGCGCGCAGCGGTGCCTCGGCCGCGAGCACGGCCGGCGACCTCTCCGCCGTGTTCAAGGACACCTCGCTCGCGTCGCAGCGGCCTGACTTCAACAGCTTCCTCAAGCGAGGCGACGAGCGTCTGAAGATGCTCGAGCAAGTGGATCGGCTGCCCGACCTCGCGTCGGATTTCACCGCGAGCCAGTACAAGATGGTGTTCCGCAAGTCGAAGGCGCTCACCGGCGGCACGCGTCCCGATCAGATCTCGCCGCAGAAGCTCAAGGAGCTGCTCGAGGAGATGGAGCGCCTCGGGCGCAAGGGCGGCAACTGGAGCGGCGACGTCGGCGAGGGCATGGAGGCGCTCGAGGGCGGCCAGACCGACCGCGCGATGGAAGCCATGCAGAAGGCGCTCGACAAGATGCGCGCTCAAGAGGACGCGCAGCGCTCGGGCAAAGGTCTGCGCGGCGGTCGAGACAACGAGCGCGGTGGGGCCTCGCGCGACCGGCGCGGCGAGGGCGGCGGCGCTGGCGAGGGCGAAGACTTCGGCGAGGGCGAGGGGCTGATGCCCGGCAAGGGCAAGAGCTCGTCACCCAAGGGCGAAGCAAGTCGCCGCCTGCAGGCGACGCCCTATGACGTGGGCGTCGAGGGAGAGTCGCGTCGCGGCCGCAAGGACGGCTACGACACCAACATGACGGGCCGGGGTGGACCGATGGCGTCGCGTCTCCACTACCTCGGCGTGATCGGGCAGTACCGAAAGCTCATGGAAGACGCCATCACGCGCGAAGCCGTGCCGCGCGATTACCACGCCCAGATCAAGGATTATTTCCAGGCTCTGGATGAAAGATAGGATCGGCGCCGCCGCCGCGCGGCAGACATTCTTTTCGGCCGACTTCCTCGCGCAGCTCGAACGGCTGTCGCTGCTCTCGCGACGGACCTTCCGCGGTAGCGTGAAAGGCGAGCGGCGCAGCCCGCGCCGGGGCCACTCGGTGGAGTTTGCGGACTACCGCGCGTACGGCGTGGGCGACGATTTGCGCTACGTCGACTGGAACATCTACGGCCGGCTCGACCGCCTCCACGTCAAGCTCTTCGTCGACGAGGAGGATCTGTGTCTCCACCTGCTCGTCGATGCCTCGGCATCGATGGATTTTGGCACCCCCTCCAAGCTCGACTACGCGCTGCGCGTGGCCGCCGCGCTCGGCTTCGTCGGGCTCGTGAGTCACGAGCGGGTGGGGCTCGGCATCCTGCGTGAGCGCGTCAGCGAAGGCTGGCCGCCGACGCGCGGACGCAACCAGGTCGTCGCGTTGCTCGACTTCCTCGCGGACGTGCGTCCCGCCGGTGCGACGCGGCTCACCGACGCGCTCAGCGATTACGCCCTGCGTGCGCGCGAGCCGGGGCTTGCCGTGCTCGTCTCCGATCTGCTCGACCCGCAGGGCTTCGAGGCCGGCATTCGCGCGCTCCTCGAGCGGCGGTTCGACGTGCACGTCGTCCAGGTGCTCGAGCCGAGCGAGCTCAATCCGGAGCTCGCGGGCGACCTGCGCCTGCACGATGCCGAGACGGGCGAGACGCGTGACGTGACCGTCGACGGCGAGACGCTGAGCGGGTATCGCGAGCGGCTCGCGCGCTTTCTCGAGCGCGTCGAAAGCTTCTGCCGCAGCCACGAGGTCGGGTACCACCGCGTCAGTACCGAGACGCCGGTCGAGGAGTTCGTCGTCGCGCAGCTGCGCGGACGGGTGCTCGCGTGACGTTCCTGTCACCGATCGCGTTCGCGGTGCTCGGCGTGGCCGCGCCGCTCGTCCTCCTCTATTTCCTCAAGGTGCGGCGTCGTGAGCGGCGCGTGTCGAGCCTCATGCTGTGGGGCGTCGAGCTGCGCGACCGCGAGGCGTCGGCGTTCTTCCAGCGCCTGCAGCGCGACCCGCTGCTGCTCTTGCAAATCCTGGCGCTGATCGCGCTCGCGGCCGCGCTGGCGCGCCCGGTGATCACCGTCAACGGCGAGGGCGCGCGCAAGGTCGTGGTCGTGCTCGACACCTCCGCGTCGATGAAGGCGCGCGACGTTTCGCCGTCGCGGTTCGACGTGGCGCGCAGCGAGGCGCTGTCGCTGGTGCGCAACCTCGGCGAGGCCGCCGAGATCATGGTCATCGAGAGTGGCGTGCAGCCGCACGTGACCGCCGCCCTCGGACGCGACCGCGACCGCGCGATCTCCGCCATCCGCGCGGCGCACGCTCGCGACCTGCCGCAGCGCCTGCCCGAGGCGCTGCGAACCGCGCGTGCGCTCGTCGGAACGGATCCCCGCGCGGAGATCCACGTGTTCACCGACGGCGCGTTCACGCTCGGCCAGGCGCCGGAGACGTCCGACCCGCGCATTCGCTGGGTCGGCGTGGGGCGGCGCGGCAACAACGTCGGGATCGTGAGTCTCTCGATCCGCAAGACGTATTACGGCACGTTTGGTTACCAGGCGTTCGTCTCGCTCGTCAACCACTCGCCAGAATCCCAGACGTTCAACTTCGTCCTGGCTGTGGAGGGCGACACGATCGCCGAGAGGTCGGTCACGCTCGAGCCGAATGTCCGGCGCTCGATCGTGCTGCCGTTCACGCACCAGGGCGGCGCGACGGTGACCGCCAAGATCAACGTCAGCGACGATCTCGCGACGGACAACGTGGCGTACGCGGTGATCCCGCCGCCCAAGAAGATCGCCGTCACGCTGGTCAGCCCCGGCAACCTCTTCCTCGAGAAAGTACTGCGCACCGACCCGACCGTGGCGCTCGACGTGAAGACGCCCGACCAGTATCCGGGCGGCATGGGCGAGGCCGACGTGGTCGTGCTCGACTCGTCCACGCCGCCGAAGGTTGGCCCCGGCCGCTTCGTCTTCGTCAACACCGTACCGCCCGACGTGCCGCTCGAGGTGCTGGGACGCATCGAGAACCCGACTGTCATGGATTGGGACCGGGCGCACCCGGTCATGCAGCACGTCGAGTTCGCGAAGGTGGCGATCCAGGACGCCATGCGGGTACGGCCGCTCGCCGCGGGGCGTGCGCTCGTCGAGGGTGTCGGCGGGCCGCTGCTCTACGCGCTCGAGGAGCCGGATCGCAAGGCGATCTTCATCGGGTTCGACCTCTTCAAGACCGACTTCCCGCTGCGCGTGGCGTTCCCGCTGATCCTGTCGAATACGCTGCGCTGGCTGCATCCCGCGGCGCTCGACCAGTCGAGCCTGCAGCTCGCGGCCGGGCAGCCGATCCTGCTGCCGGTCGCGCACGGCATCTCCTCGGCGACCGTGAACACGCCGAGCGGCCGCGCCGTGAAGGCGCTCGTCACGCGCGGCGTCGTGTCGTTCACGGATACCGACGAGGTCGGCGTGTACACGCTGTCGACCGCGCGCGGCGATATGAAGCTTGCCGTCAACCTCGGCGATGGCGACGAGTCCGACGTCACGCCGCATCCATTGCCGACGGCCGTGGCAGTCCCGGCCGCCGCGTCGCCGCCGGTGCCGATCCAGCGCGAGCTGTGGCCGCTGTTCGTGCTGCTGGCGGCCGTGCTGCTGACGCTCGAGGGCGTGCTGTACTGGCGGCGCCAGACCGCGGGTCGGCTGCGCCTGCCGCGGCTGTCCGCGGATCAGTGGGCGCTGGGCTTGCGCGCCGCGCTCGTCGTCGTGCTGCTCGTCACCCTGCTGCGTCCGACACTGCCGCGCTGGGTCGATCGACTCAACGTCGTGTTCCTGCTCGATCACTCGGACAGCGTGAGCCTCGCCGCGCGCGAGCGCGAATTCCGCTTCGTGTCCGAGGCCGTGCGCCACCTCAAGAGCGGTGACCGCCACGAGGTCATCGTGTTCGGCGAGGAGGCGGCGGTCGATCAGCCGCTCGCGAATCGTCCGACCGTCGACCGTCCGAAGACGAGCGTCAGCGGGCGCGGGACCAACATCTTCCAGGCGATCCAGCTGGCACTGGCGACGCTGACGCCGGGCCACGCCAACCGGATCGTCATGCTCACCGATGGCCGTCAGAATGCCGGCAACGCCCTGGCCGGAGCGCAGGCGGCCAAGGACGCGCAGGCGGACATTTATTACGTGGCGGCGCCGCTCACGTTCACCCAGGAAGTCGTCGCCGAGTCGATGCTGCTGCCGCAAGAGGTAAAGTACGGCGAGCCGTTCCAAGCCAAGGTCGTGGCGTGGAGCCTCAAAGACACCCAGGGGCGCCTGTCGCTGTTCCGCAACGGCGAATTCATCGGCTCCCAGGTCGTGCGCCTCACCGCGGGCAAGAACGTGTTCGCGTACCGCCAGGCGCTCGACCAGAGCGGCATCCACGTCTATCAGGCGGCGCTCGACGTCGATGGCGACACGATCGAGGACAACAACCGCGCGGTCGGCACCGTCGTCGTGCGTGGGCGGCCGCAGGTGTTGCTGGCCGACAAGGAGCGCTCGCACGCCGCCTCGCTGGCCGCCGCGCTGCGCTCGCAGAACATCGAGGTGACGGTCGTCGATCCGGGCGGCATCCCCAAGGACATCGCGGGGCTGCAGAAATACGACGGCGTGATCTTGTCGAACGTGTCGTCGCTGAAGCTCACGCGACCGCAGATGGCGCAGATCCGCGATTACGTCCGCGATCAGGGCGGCGGCCTGATGATGATCGGTGGCGAGGAGTCGTTCGGCCTCGGCGGCTACTACCGCACGCCGATCGAGGAAGCACTGCCCGTGACGATGGAGGTCAAGCAGAAGGTCGAGATTCCGAGCCTCGCCGTCGTGCTCTCGATCGACCGGTCGGGCTCGATGGCGATGTCGACCGACGAGAAAGTCACGAAGCTCGATCTCGCCAAGGAGGCGGCGCATCTCGTGGTCGATCTGCTCGACGAGCGTAACGAGGTCGGCGTGATGTCCTGGGATACCGAGTTCATCTGGGACTCGCCGATGCGCGGCGCGCGCGACAAGGGCGCGATCCACCACGCGATCGCGACGATCAAAGCGGGGGGCGGCACCGACGGCTATCCGGCGCTGAAGGAGTCGTACCAGGTCCTGTTCGACCGGCCGGCGCTGCTCAAGCACGTCATCTTCCTGTCCGATGGCCAGATGACGCGCGGGGACTTCCAGGGTCTGCTGCGTCGCATGTCGAAGGACAAGATCACGGTGTCCACGGTGGCGATCGGCAAGGACGCCGACGTGCAGCTCATGGTCGACATCGCGAAGTGGGGTAAAGGCCGCTTCTACTACACCGAGGACTCGCAGACCATCCCGCGTATCTTCACGCTGGAAACCCAGCTCGCGTCGAAAGCCTCTCTGGTCGAGCAGCCGTTCAAGCCGCAGCTGACCGCGCCGAACCACGAGGCGATGCAGGACATCAACTGGAGGACCGTCCCACCGCTCGGGGGCTACGTCGCGACGAGCGTCAAGCAGAACGCCGAGCTCGTGCTGATGTCGCACCAGGAGGATCCCGTGCTCGCCACGTGGCGCTACGGCCTGGGCCGCGCGGCAGCGTTCACGTCGGACGCCAAGGCGAAGTGGGGCGTCCTGTGGCTGCGGTGGCCGGAGTTCAACAAGTTCTGGGCGCAGCTCACGCGGTGGACACTACGCAGCGGGTCGCGCTCGGACACGACGGCCATCGTGCAACGCACCGACCAGACGGGCGAGGTCGTGGTCGATGCCGTGGACGGCAAGGGCGAGTTCATCAATTTCCTCGACTCGCAGATCGGCGTGGTCGCGCCGAACCGCGAACGGACCGTCGTCGACCTCGAGCAGATCGGTCCGGGGCGCTACCGGGGTCGCTTCCCCGCGCCGCAGGAGGGCGTCTATCTGGTCGGCATGGCGCAGCGGAAGGCGGATCGTGTAGTCGGCTCCCAGCTGGCAGGCCTGGTGGTACCGTATGCCCAGGAGCTTCGAGATCTCGGCGTGGACGAAACATTGCTGCGCGAGCTTTCGGAGCTGACGGGTGGCTCGGCGGTGCAGGCGCCGCAGGACGTCTTTCTCAAGGCCCGGCGACGCTCGCGCATCGCGGTCGACATCTGGCCGTGGCTGGTCGGGTTCGTGGCGCTGATGCTCGTGCCCGACATCGCTTTGCGTCGCGTGGGGCCTGGCTCGCTCGGGCGAGCGCGGTCCTGGCTGCGTCGCACGACACGCCGGACGGGGCCGGCGTCGCAACCGGCAGAGGAGGGCAGGTGATGGCGCGACGCTCGACGGTTCTCTCGATCCTGGCGGTCGTAAGCGTCCTCGCAGTGGCCTCCGTGCACGCCGCCGTCAAGCCGCGCACTATCCTCGTCGTTCCCTTCGACACGACGGGATTACCCTCAGACGAGCAGTGGATCGGCGAAGGCGCCGCCCAGGCGGTGTCTCTCGGCCTCGTGCAATCGCCTGCGTTCGTGCAGGTCGATCGCAGCCGGCTCCGGTCGCTCGGCCATCCCGAGGTATGGGGCGAGGCGGCGGTGCTGCAAGCGGTCCGGGCGATACGCGCCGACGCGGCGCTCTATGGACAGGCGAGCCGGGTGAACAACGAGCTCGTGCTCCAGCCGAAGCTCATCGAGCTGCGCGGTGGCGGCGGCGAACCCGTGGCACTCGAGCCGGTCACCGTGCCGGATGGAGAGCTGCTCACGCGGCTGGCCGCGTTGCCGTCGGCGTACGCGCGCACGCTCAAGGTCGCGCTCACGGAGGCCGAGGCGCGCCGGGTGGAGAAGGCCGCGGCGCCGACGAAGTCGCTGCGCGCATTCGAGCTCTTCTCGCGCGCCCAGATGGCCGCGGCCCGCGGAGGCCAGGAGGCGAACGACAGCGCCGTCGACCTGCTGTCGCGCGCGATCGAGGTCGATGCGAATTTCGTCGTCGCGCAGTACACGCTCGGCGCCGTGCACCAGGCGCTCGGCAATCGGTGGAAGGCCGCCGCACAGTTCCGGGCTGCCACGCAGCTCGACGCGACGTACCCCGAGCCGTACAAAGCTCTGGGCGACCTGTTCCTCGCCGCGCCGCGCCGGCTGTTCGACCAGGCCGTCGAGGCATATCAAAAGGCGATCGAACTGCGGCCGTTCTACGCCGACGCCTACGTGGGGCTCGGCGACGCACGCGCGGCGAAGGGCGAGACCGACGCGGCCATCGCGTCGTACCAGAAGGCGCTCGCGTACAACGCGATCAACCCGAGAGTTCACATGAGTCTCGGCAAGATCTACTACGCCGAGAAAGGTCTCTATTACGAGTCCGTGCAGTCCTACAAGCGCGCGATCGAGCTCGATCCCACGTCGGTCGACGCGCGCATGGGCCTCGGCGAGGTCTACGAGGACAAGGGACTCTACAAGGAAGCCGTCGAGGAATACCGCAAAGTCATCGAGCTCGACGACAAGAACACGAACGCGCTCTCCAGCCTGGCGACCGTCTACGAAAAGACGGATCCCAAAGAGGCCATCGTGCTGTGGGAGAAGTACATCGCGCTGGCCTCCCAGATCCCCTCCGAAAAGGACTGGGTGGACGTGGCGCGCCAGCACCTGCGTAAGCTCAAGGGTCAGATCAAGGACTGACGCCACTCGGTGGACGAGCTCCGGAAAGACCCGACCCGTGGGCAGTGGGTGCTCATCCGTCCGAAAGGTCCCTGGGCGCCCGACGCGCCGTGCCGTTACTGTCCCGGCGCCGAACAGCTGACCGGCGCCGAGATCGCCGCGTATCGTAAGGACGGCTCGCTCGCGAATTCGCCCGGCTGGTCCGTGCGTGTCGTCCCCGAGAATGACGCGTATTTTCGGATCGAGTGGGAGCTGGTGCGGGAAGGCGTCGGCATGTTCGACATGATCACGCCGCGCGGCGCCAGCGAGCTGATCGTCGAGTCGCCGAACCACGACGACACGCTGGCCACGATGGATCCCGAGCAGATCGAGGCCGTGCTGTGGATGTACCGTGATCGTCTGCTCGACCTCAAGCGCGACGGCCAGATTCGAGACATTCTGATCAGTCGCCACCACAAGAAGCCGGGTGTGCCCGTGCACCATCCGTACTCGCGTGTCACGGCGATCCCGATCGTCTTCGACGAGACGCGGCGCGAGCTCTACCAGGCGCGCGACTACTTCCAGTACAAGCGCCGGTGTCTGTACTGCGACATGCTGCGACAGGAGATCGCGGCGGAGGAGCGCGTGGCCGCGCTGACGCCCGGCTTCGCCGCCATCGTCCCGTACGCCTCGCGCACGCCGCTCGAGACCTGGATCGTGCCCCGCCACCACGGCTGCTCGTTCGAGGATTCGTTGACAGCCGACACCGGACGTGACCTGGCGCGGATCGTGTCGGCCTACTTCCGAACGCTGGCGCGCGCGTTCGGCGATCCCGGGTACGAGATGGTCCTGCACACGGCGCCGAATCTCAAATCACGCATCCTGCAGGGCGACTGGGCGACGATCCGCGACGATTATCATTGGCACATCGAGATCGTCGTCAACCCGGAGCGCGCCAATCGGGTCGGCGGCATCTTCGTAAACGAGACGCCGCCCGAGCAGGTCGCCGCAGAGCTTCGGCGCGCGCTTGCGCCTCAGGGATAGAGGCCGCGGACCCGGTAACCTTCGGCCACGCGGCGGATGCCCTCCATCAACGCCGCGGTCCTGAGGTCGGTGCTTTCCTTCGACGCCACCGCCCATACGCGGTTGAACGCGCGGGTCATGACTTCCTGCAGCCGTGAGGTGATCTCGCTCTCGCGCCAGAAGTAGTACTGCAGGCCCTGCACCCACTCGAAGTACGAGACGACGACGCCGCCGGCATTCGCGAGGATGTCCGGCACGACCGTCACCCCGCGCTCGCGCAGGATGACATCGGCCTCCGGCGTCGTCGGGCCGTTTGCGCCCTCGACGATCATCGACGCCTTCACGCGATCTGCGTTGCTCTTGTGGATCTGTCCGCCCACCGCCGCGGGGATCAGGACGTCGCACGGCTGGACCACGAGGTCGTCGTTGCTGATCGGATCGCTGCCGGGGAAGCCGACCACGGAGCCTGTCTCCGCCACGTGCGCTTCGAGCTGCTTGACGTCGATGCCGTCCGGCTTCCAGATGCCGCCCTTGACGTCGCTGATGCCGGTGATGACACAGCCCTCGCGCCAGAGCAGGCGCGCCGCGACGCCGCCGACGTTGCCGAAGCCTTGCACCACGACCTGCCGGCCGCGTAGCTCCTGGCCGAGATGGCGCGCCGCCTGGTACAGGGTGTAGACGATCCCACGCCCGGTCGCCTCGCGCCGGCCCGCGGAGCCTCCGACGATCAGCGGCTTGCCGGTGACGACGCCCGGAACACTCTTGCCCTGCGTCATCGAGTAGGTGTCCATCATCCACGCCATCGTCTGCTCATCGGTGCCGAGGTCCGGGGCGGGGATGTCCAGGTCGGGGCCGATCATCAGGATGATCTCGGCGGTGTAGCGGCGGGTGAGGTTCTCGCGCTCGGCCATCGACATCGAGCGCGGGGCGCACCGCACGCCGCCCTTGGCGCCGCCGTAGGGCAGGCCCATCAGCGCGCACTTCCAGCTCATCAGCATCGCGAGCGCGCTCACCTCGCCGAGGTTCACGTCCTCGGCGTAGCGGAGACCGCCCTTGGTGGGGCCCAGCACCGTGCAGTGGTGCACGCGGTAGCCG
>JBKOUQ010000042.1:0-28377 GCA_046723475.1 Candidatus Methylomirabilota bacterium
GTGGCGACGGTCAGCCCGCGGGCGTGCAGCCGCCGCCCGACGACCAGCTCGAGCGTCTCGCCGTCTCGGCCGTAGCAGTCGTCTCCCAGCGCGGCGAGCACACGCGACTCGACACCGTCGAGCGCCGCCGCCGCGGCCTCGGGCGTCGCCCCCCGCGCGCGCAATCGCACCCACACCTCGCCGTCGGCCGGCACGGTGTTGACCGACACCTCGCCCTCGCGTCCGAGCCATTCGGCCAACCGGTCTTCCACGTCGCCCAGGCTCACGCCGACGACGCGCAGGACGCGCACGACCGCGCGGCGCGCGCCGACGACCGCGCGCGCCAGCTCCACGAGCTGCGCGCTGAGCGCCGCCGGCGGGGTGCCGCGCGGCACCACCGCGAACGTCCCCCGCGAGGTGTCTACGGTCCATGCGGGCTCGCCCTCGCTCGTCGGTACGAGCGCCGCGCCCTGCGGCAGCAACGCCTGGCGCTCGGCGCGCCGCGGCAGCGGGCGATCCTGCTGGCGATACGCCGACTCGAGCGCGGTCAGCATCCGCTCGTTGAGCACGAGCCGGGTGCCCGAAAGCCGCGCCAGGACGCGCCGCACCGGTTCACCCCCCGAGCCGCCGGCACCGGCGACGACGACCGTCAGCGCGCACTCGGGCGCGAGCGCGCGCTCGAGCGCCGATTCGTCGTCGTCCACGAGGATGCGGCCGTCGATCGGCACGCCGGCCGCGACGAGTGCGGCCTGCACGGGCGCGGTCGGATCGCCGCCGGATGCGGCGTCAGCGGCGACGCCGACCACGCGCACGCCCCCCGGGCCGGTGGCCATCACACCCACGACAGCGCGTGCAGCGTGGCGACGATCGCGAGCGCGTAGAGCCCGGCGAACAGATCGTCGACCATCACGCCGAAGCCGCCGGGAAGCGCCTGCGCCTGGCGCGCGGGCGGCGGCTTCACGACGTCGAACACCCGAAACAACACGAATGCGAGGGCGAGGATCGTCGCGCTGAGCGGCACGAGCAGCACGGACAGCGCCATGCCCGCCACCTCGTCGATGACGATCGCGCCCGGGTCCTTGGTCCCGATCGCACGCTCGGCGTGCTCGGCCGCCCACGTCCCGACGACCGTGACGACGATGAAGAAGGCGACGAGGCCCACGCGCGAGAACGGAATCAGCCAGAGCACCAGGATCGTGAGCGCGCTGGCGACCGTGCCGGGCGCGAACGGCGCCCGGCCGACGCCGCCGACCGTCGCGATGGCGACGGCCAGGCGAGTGCCGGCGCTGCTACTCGTGCTCCGCAACGAGCTCGTGGCCTTCGACTTCGACGATGCGCGCGCGCGCGAAGCGGCCCGGTGTGAACGCCGTGCGATCGCGCAGGTAGACGACGCCGTCGATTTCGGGCGCCTGGCCGGCGGTGCGGCCCTCCCAGGCGAACGCGGAATCTTCGCTGGGGCCGTCGACGAGGACGTCAACGACAGAGCCGACGAGCTTGGCGTTGCGCTCGAAGGCCACCACGTCGTGTGCATCCTGCACGATGACGGCGCGCTCGGCGGCGGTCTCCGCGTCGATCTGGTCGGGAAACTCTGGCGACGGCGTGCCGCTTTCTGGCGAGTATGTGAACACGCCGAGACGATCGAACCGCGCCTCGTCCAGGAAGGTGAGCAGATTCTCGAAGGCCGCCGGCGTCTCGCCCGGAAAGCCGACGAGGACGGTGGTACGAAGCGTGACGTCGGAGATCGCGTCGCGGAACTGGCGCACGATCTCCAGCATGCGGCGCGACGTGACCGCCCGCCGCATCGCGCGCAGCACACCGTCGTCGCCGTGCTGCACCGGCATGTCGACGTAGGGCACGATGCGGGCGCGCGCGAGCTTCGCGAGCAGGCGCTCGTTGACGTGGGCGGGATGCAGATACATGGGCCGGATCCACGGCATGCGCGTGTCGTCACCGAGTGCCAGCAGCAGGTCGCCGATGTCGCCGTTGTTTGCGAGATCGCGCCCGTACGCGAGCGTGTCCTGGGAGACGAGGATCGCTTCCTGCACGCCGCGCGTGGCCAGCGCATCGACCTCCGCCACGATGTCGCGCAGCGGCCGGCTGCGATGGCGACCGCGGAACTGCGGGATCGCGCAGAACGTGCAGCCCATGTCGCAGCCCTCGGCGATCTTGACGTACGCGTACGGCACGCGGCCAGTCAGCAGTCGCGGTGCCGAGGCGTCGTAGAGATAGCCGGGCGGCGCCGACGACGCCCAGTCTTCCCGGTTTGCGGCTTGACCGACGAGGTCGACGATGCGCTCGAGCCCGGAGGTGCCGAGGATCGAATCGACCTCCGGCATCTCGCGCAGAATCTCGCCCCCGTAGCGCTGCGTGAGACAGCCGGTGACGATCAGCGCGCGGCAGCGGCCGCGCCGCTTGAGCTTGGCGAGCTCGAGGATCGTGTTCACCGATTCCTCACGGGCGCGGTCGATGAACGCGCACGTGTTCACGATCAGGCACTCGGCGTCGTCGGCCCGCTCGACGATCGCATGCCCCGCGCCGGCCAGGCGACCGAGCATCAGCTCGGAGTCGACCTGGTTCTTGGGACAGCCGAGCGTGGTGAGATGCACGTTCATCGCGCGTCAGATCGTGCGGCGATTGTCGAAGTTCAACGCGATGCCGAGATCTTTGTCCCGCACCAGCTTCATCACCGCTTGCAGGTCGTCACGGCTCTTGCCCGACACGCGGACCTTGTCCTCGTGGATCGAGGCCTGGACCTTGATCTTGCTGTCCTTGATGAGCCGCACGATCTCCTTGGCCTTCTCCATCGGAATGCCTTGCTGCAGACCGATCTTTTGCCGGAGCGCGCCGCCCGACGCCGTCTCGACAGTGCCGTAGGTGAGCGCCTTCAGCGGGACGCCGCGTTTGTGGAGCTTGGACTGCAAGATGTCGGTGACCGCCTTCAGCTTCATGTCGTCGGGGGACAGCAGGACGATGTCGGTCTTGTCGAGCGTGAGCTCGTTTTTCGTCCCCTTGAGGTCGTAGCGCGTCTCGATCTCGCGCCGAGCCTGGTCGAGCGCGTTGGTGACCTCCTGCATGTCGATCTTGCAGACGATGTCGAACGAATTTTCGGCGGCCATGGGGATATAGACTACCACCGGGGAGGGCCTTCCATGAGCGTCCGGCGTGTGGTTCCCAACGTGAGAGCGCGGCAGAGCCACGGACAGCCGCGCCTTCTATGTGGACGTCCTCGGTCTGGAGCTCGTCATGGACATGGGCTTCATCAAGACGTTCGCGTCGACGTCGAACCCGACCGCCCAGGTGAGCGTCGTCGACGCGAGCCCGACCGCGCCGCATCCCGACCTGACGATCGAGGTGGCCGCCGTGGACGCCGCGTACACCCGCGCGCGCGAGCGGGGGATCGAGATCGTCTATCCGCTCACGGACGAGCCGTGGGGCGTTCGGCGATTCTACGCGCGGGAGCCGAACGGCGCGATGGTCAACGTCATGATGCATCGAGCTGTCGAAACGGGCTCCGCTCGCGCGTCATAGGCTCGAGGTGCAGAAACAGGCTATTTCAGCGGGACGGTGGCGACGCCCTTGGGCGCGACGAACGCGAAGAGCTTGTCGTCCAGCCCGGAGTTGATCGCGAGCTTGCTGAACTGCATCGTGACCGTGTTCTCGAACTGGTCGTAGATGACGGCCTTGCGGACCTGCCAGCCGTTCGGATCGAACGACAGGATGAGGCGCTGGAGCGTCGGCAGCGGCTGCTTGGGCGTGAGATCGAGAACGACGTTACCGTCGGCGTCCTTCGGCTGCGCCGGATTCAGGAATCGTACGTTGAACTGCTCGCGCAGCTTGCCGAGGCCGCTCAGGAACGAGCCGGCGGGCCCCGCGAGCGCCTCGGGCGCGAGGCCGGTGTTGACCTGGTTGAGCTGCGGCGTGTAGATCCAGATCGTCTTGCCGTCGGACACGATCTGCTGCGGTGTCGGCTCGGTGTATTCCCAGCGAAGCTTGCCGCCTTTCTTGAGGAACACCTTGCCTGCGGCGGGGATCGTCTGGTTGAGGCTCTTGTTGAACGCGGTCTGCGTGAAATCCGCCTTGAGGTCGGTCATCTTGCCGTAGGCGCCTTCGATGCCGCGAATGGCGTCGTCCAGCGAGGTCGTGGCCGTCTGGGCGGCGGCGGACGCCGCGAGCAGGAGCACCCCGAGCAGGCTCAGCGCCAATCGCATGCTGTCACTCTACCGGTGAGACGCCCGCCGCGCCGCGAAATTCAGGATTCACCGCCGCGCGTGAAGTCCGCGTCGCGGCTCACGGCGGGAGCGAGCACGCGCAGATAGTGCTCACGCGAGATCGTCAGCGCGCCCATCGACGCCAGATGCGGCGTCGGCAGCTGCACATCGATCAGGGACACCCCGACCGCACGCGCACGCTGGGCCAGCGCGACGAGTGCAACCTTCGACGCGTCGCGAACCCGCGTGAACATCGATTCCGCCGCGAACAAACCGCCGATGGCCACGCCGTAGAGACCTCCGGCCAGCGCGCCGTCGGCCCAGACCTCCACGCTGTGCGCCCAGCCGAGCTCGTGAAGACGCACATACGCCGCCCGCAGGCCGGGGGTGATCCAGGTTTCGTCCTCGGTGCGGCGGGGTGCCGCGCATCCGGCGATGACGTCCTCGAACGCGGCATTGATGGTGACGCGAAAGCCGCCGCGACGCAGCGTGCGCGCGAGTGAGCGCGAAACGTGCACGCCGTCGGGCGGCAGCACCGCGCGGGGGTCCGGCGACCACCAGAGCAGATCGACGTCGTCGGCCGGCCACGGGAACACCCCTTGCCGATACGCGGCGAGAACCGTCGGCGGCTCGAGATCGCCGCCGGTCGCGAGAAGCCCATCGGCATCCGCCTGGCGGGGATCGGGAAATCGAAACCTGCAGGCGCCAACGGGCACCGGGCGCGTGGCCCGCGCCACGACGACGTCGAGCGACAGGTCGGTCACCCCTTCAGCGCGCCCGCCGTCAGTCCTCGGATGAGGTGCCGCTGCAGGAACGTGAACAGCACGGCCACGGGCAGCGTGCTGATGATGACACCGGCGGAGAGCTGGCCCCACTGGATCTCGTACTGCCCGACCATGAACAGCAGTCCCGCCGACAGCGTGCGCATCTCGGTCTGCGACGTGAACGTGATGGCGAACAGCAGCTCGCTCCACGACGACACGAAGGCGAAGATCGCCGTGGCCGCCACGCCCGGCGCGGCCAGCGGCAGCACCACGCGCCACAGGGCGCCGAAGCGGCCGCAGCCGTCCATCAGCGCCGATTCCTCGAGCTCGCGCGGGATCGACTCGAAATAGCCGACGAGCATCCAGACCGTGAACGGCACGGTGAACGAGAAGTTGGAGTAGATCAGCGCCTGGTACGTGTCGATCAGACCGAGCGCGTGCCACTGCGAGAGCAGCGGCGCGATCAGCAGCACGGCGGGAAACATCTGCGTCGCCAGGAACAGCATCATGAGCGTCTGGCGCCCGGCGAAGCGAAAGCGGGCGAGCGCGTAGCCGGCGAGAACCGAGATCACGGTGGTGGCGACCATGGTCACCGACGAGACCCACAGGCTGTTGGCAAAGAACCGGCTGAACGGCGTGAGCTTCGACGTCCACGCCTCCACGTAGTTCGCCAGGCTCAGCGACGACGGCAGCCAGACCAGCGGCATCGCGTAGAGCTCGGCGCGCGTCTTGAACGAGGCGAGGAGCACCCAGACGAAGGGCGCCACCGCAAACACCGTCAGCGCGGCGAGGCCGGTCCACAAGACCGGTCCGCCGAGCACCCGCTCCGCCGTATCGAGGCCGCCGCGCGTCCTCACCCCACGGGCTCCACGCCGCGCGTGACTCGTAAATACAGCGTGGTGAACGCGAGCATGATCACCAGCAGGGCCACTGACAGCGTCGCCGCATAGCCGAAATCGAGGTTCGAGTAGGCCTGCAGCAGCGTGTACGTCGAGGTGATCTGCGTCGCGTTCGCGGGCCCGCCGCTCGTCATGACGAAGATGAGGTCGGCGTAGTTGAACGTCCAGATGATGCGGGTCGCCGTGGCGACGACGATGATGGGCCGCAGCATCGGCAGCGTGATGTGCCAGAACCGCTCGAGCACGCCGGCGCAGTCGACCCGCGCCGCCTCGTAGAGCTCGTCGGGAATGGCCTGCAGGCCGGCGAGCAGCATGATCGCGAAGAACGGAACACCGCGCCACACGTTCGTGGCGATGACGGCGGGCATGGCGAGGGCCGGGTCCGAGAGCCACGCGACCTTGTCGCGCATGAGCCCGACGCGCGTCAGCAGGTCGTTGAGCGCGCCGTAGTTCGGCTGATAGAGGTATTCCCAGATCAGCGCCACGACGACACCGGGAATGATCCACGGCAGCAGCGTCAGCGTACGGACGATGGCGCGGCCGCGGAACGTCTGGTGCAGGAGCAGCGCCGCCGCAAAGCCACCGAGGAATTGCAGCGACACCGAGCCGAATACCCAGAAGAACGAATTCCACAGCGAGAGCCAGAACACGTCGTCGCGGAGCAGCCGCGCGTAGTTGCCGAGCCCGATGAACCCGTACTCCTGCGGCTTGATCAGGACGTTGCGATAGAGGCTCATGCGCATCGCCTGGAGAATCGGCACGAGGACCGTCGCCCCCAGCGCCACCGCGACGGGCAAGAGGTAGCCGTAGCCCGTCAAGAGCTCGCGCGCGCGCCGCGACAGCAGCGGCCGCGCCAGCGGTCGGGCGAGCGTCGCCTCGTGGGCCATCCGCTCAGGACATGTTCTTGGTCAGCATCTCGGCGAACTTGTCGAGGAACTCTTTCGACGACAACTTGCCGACGAGCGCCTGCTGGAAGAGTGGCACGCCCTCGGAATCGAGCTTGCCGCCCCAGCCCGCATACGCGAGGTACGGGCTCACGATCGAGAACGGGAACGACTTGATGAAGCCGGCCAGCGCCGGGTCGTTCGTGAACTCCGGTCGCTCGGCCACGCTCTTGCGCGCGGGCAAGAGGCCGAGCGTCTTGCTGTACATGAAGTGCGGCTCGGGCTCCATCGCCCAGCTCATGAACGTGAAGCCGCCCTGGCGCGACTTGCCCGCCTTGAACGGCGTCAGCGTCTCGGAGAAGTAGAACGACACGCGCTTCTTGGCCGGGCCGACTGGCAGCGGGACAGTCGCGAAATTTTCGGGCTTCACGAAGTCCTTCTGCTCTTCCGACGAGCCGGAGTTGTGGATGTAGGAATTCGTGACGCCTCGCCCGAAGCCTTCGACGATCTGACGCCAGCCGTCCGTCGGCACCGACGGCGGGCAGACCTTGTGCTTGCGGAAGAGGTCGAGATACCAGTCGAGCGCCTCCGCGGCTTCCTTGCTGTTGATCGCCACGCGCCCGTCCTTGCCGAGCACCTGCGCGCCGTTGGCGTACATGAACTCCGTCGCATACAGCACGGCCCACGTCCCCTGCCCGCGCATGCCGAAGCCGTACTGGTTCTTGTCGGGCTTCGTCATCGCCTTGGCCCACGCGAGAAACTCGTCGAAGCTCCAGTCATCGCGCGGTGGCGTGGCGCCGTACTGCTTCGCGCGGTCGGTGCGCCAGTAGACGGCATCGTTCGTGACGACCCACGGGAACGACAGGATCCGCTTCTTCACCGTGACCGTTTCCCACGCCAGCGGCAGCACGTCCCTGTACCCGGACCAGTCCTTGACCTTCGGCGTGAGGTCCTCGAGCGCGTTCATCCCGTCGAACTCGCCGACCCAGTTGTCCCACACCTGCGCGACGTCGGGTGGCGTGCCGGCGGCGATCGACGTGATGAGCTTCTGTCGCGCCTGCGCCTGCGGCACGAACTCGACTTTCACCTCGAAGTCTTTCTGCGATTGGTTGAAGCGCTGGACGAGCGACTCGACGAGCGCGGTGCGCTTGGGCTCCGGCACGCTGAACTGAAAGCGGACCGGGGCAGCACCCCAGGCGCGCCGCGGCGAGATCAGCGGCTCTTCCCACCACGCCAGCTCCGCTGCCGTCAGCGCGCCGGCGGCGGCCATGCCCTTGAGGATCTGCCGACGCGACAGCACCCAGCGCTCGTTCATGTCGCGGCCCTCCTGGTAAGACGGTGGAAAAGCGGCGCGAGCGTACCACGGCATCGCGGGCGCGGGCCACGCCGGGCGCGCGGCGTGGCCCGTCTGCTCCGTCTGCGATCCCCTACTTTTGCGGCGTGGGGCCCTGGCCCTGCATGCCCTGCAGCATGCGGCCGATCAACACGTCGGCCAGCCGCGTCGGCCCGCCGTCCGCACCGCTCACCGCGATGTCCGGTACGAGCTTCATCCGATGCTCACCGAGCAGCGACGTGACCTGCAGCGCGGTGTACCCGACGGCGCCGAGCGCCTCGATACCGAGTCGATACGCCTCGGCCTTCGCTGCACCGACCGCGCGCACCGACATGGCCTCGGCGTCCGCCGACACGCGGACGGCGTCCGCCTGGCCTTCGGCGCGGGCGCGCGTCGCGGCCGCCTCACCCTTGGCGGCCTCGGCCACGGCCAGCGCGTTGCGCTCGGCGATGCGTACCATCTGCTCGGAGCGCACGACCTCCGCCTGCATGTTCGCGACGGCCGTCTCGCGCTCGAGCTCCTGGCGCTGCACCTGCGCCTGACGCTCGGCCTGGTACGTGCGCTCCATCTCCTCCGCGATCTTGCGATCCGTCTGCGTCTTCATCAGCTCCGCCGGCGGCACGATGTCGCCGATGAGCGTGTCGATGCACTCGACGTCGTACGACTCGACGGCGCGGCGAATGTTCTCGAATGCTTCCCGCTGCCGCTCCGCGCGGTTGGACAAGAACTCCAGCACCGTCACCTGCTGCGCCGAGTTGCGGAAATAGTTCCCCACCGTCGGCTGCAGCACGTGGTCGACGAGGTTCTGCATCGAGCCCACGCGCGAGATGACCCGCGGCGCGTTCTTCATCCCGACGTGGATGATCTGCGACACGTCGAGGCTGAAGCCGAAGCCGTCTTTGCTGCGCACCAGGATCGAGTTCAGCCGCTCGTCGTAGCGATGCGCCTCCGTGCGCTGCGCCCAGTTGAGCACGATGTTCGTCGTGGGCACGAGCTCGACCTTCATCACGCGCGTGTTGATCGGGTGCTTGCCCGGCAACAGCGGCTCGACCCACACGCCCTTGCGCCCGCGCTCGACGAGGTCGCCGTGCGTGAACGCATCGCCCGTCACGTCGATGTGCTCGTCGCCGACGTAGCTGACCACGACGCCGACGTAGCCAATCGGAATCTCCGTCAGCGCGACCTGCTCCACCTCCACGAACCACGGGTTCAGGTTCCACGAGCCGGCGAGCAGAACCTCTTCCTGCAGACCGCGGCAGCCGCCGGCATCGATGAACGCCTGCCCGCGCTGGAAGTTGTCGTGCCCGGGTACGAGCGGGCCCGCGAGGTCGCCGGCGGCAATCGCGCGGCCGTCGAGCGTCGTCACGATGCCCTGGCGGTCGGGCACGACGTGATACACGCGCAGCTGCGACGCCATCATCCCGTGCTTCGCCGCGTTCGCCGCGGTGACGACCTCGAACGCCGCGGGATTGATCCGATACGTCCCCGCCGTCATGAACGCGAGCTGGCGTCCTCGCTCGCCGCCGTTGCGGAGAAACGCGGCCGCGTCCTGGAACGAGTCACACGCCACCTCGCGGCCGAGCACCCGGCCCGCGGGAATGGCGCGCCCGTCCGCCGCGACGACCAGCGCGATGTCACCGGGGCTCACGACGAGCACCGGCACGCGCACGACCCGATACCTCCAGCGCCACACGGGAAAGTGCCAGCCGGGGCCGAGCATCTGAGCCTGATAGCCGGCCTCGCCGTTCAGCGCGATCACGTGGCCGGCCGGCAGCTCAGGACCATAGCGCTTGATCAGCAAGCCGGACTCGTTCGGGCCGATGACGCGCAGTCCGAGGCGCACCACCAGCACGATCGCGCCGATGACGGCCGCGACCATGATCCACTGGTCGAGCGTCAGCATTCTCAGCAGCCACCACATGGCGTCTCCTCCCGGCGGGCCGTTGCCCGCGCATCGCGAGACTCCACGCATCGACTGCGCCACACCGAAATCCGCGATTCTCCACGCCCCCGAGATATAGGAAGGAGCCGTTTCGCGATTTTAATCGTGTTGTGATCATGATTCAATACACGTTATGGTTCGGCTGGACTGGCTCGGCCCCGCACCGCCCCGCGCCGTGGTTGTCGCGCTGGCCGCGCGCCATGTGCGCGTCCACCACGCGCGGGCTGCGGGCGAGTCGCCGTGCGCGGTGATGTCGTCGGGGGGCCGGCGCCCGCGCGTGCCGAGCGCGCCCGCATGGATCTGGGTCTGCGACGGGCGTGTGGACGACAGCGTCGCGACGGCCGCCGTGCTCGACGGCGCTTACGACGTCGTGTCCCTCGACGCCGCGGATGCCGTTGAGAAGCTTGCGGCGCGGGCGCACGAGCTGGCTGCGACGCCGCCCGCGCCCGCGTTGCCGCCCGACGTCGTCGCGCGCAGCGCCGTCGCCCGGCGGATGTTCGTCCAGGCGGCGCGCGCGGCGCGCACCTCGATGGCGGTACTGTTGACGGGCGAGACCGGCGCGGGGAAAGAGCTCGTCGCGCGGCTCGTACACCAATGGTCGGCGCGCCGCGACCACCGTCTGGTGGCCATCAACTGCGCCGCGATTCCGAACGATCTGATGGAGGCCGAGCTGTTCGGCTACGCGCGCGGGGCGTTCACGGGCGCGTCGCACGAGTACGACGGACAGCTGGCGGCGGCCGCCGGCGGCACGGTCTTCCTCGACGAGATCGACGACACGCCGCCGGCGCTGCAGGTGAAGCTGCTGCGCGTCCTGGAGGACCGCGTGGTCAATCGCCTGGGGGAGAACACGTGGCGGGCGGTCGACTTTCGCATCATTGCGGCGACGAACCGCGATCTGCGCGCGCTCGTCGAGGCCGGCGACTTCGGCGCCGACCTCTACGAGCGCCTGGCGATCGTCACGATCGCGCTACCGCCCCTGCGTGAGCGCCTGGAGGATCTGCCGGAGCTCGCGCAGCGCTTTGTCGAGCGATTCTATGTCGACGATCCGAGTGCGCAGCCGCGGGTTCGCGGCGTGCGCGAGGACGCGCTGCGCGCGCTCTCCGCGTATCCCTGGCCGGGCAACGTGCGCGAGCTGCGGAACGTGGTGTGGGAGACGCTCGTCTACAAGCGCGCCGGCGAAGAGATCATCCCGAGCGATCTGCCGCGACGCGTGCTGGGGCCGGGCAGCAGGCCTCCGCAGGCAGCGCTGATCGATCGTGCGGCGGTCGCGCGCAAGCTCGCCGCGCGGACGCTGAACCTCCGCGAGGAGATGGCCGCGCTCCAGCGGGCCGCGCTCGGCGAGGCGCTCGCGCTGACCGGTGGCAATGCGGCCGAGGCGGCACGGCTACTCGGCACCGTCGGTCGCGGTCGGGCCAAGGATCCGGGCGGGACAGTGCGGGCGATGATGCGCCGGCTGGGTCGACGCGCGTGAGATCATTCGTCGCGACGTGCCCCCGAGGAGTCTCGTCGCCACACTCGCCGCCATCGCGCTGACCCTGGGCGTTGCACCGGCCGTGTCGGCGCAAGGAGCACACATGAAGCTCACGCTCGGCACAGCCACACCCGGCGGAGGATTTCCCGTCTACGGCGACGCCGTCATCGCCGCGGTCCGTGACGTCGATCCCACGCTCGAGATCGAGCCGCGCAACACCAAGGGCAGCACCGAGAACGTCCCGCTGCTCGAACGAAACGAGGTCGACCTGGCGCTGGTGCAAGGCGAAGTCGCGTACGAAGCGCTGCAAGGCGTGGGCCGCACTCCCTCGCCGATCCGCATCGTCGCCGCGATGTACTCGACGCCCGGGATGTTCGTCGTGCGCGCGGACTCGCCGGCGCGCACGGTCGCGGACCTGCGCGGCAAATCGGTCGCGTTCGGTGCGCGCGGCTCGGGCCTCGTCCTGCTGGCGCGCTACGTCCTCGACGGGCTCGGTCTCGACCAGGACCGCGACTTCCAGGCGGTCTATCTCGATCGCGCCGGCGACGGGCCGGCGATGGTGCAGGACGGCCGCGTGGCCGCGCTGTGGGGCGCCGGCGTCGGCTGGCCCGGCTTCACCGCCGTGGCGAAGGCCCCAGGCGGAGCGCGTTTCATCGTTCCCGATGCCGAAGGCCTGCGACGAATTCAGGCCAAGCACGCGTTCCTCAAGCCGCTGACCGTGCCCGCCGGGTCGTATCCGGGCCAGGACGCGCCGATCCGCTCGCTGGGCTCATGGTCGTTCATCATGGCGCGTCCGGGGCTGAGCGACGACGTCGCCTACCGTGTTGCAAAGGCGCTGCATCTCGCGGAGGCAGGCATCGCGCGGCGGCTGCCGCAAGGCAAGGAAACGACCGCGGCCAACACCGCCGCCGCAGCGCCGCGTCCCGAGCTCATCCACCCCGGCGTCTGGCGCTACTTGATCGAGATCGGCGCGCGGCACTAGCAAACCGGCCGAGCCCTGCGAGTATCGCCCGCAGCCGGGTGGCGCCGGTGCTGGTGCCGGGAGGCGGGCGAACGTGGGACCCCCTCGATCCTCGCCGTTCGAAGAACGGCGTGTGGGTCGCGTGGGTGACGGAGCCCGCCGGACCGGCATCAAACCGGTGCCAGGCCCTGGCTGCGGGCGGTACTCGGACGGCTCAGCCGGTTGCGCTAGGCGGAGTCGACCGGCGTCCAGCCGAGCACCACGCGTGCGTGCTCCACGTCGCGATAGCCGTGACGCAGCTTCGAGACGACGTAGAAAATGTCGAAGCGTACGGAGGGCGGCGCCTCGATGCACGCCTGCAGCATTCGCGCGATGTCGCGCTGGCTGCACCAGACGGCGGCGTCGCGGACCGTCGTCGGCCGGTCTTCGGACTTCACGCGGCCGATGCGCAGGCAGACCACCGACAGGCCGTGCGCGTCGGCATAGTGGCGCGCGAGCGCCTCGCCCCAGACCTTGCTCGCGCCGTAGAGCCCGCTCGGGCGCAGCGGCGTCTCGTGTGTCAGCGGGGTGATCGTGCCGGCCTCATCGTAGCGGCCGGCGACCAGGTGGCTCAGCGGCGGCTCGCGCTCCCAGCCGCTGACGGTCGCGCCGCTGCTCGCGAAGATCACGCGCGCGACACCGGCCACGCGCGCTGCCTCGAACACGTGATACGTGCCGAGCACGTTCGAGCGAATGATGTCCTCGGGCGCCTGGTGATCACCCGCCGCCGCGGCCAGGTGCACCACGGTGTCGATGTCCTTGAACGCCGGCTGGATCGCCGCGAGATCGCCGAGATCGGCCCGGTGCGTCTCCACGCCGGCAACGGCGCGGCGGTTCAGCGCGCGCAGCGCGTACGTGCCCTCGACGTGGCGGCGGAATGCCGTGCCGATGAGGCCGCTGAGACCGGTGACGAGCACGCGGCGCGGCATCACGCGACCCCGTCAATGCGCGTCTCGGGATCGTAGGCGTCGAGCGCCCGCCGTACAACCCGGTTGGCGAGATCGGGCGCGCCGAGTACCGCCGGATCCCGGAGCCACTCGGCAGCCTCGAGCACGTGCTTGAGCTGAGCGGTCTCGGCCGCGGTGAGCGGCCGACCCGCCGCATGCCGGACGATGAGCCGCTCGACGTCCGGACCTTCCGGCGCGAGCAGAATCCCCAGGAGAGTCAACCGATAGCAGTCGCGCCCGCCCACCCGGTGATCGAAGACAATGCTGCCGCCGAGGTGCTCGAGCGTCGAGCGGATATCGGACACGCCGCGACGCACATAGCGGTCGTGCAGCTCCGCGCGCGCGATCCACTCGTCGTGCTCGGCGACGTGCCGCCAGATGACGCCCAGCGGCTCGGCGCGATCGCCGAGCCGCTTGCGGAACTCATCGAGTGGGTGCAGCCTAGCCCTCCAGCTCGCGATTGAGCCCGAAGTCTTCGGGCACCGGCGGCCCCCACCGGTACAGCGCGTCCTCCGGCGGAAAATCGCGCGGCTGCCAGGCGCACGTCTCCGGAATATGGTCGATGTCGTGGAAGTACTCGGCCCACGAGCCCCACGGATCGCGCACGTAATAGAAGAAGTTCGAGCCGATGACGTGACGACCGAGGCCCCACCCGACGGGAATGCCGGCCTCGTGGGCGCGCTGCATGCCCATCGCGATCTCGTCGATGCCGCCGACCTCGAACGATCCGTGATGAAACCCCGGGCCTCGCGAGTCGAGCAACGCGAGGTTGTGGTGGTCCGGGGTGCAGCGCAGGAACGCGATGATCCCCGGGCAGCGGTCGGAGAGCTTCATGCCGAGCACGCGCGTGTAAAAGTCGATCATGCGGTCGAGGTTGGGCGAAAAGAGCAGGACGTGGCCGAGACGACGCGGCCGCGCCTCGAAACGGTCGGGGCAGCCGCGAACGCCGATGCGCGAGACATGGCCGGGAGAATTCAGGAGCAGCGCCGGATCCGCAGGCGGCACGTCACCCGCTTCCGGCCGGATGTTGACGAAGTTGCCGTCGGGGTCGCGGGTCCATGCACCTCCCTCGGGCGCGCCGCGCGGGGGATCGACCTCGCTCACGCCGGCACGCCGCAGGGACTCGCGCGTCGCTTCGAACTCCGCCCCCGGCGCGCCGAACGCGACGTGGTGCAGCCGTTTTTTCGGGCCGCCATAGAGCAGCACGGTCTCGCGCTTCAGCGCGGCCGGCCGCAGGCGGACGGCGCCGTCACGTCCGGGCTCGTCGACGAGGCCGAAGCCCGTATAGAACTTTTCGCCGACCGTCTGGTCGGGAATTTCGAGCGCGTAATGCAGCAGCGCCTTCACGGCCATGGTTTCACCTCCGCAAGCGGCAGTGTACCGCCTTGGGCGGAGACGCTCGCGACGGGCGTGTTGGGCCCGCTTCAGCGGGCCTGGGCGGCTTCGAGCGCGGCGAGTCGCTCTCGGACGTCGATGGCGGCGTGCAGCTCGCGATCGACGCCGTCCATGCGCGTGTCGAGGCGGCTCAATGTCTGCGTTACAGTACGCGGAGGGCGCGGAGGACGCGCTCGGGCGTAATCGGCTGCTCGGTGAGGACGGCGCCGAGCGGCGCCAGCGCGTCGTTGATCGCATTCAGAATCGCCGCCGGCGCACCGGTGGTTCCCGCTTCACCGGCGCCCTTGTAGCCGCCCGCGATCGACGGCGCGGGCGTCTGCAGGTGATGTAGCTCGAGCGCGGGAACGTCGGTCGCGGTGGGCACCGCGTACTCCATCAGCGTGCCGCAGAGCGGCTGGCCGGCATCGTCGTACACGCAATGCTCCATGAGTGCGCCGCCGAGGCCCTGGGCCATGCCGCCGGCGATCTGGCCCTCGACGAGCGCGGGATTCACGAGGCGACCGCAGTCGTCCACCGTGACGTAGCGTACGACCCGGACCCGCCCGGTCTCGACGTCGACGTCGACGACGGCGAGATGCGCGCCGTTCGTGAACGTCCACGGCTGGGCGTTCGTGAAGTGCACGGTCGCGTCGAGCGTGGGCTCCGCACCCTTCAGCTCGTTGCTCCGAAAATGCACGGCGCGCGCGAGCGCGCCGAGCGTCAGACCACGATCCGGCGCACCGCGGACGTGCGCACGCCCGTCCGCGAGCTCGATGTCCTCGGCGTGCGCCTCGAGCAGCGTGGCGGCGACGCGCCGAACCTTCTCCGCGAGCGCGCGCGACGCCAGCAGCGTGGCGCTGCCGCCGATCGGCGTCCCGCGGCTGCCCCACGTGCCGCCGCCGTAGGGCATCAGCGCGGTGTCGCCCGAGCGCACGGCGACGTCGCCCGGCGCGATCCCGAGCTCGTCGGCGACGATCTGCGCGAACGCCGTCGGCGTGCCCTGACCCTGATCGGTCACGCCGGCGAGCACGGTGACGGCGCCCGAGGGCTCGAGCCGCAGCGTGGCGGCGTCCTGCCCCGAAATCGGCGCGCCTCCGATCCCATAGAATTGCGCGCCGGGACCCGTGAGCTCGATGAAGCACGAGAGCCCGATGCCCATGTGCCGGCCCTGGGCGCGGGCCGCCTGCTGCTCGCGACGCAGGTCGTCGTACTTCGCCACGTCGAGCAGCCGCGCGAGTGCGGCGTGATACGAGCCGCTGTCATAGACGTTGCCGGTGGCCGAGGTGTACGGCAGCTCGTCTGATCGCACGAGGTTACGTCGCCGCACCTCCGCCGGATCCAGGCCGACGTCGCGCGCGATCGTGTCGAGCATCGACTCGGTCACCGCGGTGGCGATCGGATGCCCGACCGCGCGGTACTGTGACGTGATCACCTTGTTCTGCGCGACGACCCGTAGCGCGCCATCGTAATGCCGCAGGCGGTACGGTCCGGGCAGCAGCCGCAGCACCTGGCCGCCCTCGACGACGCTCGAGCGTGGATACGCAGAGTACGGCCCGACCGCGGCGGTGATGCGCGCACGCATCGCGCTGACGACGCCCTCCTCGCCGGCGGCGACCTCGACATCGACCGTCTGCTCGCGCGCGTGGATGTCGGAGACGAACGACTCCCGACGGGTCGCGACCCACTTGACCGGACGGCCGAGGGCGAGGGCGAGCGCGATCGCGGCCAGATCGTCCTGATAGACGTGGATCTTGATCCCGAACGAGCCGCCCACGTCCGGCGCGATGACGCGCACGCGGTGCTCGGGCAGCGCGAAGAGCTCGGCCAGCACGGCCTGCATCATGTGCGGCACCTGCGTGGAGATCCACACCGTGAGCGCCCGCGTCGCCGGCTCGAAGTCGGCCACGAGCGCCCGCGGCTCGAGCGGCACGCCCGTGTGCCGGCCGGTGGTGAAGCGCCGGCGCCAGACGCGCGGCGCCGACGCGAACGCCGCATCGGGCTCGCCGCCGTTCAGCCGAGTCTCGTACATGACGTTGTCGCCAAGCTCGGGGTGGATGACCGGGGCACCGGGCGCCGTCGCCGCGTCGGGATCGAGCACGGCGGGCAGCGGCGCGTACTCGACACGAACGCACGCCGCCGCGTCGTGCGCCGCCGCCGCGCTCTCGGCGGCGATCGCGACCACGGGCTCGCCGACACACCGCACCCGCTCGACGGCCAGCGGCTGCATCGCCCCCGTCTTCATGCCGCGATAGTGGTGCAGGATGCCGCGATATGGCTTGCACAGACGCGCGGCCTCGATGCCGGTCAGTACGCGGACGACGCCCGAAGCGAGTGCGGCCGCGCTGACATCGAGGTCCGTGATCGTCGCGTGCGCGTGCGAGCTGCGCACGAACGCGACGTGAACCATGCGCGGCAGCGTGATGTCGTCGACGTAGCGGCCGCGGCCCGTCAGCAGGCGCGGATCGTCCAGGCGCTTGAGCGGCGCGCCGACGTGCGGCATGGGCGGCAGCGTAGCACCTGGCGTCAGGGGTCGTCTCGTGGCTATGATTGGCGCCACACTTCGCCGCACGCCTGCGTGAGGTGTGAAGTGCGCAGCGCTCACAGGAGGTTTCCATGGCGGTTAAAGTGCTCGAGCTCCATCATCACGGCATTCGCGTCGGCCCGTCCGCGGACGACGTCGCGAAGGCGCGCCGCTTCTACGGCGACGTCCTCGGCCTCGACCACGATCCCGGCCGCCCGAACATCCCGACGATCGACGGCTACTGGATGGACGTGGGAGGTACGGCGCAGATCCATCTCATGGGCGTGAGCGGGCAGTCGAAATTCGCGAAGGGACCGGGGCAGGATCCGTCGATGCCGCACGTCGCGCTGGCCGTGGCCGATATCCAGGAGACGCGCAAGGAGCTGGAACGGCTGGGCGTGAGCTACTGGGTGGCCGAGAGCGTGGTCGGCCCGGAATCGCTGCAGATCTTCATGAAGGACCCGTTCGGAAACATGATCGAGCTGCACCAGGTCGACACGTGTCGATGCGTGACCGCGCGACGGCCCGCGGCCGGCGGCAAGGCGATGGCGTGAGCGCGCGGTCGGGCTAGCGCCGCCTGACCGCGGCCCACGCCGTCACGGCGACGAGGCCCGACGTCAGCAGCGCCAGTGAGGCGGGCTCGGGCACGCGCGGGGTATCGAAGAACTTCCACTCCTCGAAGCCGTCGTTGCCGTGCGAGTACTCCGTATAGAGCACGAAATAGTCCGTCGGACTGTGGCTTCCGAGCAGCCTCACGGGAATCATCACGCCGAGATCGCCGTGGCCGCTGCCGCACTGACCGTTTGTATCGCAAATGCTGGCCTGCAGAACAATGGTGACGTCCCCGTTCAGCGCGCTGTCCAACGTCCAGACCGGTGCATAAGTCAGCAAGCTCGGAGCCGTCCCGCCGCCCTGGGAGTCGTACAGGTTGTTGAACGGCGTTCCGGTATAGCCCGTACCATTGACGCCGGTACCCGTCGCTTCGGGGTTGGCCAGGTTGGGATCGGAGCCGATATAGATCTCGAGCTCGGTGATGTTGATCTGGTTGCGCGGGCACGTGGCGCACGCGTACTGGTTCGCGTCCACGGACAACCAATAGTAGCCGTTGATCGGCGTGAGATCGCTGAACTGGACGGAATGCGTCCAGATGCCTTCCTTCGTGTTGAAGTTGATACTGGGATTCGAAGCGTCGGTGTTGAAGCCGTTCTCGACGCCTCCCCCACCCCCGCTCGAGCGCTGGGTGCGCAGGAATGGCTGGAACACGCCGGTGCCGGTCGCCGGCGGGCTCGGGTTGGGGTCGCCGACGAAGATCGTGCCGTCTGCCGTGCTTCCGGTATCGCCGACATCGAGGATCGAAATCGTCTGGGTGGGGACCGCGGCCGCATAGCCGCTCGCGAATGGACCCACCAGAAAGAGACCAACCAATAGGAGGCAACCGATAACGTTCATTTTCCACCTCGGCGTAAATGCCACACTTCGCGAGACTGTGGGGCAACGAGCGAGCCGAAGGTCAGACCGGGCGTAAAGGTGCCTCTGGGGTCTCGGCTAACACCATCAGCAGGCCGCGGCGAGGCAGCTGTCAAACCTTTCGGACATTTCTGGGCGGTCGAATGGCGTCCATAGTTCGTGTCCGGGACTGACGATCTGCCCGCGCATGTCGGCGGCCGAGCAGGCACGACTCCCGGTGCTAGACTCGGCGTCCTGATGATGGCGACAGCGCCGGATCAACGCATGCTCGAGATCGCGACGCGGCTCGCCCGTGACGAACTGGCGCCACGTGCGTCTCAGTACGACCGCGACGCCAGGAATCCCCTCGACAGCTGGCGCGCGCTGGCCGGCGCGGGACTCCTGGGCGTTGCCATCCCTCGCGCGCACGGCGGCGTGGCCCTCGACATGCCGACCTACGTCGGCGTCATCCGGACGCTCGCCGGCGCGTGTGCCAGCACCGCGATGACGCTGCACATGCACTCCACGGTGATGAGGTTCATCGATGCACTCGGAACCGACGCGCAAAAGGCCCGGTACTTCCCCGAGGTCGTCACGCGCGGCAAGCTGTTCGGCTCGTGGGGCAGCGAACCGGCCGTGAGCCTGTCGCGGACGTTCGTGATGGAGACCGCCATCCGTGAGCGCGGTGACGGCTGGGTGATCGACGGCGTGAAACACTTCTGCACGATGGCGCTCGGCGCATCGTACTCCATGGTCTGGTGCGCGCTCGACGGCGGCGGCGACATGGCGAAGGCGCTGCTGCTCGCACTGGTCCCGGCGGGCGCGCACGGCATGACGACCGACGGGCGGTGGGACACGCTCGGCATGCGTGGCACCTACAGCCCGTCGGTGACGTTCACGGGCGTGCGGGTGGGCGCAGACGCGACGCTCGGCCTGCCGGGTGCCGCGGTGCAGGTCGGTGTGATCGAGAGCTTCGCGCTCGGCTACGCCGCGGTGTACGTCGGCATCGCGGAGGCGGCTCTCGATTTCGCGCTGCAGTTTCTCCGCAAGCGTGTCGTAAAGCCGGAGAACGTCTCGGTCGCGCAGGATCCGACCGTGCAGCGCCACGTTGGCGAGATGGCCGTCCGGCTCGATGCCGCGCGGCTGGTGCTCGAGCAGTCGGCCGCGGGCTGGGACGCCGCCGACATCGTCGAGCGCGGTCTCCTCGCCAATCGCGCGAAGTACCTCGCCACGGAGGTCGGGCTCGAGGTCACCTCGCGCGTGATCCAGACCGTCGGCGGGCGCGGCGCGTACCGCGATTTCGTCGCGGAGCGCGCGTTTCGCGACATGCGTACGGCGACGCTGATGCCGCCGACCACCGACCGGATGCTCGAGACGATCGGCAAGAGCGCGCTGGGGCTGACCGAGGGCATGTTCCGCGTCGCGGGCGGCCGGGCGGGCGCGTGAGCCAATGAGCGTGACGCGGCCGTTCACGGGTGCGGAGTACCTCGAGAGCCTGCACGACGGGCGCGAGGTATGGATCTACGGCGAGCGCGTCCGCGACGTCACGACGCACCCGGCGTTTCGCAATCCGGCGCGCATGCTCGCGCGGCTCTACGACGCGCTCCACGACGCCGCCGCCCAGCCGGTGCTGACGTGTCCGACCGACACCCGCAGCGGTGGCTTCACGCACCGTTTTTTCCGCGCGCCCGGCACGATCGACGATCTGGTCGCGGCGCGCGACGCGATCGCGGCCTGGGCGCGCCTGACATACGGGTGGATGGGCCGCTCGCCTGACTACAAGGCGGCGTTTCTCGCCACGCTCGGCGCCAACGCCGAGTTCTACGCGCCGTACCAGGACAACGCTCGGCGCTGGTACGTCGCCGCGCAGGAGCGTGTGCTCTATCTCAATCACGCGCTCGTGCAGCCGCCGGTCGACCGCCATCGGCCCACCGACGCGGTGGCCGACGTCTACGTGCACGTCGAGAAGGAAACCGACGCCGGACTCGTCGTCAGCGGCGCCAAGGTCGTGGCAACGGGCTCGGCGCTGACCCACGCCAACTTCATCGCCCACCCGACGACAACGGTCATCAAGACCAAGGAGTTCGGGGCGGTGTTCATCGCGCCGATGGACACGCCGGGCGTCAAGCTGATCTGCCGGCCGTCCTACGCGATGAGCGCGGAGATCATGGGCAGCCCGTTCGACTATCCGCTCGCCAGCCGCATGGACGAGAACGACGCGATCCTCGTCCTCGACCACGCGCTCGTGCGCTGGGAAAACGTGCTCGTCTACGAGGATCTCGAAAAGTCGGCGACGTTCTTCCAGCACTCCGGCTTCTTCCCGCGCGCGATGCTGCACGGCTGCACGCGGCTGGCCGTCAAGCTCGACTTCGTCGTCGGCCTGATGCTCAAGGCCGCGGACGCCGTCGGCTCCGCCGAGCCGCGCCACATCCAGTCGTCGATCGGCGAAGCGATCGCGTGGCGCAACCTGTTCTGGGGCCTGAGCGATGCGATGGCGCGCGGCGCGGTGCCGTGGGCGGGCACGACCGTGCTGCCGAACCCGGAATACGCGCAGGCCTACCGCCTCTTCGCGACGATCGCGTGGCCGCGCGTGAAGGAGATCGCCGAGAGCATCTTCGGCAGCGCGCTGATCTACCTGAACTCGCATGCGGTGGATTTCAAGACGCCGGAGCTCCGCGGCTACCTCGACCGCTATCTGCGCGGCTCGGACGGCACCAGCGCGGTCGAGCGGGCCAAGCTGATGAAGCTGCTCTGGGATGCGCTCGGGACCGAGTTCGGCGGCCGCCACGAGCTCTACGAGCGGAATTACGCGGGCGCGCCCGAGACGATCCGCTATCTGACCTGGCAGATGGCCCAGACCAGTGGTGCGGCGCGCCGGTTTCGCGAGTTCGCCGAGCGGTGTCTGAGCGAGTACGACCTGGACGGCTGGACGGCGCCGGATCTCATCACGCCGCGGGACGTCAACCGATTCCTCCAGAAGGACGGCTGAAAATGGCGGCTGGCGGCCGCCGGCGCGGATAAGATGGGCGCGTGCGACGCGCGAGTCGTGGCGGCACCGTGAGGCAGCGGCTGCGGACGCTGTTCGTCCTGACGGCGGCGGTCGGGCTGGCGCTGGTGGCGTGCAACCGCGGCTCGGGCCCCGCCCTCACGGTGGTCATCGCCGAGTACAGCAAAGATCACACGCGCGCGTTCTGGCAGAACCTGGCCGAGCAGTACACGAAGCAGGGCGGCCCGAAGGTGGATCTGCGGATCATCGACTGGAACTCGATCGATCAGCAGGTCAGCACGATGATCCAGAACAACCAGCCGCCCGACGTGCTCAACCTCAACTCGTTCTCGTCTTACGCGCGCGACGGGCTCCTCTACCCGGCCGATGACGTCGTCTCCCCGAACACACGCGACGACTTCCTCGACGCCTTCGCGCGCGGCGGCCAGTACCAGGGCAAGCTGTACGGGCTGCCCATCCTCTCGAGCGCGCGCGCGTTCTTCTACAACCGCGAGCTGTTCGAGCGGGCCGGCATCGCCGCGCCGCCCAAGACCTGGGACGAGTTCGTAGAGACGGCGAAGAAGGTCCAGGCGCTCGGTGCCGGCATCGTCGGCTATGCGCTGCCGCTGGGACCCGAGGAGGCGCAAGCGGAGTGGTCGATCTGGATGTGGAATGGGGGCGGCGACTGGAAGGCCGGCGACGCGTGGGCGATCAACAGCGAGCCGAACGTCCGCACCCTCGGCTTCCTCGCCGATCTCGCGAATCGGCACCGCGTGACGCAGGTCAACCCCGGCAAAACCAACCGGACCGATGGCGCGTTCCAGCTCTTCAAGGATGGCAAGGTCGGCATGGTGATGGGCTTCAGCCCGCTCGCCAAGCAGCTCGACGCCGAGGGCAAGGTCAAGTACGGCGTCGCCGAGATGCCCACCACGCAGCCGCGAGCGATCACGCTCGGTGTCGAAGACTACTTGATGGCGTTCAAGAAGAAGGACAACCGCGAGGCCGTGAAGAAGTTCCTCGACCTCTACTACCAGCCCGACAACATCACGAAATGGATCACCGCCGAGGGCTTTCTGCCGGTCACCAAGTCCGGACTCGAGCGCATGCGCGCGAACGCGGCCCTGACGCCGTACCTCGACGCGCTCCCGAACGCGCGGCTCGTGCCCACGACGGACCCCGCGTGGGATCGCGTCAAGCTCGACGTCCAGCAAAACATCGGGCTCGCCGTCCAGCCCGGCGGCAATCCCAAAGAGGTGCTCGACCAGCTTCAACGCAACGCCGTCGCTGCCGCGGCGGCGCGCTGACACGCCACATCCCGCGCGGCGCGTGAGAGCCCGGCGGTGGCGCGCGCTGCTCTGGCTCGGCCCGAGCCTGCTGCTGATCGCGGGCGTGGTCTTCTATCCGGCCGTCGCGCTCGTGCGCTCCTCGCTCGGACGCTACTCCGTGACCGGCCTCTTCCAGGGATCCGTTGGCGTCGCGAACTACGCGCGGCTGCTCGAGCAGCCCGCGCTGTCGACGGTGCTCGTCAATACGGCGACGTGGGTGACCGCGGTCGTGGGCGTGACCGTCGCCGTCTCGCTGGCGCTCGCGCAACTCCTGCACCAGGACTTTCCCGGCCGCACGCTCGTGCGCTGGGCGCTCATCGTGCCGTGGGCCGCCTCGCTCATCATGACCAGCAAGCTCTTCGTGTGGATCTACGACTACTACTTCGGTGTCCTCAACCATCTTCTGACGTCGGTGGGCGTGCTGTCCCGGCCGATCGACTGGCTCGGCGACGATGCGACCGTGATGGGGGCGATGATCGCGGTCGGCATCTTCGTCTCGCTGCCATTCACGACGTACGTGCTGCTGGCCGGGCTGGCGGGCATTCCGGGCGAGGTCTACGAGGCCGCACGCGTGGACGGCGCGTCGGCGTGGACGACGTACCGGCTGGTGACCCTGCCGCTGCTCCAACCCGCGCTCCTCGTGGCCGTCGTGCTCAACGTGATCTACGTGTTCAATTCGTTTCCGATCGTGTGGACGCTCAACGACCGCAACCCGGGCTTCGCGCACGACACGATGATCACGTACATGTACAAGATCGCCTTCAAGAGCGCGCTGCGTGACGTCGGCCTCGCCGCCGCGCTCGGCGTCGTGAACGTCGCGCTCATCCTGCTCGCCGTCTTTGCGTATCTGAAGACCATACGCTGGGACGACGGCGCGCCCGCGGCGGGGAGGGCGTGAATGCGCCGCGCCGCGCTGAGCTTGGCGGGGATCGTGCTCGCGTGTGTCGTGCTTGCCCCCTACGTGGTGATGGTGCTCACCGCGCTCAAACCGGACGCCGAGCTGCGCGTGACCCCACCCCGGATCGCACCCCAAACCTGGCGGCCCAGCAATTTCTGGGACGTCGTCTCGGACCCGGCCTTCGCCGACTGGCTGCGTGTCTCGCTCGTCGTGGCCGGGGTGTCGACGGTCATCGTCGTGCTGGCCGCGGCGCCGGCTGCCTACTACACCGCGCGCCACCGTTTTCCAGGGCGTACCGCGTTCCTGTTCGTCGTGCTCGTGACCCAGATGTTCTCGCCAACCGCGCTCGTCGTCGGCCTCTACCGCGAGTTCTTCGAGCTGGACCTGGTGAATACCTACGCGGCGCTGATCCTGACCAACGCCGCCTTCAACCTCGCCTTCGCCATCTGGATCCTGCGCGCCTTTTTCGCCTCCATCCCGCGCGAGATCGAGGAGGCCGCGGCGGTGGACGGCTGCGGCCGGCTCGGCGTCCTCGCCCGCGTCATCCTCCCGTTGTCCGGGCCGGGTCTCGTCACTGCCGTGATCTTCGCGTTCATCGCCGCCTGGAACGAATACATCGTCGCGCTGACGCTGATGACGGCGCCGGAGCGTAAGCCGCTCACCGTCGGCATCACGTCGTACGTGACGGCGTACGTGCAGCACTGGAACCACCTCTTCGCGGCGTCCACGCTCGCGATCGTGCCCGTCGTGGTGCTCTTCGCGTTGATCGAGCGCCATCTGGTGGGCGGGCTCACCGCCGGCAGCGTCAAATAGCCGCGCGCCGCCGCGGGCTGACGATCGCGCACTCGGCGGGTCCCATGTCCGGTGACGCTGGGATCGCCGTAGCGCGCGCCCGGCGAGGCGCGAGTGTGGCGCTATGCTATCGTCCTCGCGAGATGGACGCGCTGTCGTCGCCGCCGCTGTCCGCGGAGCAGGCCGACCTCGTCGCGCGGATGCACGACCTGGCGCGGACGTGCTTTGCGCCGCGCGCCGCCCGTTACGACGCGGAGTCCGCGTTTCCGTACGAAAACTATCGCGACCTGCACGCGGCCGGCCTGTTGCCGCTCGCGGTGCCGCGTGCCTGGGGCGGGGTGGGTGCAGACCCCGTCGCCTATGTCCACGCGCTGCGCGAGATGGCGCGCGGCTGCTCGGCCACCGCGCTGACGTTCAACATGCACAGCACGATCACCGGCTTCATCGACGCGCTGGGCACCGAGGCGCAAAAGCGTCGCTGGTTCGCCGACGTCGTGCAGCACGGCCACCTGATCGCTTCGATCACGAGCGAGCCCGAGCAGTCGTTCCGCGACAAATTCGTCCTCAATACGGTGTTCCGCCGCGCGGAGGGCGGCTGGCGCGTGGCCGGCGTCAAGCAGTTCTGCTCGATCGGCGACGCCGCCGACTATTACTTCGTCACGGGCGTGGTCGAGGGCACGACCAGCGCGGCCGAGGGCGTCATCTCCGCGATGATCCCGCGCAGCAACGCGGGCGTGAAGATCGAAGGCATCTGGAACGCCACCGGCATGCGCGGGACGATCTCGCACACGATCCGCTACGACTGCCTCGTGCCCGATGCCGACATCGTCGGCACGCCGGGCAGCCTGCTCACCATCGATCTCTCGGGCTTCGCGCTCGGCTATGCCGCGGTCTACCTCGGCATCGGTGAGGCCGCGTTCGAGTACATGCTCGACTACGCGAAGACGAAGACGCTCAAGCCCTCGACGGAGCCGCTCTCGCACCATCCGCTCGTACAGCGCACCGTGGCGGAAGTCGGCACGCGGCTGCGCGCGGCGCGCCTGCTCGTGCACGAGGCCGCCCGGCTGCGGATGCACGGCGACAAGGCGGCGACGATGCTCGCCGTCAACCAGGCCAAGGCCTTTGCCGCGGAGGTCGGGCTCGACGCGACGACCCGCGCGCTGCAGATGGCGGGGGGCCGCGGCATCCTCAAGGAGCTGCCGCTCGAGCGCTGGCATCGCGACGCGCTGGCGGGCCCGGTGATGCCGCCCTCCAACGATCGCTGTCTCGAGACTGCGGGCAAGTTGCTGTGTGGGCTGCGCGCGGCCACGCTGGAGTTCCAGTGACGGCGCGGCGCGACGATGCCGTCGCCGCGCCGAGCGTCGCGGCGCAAGACGGCATGCCGACCACGCGCGGGCTGAATTTTTACGTCGCGGACCCGAATCTCGAATTCGTCTGCTCGACGCTGACCTCGGCGGACACGCTCGCCCGCGCACGACCGTGGCTGATCGAGATGGGCGCGGTGGCGGGCGGCGAGCTCGACGCGCTGGCCGCGGAGGCGGATCGTCACGTCCCCGTCTTGCGTCCGTACGACGCGCAGGGACGCCGGGTGGACGACATCGAGTTCCACCCAGCGTACCGCGCGATGGAGCACCTGGCGTTCGAGCGCTTCGGTCTGGCCGCGATGTCGCACCGCGACGGAGTCCTCGGCTGGCCGGGTCGGGTGCCGCACGTCGTCAAGTACGCGCTGTCGTACCTCTTTGCCCAGTCCGAGTTCGGGCTGCTGTGCCCGGTGAACATGACCGACTCGACGGCCCGCCTCCTCGCGCGGTTCGGCGACGCGGCGCTGCAGGCGCGATACGTGCCGCGGCTGAGCGCGCTCACGCTCGACGCGCTCTGGCAGGGCACGCAGTGGATGACCGAAAAAACGGGCGGCTCGGACGTCGGCGCGCTCACCACCGTCGCGCGCCGCGACGCCGACGGGACGTGGCGGCTGTGGGGCGACAAGTGGTTCGCCTCGAACGCCAACGCGGATATGGCGCTCACCCTCGCGCGGCCCGAGGGGGCGCCGTCCGGCACGCGCGGGCTCGGACTGTTCATCGTACCGCGACACCTGCCGGACGGCACGCGCAACGCGTGGAGCATCAACCGCCTCAAGGACAAGCTTGGCTCGCGCTCGATGGCGACCGGCGAAGTCACCTACGCCGGCGCGGCCGGCTATGTCGTCGGCGACCTCACGCGTGGGCTCGCGCAGATGATGGAGATGGTGAACGCTTCGCGGCTCTCCAACGCGATGCGGGCCGCCGGCATCATGCGGCGCGCGCTGCTCGAATCGGTGGTCCACGCGCGCGGGCGTGCGGCGTTCGGCGGCGCGCTCTTCGACAAGCCGCTGATGCGCTCGACGCTGCTCGAGATGCTGCTCGACGTCGAGGCCGCGGCTTCCGTGGTGCTGAACGCGGCCGCGATGTTCGACGCCTGGGATGCGGGCGACCCGGAGGCGGCCCGGCTGCTCCGGATCGTGACCCCGGTCGCCAAAGGCTGGATCACCGCACGGGCCCGTGGCGTGACGGGCGAGGCGATGAATGTGCGCGGCGGCAACGGCTACGTCGAGGAATGGGTGAACGCGCGGCTGCTGCGCGACGCGTACCTCGGCGCGATCTGGGAAGGGTCGACGAGCGTCGTCGCGCTGGACGTGCAGCGCGCGATCGCGCGGGACGGTGCCCTCGCGCCGCTCTCGTCCTTCATCGGCCGGCGGCTGGACGACGTGCGCGAGCGCCATGCGAAGCCCGTGGTCGACGTCGTCCGCGCCGTCGTCGCCGACGTCGAGCGCCGTGCGGCGGGATGGGCCACGCTGCCCATCGATGCGCGCGAGCTGGACGCGCGGCCGGTCGCCGAGGCGCTCTATCACGCGCTCGCCGTGGCGCTCCTGCTCGACGAAGGCCAGGCCCTGCGCGCGGCTTCCGACGACCATCACAAGCTCCTCGTGGCCACGCTCTACGCGCGCCGCTGGCTCACGCCGATGCGGCCCGGCGCCGTACCGTTTTCGCCGCGCGCGCTCGACACCCTCGGACGGCTCGTGGACTGGCGCGCCGTGGACGCCGACGTCTTCGCAGCCGAGGCCTTCGTCCGCGACTGAGCACCGTCCGGAACTTCGCGGCGGCAGCGCGGTCTAACGATGCGTGAGCCGGTCGGCGCCGACCCGCCCGGGCTGCTCGCGCGCCTGCGTGCCGGTGAGCCGAAGGCGTTCGAGGAGCTCGTGATTGCCTATCAGCATCGCGTGTTCGGTGTGGCGCTGCGCATGCTCGGCAGCCGAGCCGAGGCCGAGGAGATCGCGCAGGAGGTATTCTTGCGGGCGCACGGCGCCGTGGCAAACTTTCGTGGAGAGGCGAAGCTCGGCACGTGGCTCTACGGCATCGCCTCGCGCCTCTGTCTCAACCGCCTCGCGTCCCCCGACCGTCGGGTGACGCGCGGGGACGCGGCGCTGGCCGACGTGCCGGCCGCGACCGTTGACGCCGCGATGGCCGCCGAGCGGGCCGAGCTCGAGGCGGCCATGCACGCGGCCATCGCGGAGCTGCCGGACGAGCGCCGGCTGGTGTTGGTGCTGCGCGACCTGGAAGGGTTATCGTACG